>CAJUPI010000009.1 GCA_910588125.1 uncultured Lachnospiraceae bacterium
AGAATGTTCGTGAACAGCCGGACACTGGATAAGAAAAATGACGGGTAACTTATTTTGCAACACCCTCTTCCCCCAAGACTGAATATTTTCAATGCTTATTCTCTTACGCTTAGATCTCAGGCCAGCCTTTTTACCGCTTCTGTCAGTCTTGCCAGCTTTCCGGCGGCGTCTTCACGGCTGATTCCTTTTACTCCCATATAGTATTTGACCTTTGGCTCTGTACCTGACGGGCGGACACAGCACCAGGCGTCCCCTTCCAGGTCAAAATAAAGCACATTGGATTTTGGCAACCTGGTTTTTGACCACCTGCCGGTATTACAATCAAACATACTCCCTTTCTCATAATCGCGAAAAGCACAAACCTGGTATTCTCCAATCCTCTCCGGCGGATTCTGGCGGATTTTCTCCAGCAGCTCCCGGATCTTTTCGGCGCCTTCCGCGCCTTTCATGGTAACGGTACAAAGGCCTTCACTAAAATATCCGTATTTTTCAAACAAACGCTCCATCTGCTCACACAACGTCAATCCCTGAGAGCGGTAATAAGCTGCCGCCTCGCACAGCTTCATCACTGCCACCACCGCATCCTTATCCCGGGCATGAGTTCCTGCCAGACAGCCATAGCTTTCCTCATATCCAAATAAAAACTCATGATCCTTCTTCTGTTCAAAGAACTTAATCTGTTCTCCGATATATTTAAATCCGGTTAAGGTTTCTATCCTTTCTACGCCATAGCATTTTGCAATCTCCCGTGACATTTTTCCGGATACAATAGTGGTAACCACTGCTCCATTCTCGGGAAGCTGCCCTAGCTTTTGCTTTTGGGAAAGAATATATTCCAAAATAATCATTCCCGACATATTTCCGGTAAATGCCTCATATTCTCCGGTTGCAGGATTCTTGGCATAAATCCCCAAACGATCTGCATCGGGATCTGTAGCCAGGACCAGCTCCGCATCCACCTGGCTCGCCATCTTTAACACTAAGGCAAAAGCATTCTTATCCTCCGGATTCGGATAGCTGACTGTGGGAAAATCTCCGTCCGGCAGTTCCTGCTCCGGCACTACCATGATCTGCTCAAACCCCAGCTCACCTAAAATTCGCCGTACTGGAAGATTTCCCGTACCGTGAAGAGGCGTATAGACGATCTTCATGTCCCGGCCCTGTTCCCGGATTAGCTGTGGATGAATTACCAGCTTTTTTAGCTCCTCCATATAGCGATCATCAATCTCAGCTCCGATAGTCTGGTACAGTTCCTGGCTTATGGCATCCTCCAATTTCATGGTTTTGGCCATGCCATAATCCACAATAGCATTGACTTCATTGATAATTTCTTGATCTCTAGGCGCCGTAATCTGCGCTCCATCTTCCCAATACACCTTATAGCCATTATATTCCGGAGGATTATGGCTGGCTGTCACCACGATCCCCGCAATGCAGCCTAATTCCCGCAAGGCAAAGGACAACTCCGGCGTAGGCCGCAGCGAATCAAACACATATGCCTTAATGCCGTTTGCCGCCAGGCAAAGAGCCGCTTCCTCTGCAAACTCCTTTGACATCCGCCGGGAATCAAACGCAATAGCCACTCCCTGTTTTTCGCACGGTTCTTTATTGATATAATTTGCCAGCCCCTGTGTGGCCTTGCGCACCGTATAGATATTCATCCGGTTGCTTCCGGCTCCTAAAATCCCCCGCAAACCGCCGGTGCCAAATTCCAGATCCCGATAAAAACGATCCGTAAGCTCTGCCTCATTGCCGGCCAGTTCTCTAAGCTCCGCCTTCGTATCGCTGTCAAATACTGGTGATTCCAACCATAGTTGATACCGCCCAGCCACATCGCTTCTCATCTCTCCCATCTTTCCCGCCTCCTGTTTTCCCTTCCTCTGCAAACCCTGTCCCTGCTTCCCGGCCGTATGCCTTCTGGCAGTTATTCCTTCCCGGCCAGCAGCTCTTGGTTTTTCCGGATCATTTCCACCCGCTGCCGCACGCAATCCGCACTTCTTCCCGGATCCTCCGGCGTGTTAAACACATAATCCACCAACTTCTCCACCGTAGTCTCCGCCACATGCATCCGGGTGTCCGAAGAAGCATAATAGATTAACACCTGTCCGTTCTCCCGCACCACAGCACCGTTGGTAAAGACCACATTTGACACGTCTCCCACTCTTTCTTCTCCCCTTGGTGCAATCAGGAAACCGGAAGGCTCTGCAATTACCTGCTCCGGGTGCTTCAGATCTGTTGCAAATGCATAGATCACATACCGCAAGCCTGCTGCCGTATTCCGCACCCCATGGGCGATGTGAATCCATCCCTTTTCTGTCCGGATCGGCACTGCCCCCGCCCCGTTCTTGGATTCCGTGATCGTGTGATACTTACGCCGGCTGGTCATAATCTCCTCATCGATCACCGCATGGGTAATATCCTCACACAGGCCAAACCCCACACCGCCGCCGCTGCCTGTATCAATAAAATCATCCATAGGTCTGGTATAAAATGCATATTTTCCATCTACCAGCTCTGGATGCAGCACTACATTTCTCTGCTGCGGCGAACGCAGTGTTACCAGATTCGGCAATCTCTCCCAGCTTTTCAGATCTTTCGTCCTCACGATTCCGGCAGCTGCCACTGCCGCTGACAAGTCCTTCACTGAGGTATCCTTGCTCTCGGAACAAAACACTCCATAAATATATCCGTCCTCGTGCTTCGTCAGGCGCATATCATATACATTCGTCTCCTCCGGACAAGTATCCGGCAGCATTACCGGCTCATCCCAAAAGCGGAAGCCATCCACCCCGCTCTCACTCTCCGCCACGGCAAAAAAGGATTTCCGGTCATTTCCCTCTACCCGAACCACCAGGCAGATTTTTCCGTCAAGCTCAATTGCTCCTGCGTTCATCACCGCATTCACGCCCAGACGCTCCATAAAATAAGGATTTGTCTCAACATTCAGATCAAATCTCCACTCTACCGGAATATGCTCCCTCGTCAATACCGGATCTTCATACCGATCATAAATACCGTTATAAAAATCTGTTTTCCGGTTTCTTCTTGCTGTCAGCTGTTCCAGCCTTTCTTTCTCCTTCTTATACCCTTCATGAATCATACCATCACCTCATTTATTTTTTATTATCAGCACCTGCTGCCCGCTTTCTGCCAGTCACCGGCAAAGCGTTACTTCTTCATCCTTCGAATCACTTCCATACACATTCTTCCATTATGGTAAGGACACTTCCAGGGTTCTACTATCGGCTCCCCCTCAATTGGTTTCCCCGTCTCATCTACCCGCCAATACCACTCGGATCCCGCTCTCGGATCCACGATTACCCGGCTGATATACTGCCAGATATCCTCTGCCGCCTCCAAAAATTCTTTCCGCTTTGGACACTTTTCCCAGGCATTTAGAAAACCTACTACCGACTCCGCCTGTACCCACCAGATCCGGTCAGTATTATCCACGCCGTTCTCACACTCGTTCATCACGCTGTGATCCCGGTATGCCCTTTCATAGATTTTCTCTGCCAATGCCAGAATGACTGGATTCATCTTCTCGAGATAGCCCTCATCCCCCAGCACCTGACATCCCCGGTCAATCAGCCACGAACTCTCGATATCATGCCCGTAAGAATGAAGATCGATCAGAGAATTCCATTCCCCGTCAAAAAACACTTCCTGCCGCTTTTTCTTTGGATTGTACACTTTATCTGCAAACAGATCCAAAAGCTTTCTCAGCTTATCTGCCACATCTGGCCGGTGATCTACCCGGTAAAGCTCCGTATATGCCTCAAACACATGCAGCAGTGTATTCATCGTGCGAGCTGCCATCACCCCGTTTTCTGAAAGCTTCTCGTTAGATGCCGGCACAAATCTCCGGTCAAATGCTTCTTTATACCCGCCATCATCCCGACAACGGCTTTCAATCAGCTCATAAAGCGTATATGCCAGCTCCAGAGCTTCCTTTTTTTTGCTTGCTGCATAATAAGAGGCCAGAGCATACACGGCAAATGCCTGATTGTAAGTATGCTTCGTCTCGTCCTTCGCCTTTCCATCAAAGGCCAGAGACCAGTATACGCCGCCATATTGTTTATCGAGACAGTAATCACGCAAAAACAGAAATGCATGTTCCGCGTATAACAACAGATTTTCCTGCTTCAATGTCAAAAAAGCATTGGAAAAAAACCATAAGATCCTGCTGTTTAAAATAACACCTTTTTCCGCCTGCTTGTTCAGCTTTAAATCATACCCCAGATACCCATAAAACCCGCCTTGTTGCCAGTCCGCAAGCCCCTCCCAGAAGGGAATCAGCTTATCCTGTAAATGCTTTTCTACTTCCTGTACCATCTCTCCTCCTTTTCCTCAGACATCCCTGCCTGTCGTTCCTCCTCTTCCTCTGCCCTCTTCCATTCCGTCCTCCCCGGTTTTGCCCTCCCACACCAAGATCTCCAGCCGGTTGATATAATCTGCCAGCTCCCCGGCCATCTGCTCCGCCTCCGGAATCCTAATATGCCCCGGGGTGCCGCATCCGTTTTGGGTATACCGAAAATGAAAGATCCGTTCATCTCCCAGCTCCCTGCACACCTTTTCTATGGCCTCGTCCCATTCCCGGCTGTGTTTCATAATGGTAGTCGTCAGAAGAATCACCGCATGAGGATACTTCCTCCGAATTTCCTGAATCCAGCATCGATAACGATATCTCCAGTATTCCGCACGCAGTCCTTCCGGATCTGTTTTCATGTAATCATCAGGATTGCTGTCATTCTGCCCGACAGCCACAATCACCACATGAGGTACATAACAGGAAAAATCCCAGTCCGAAGGTTCTCCCAATCCCGGATGATAATGTACCTTGTCCCATACGGATTCCATTCCCGGATATACCGGTGGCTCCACCCAGCCATTCCCGTTCAAAAGAGGAATTCCCCCCTGAGCGATGCAGTGAATCTCTGCTTCCAGCTTACGCGCTGCTATCCATCCGTAAGAATACCAGCTGTTAGAATACTCTCCCTTATGTTCCGGATCCGGTCGGCCGGCATATTCCACAGCCTCCGACACCTCTCCTGCCGACACGGAATCCCCATATACTTCCATTCTTCTGACCGGTCTTTCCGGCGGCTTTAACAGTACACTGCCTTCGGAAAGCTCCAGACTCTTAAGTATAATTTCATGGCAGCTGTCCTGACGCTTAAAAAACAGCACCTGATGGTTCCGTTCTTCCTCTTCCTCCATAAAAACCAGATGAGTCTCTCCCCAATCGTTCAGTTTATACTTCTTTTGCCGCCCGTCCACAATGGCTCCCACATAATTATCCCAACAAGCTCTTCTGTTTTCTATTGTCAGCTCCGCTTTCTTTCCCCAAAAGCAGAAGCTCAGTGAGGTTGCCGGAAATATAAATTCCGGCTTTTCCCTGTCCTTTCTGTCAATCCGCCCCATATAACTTAACCGGGCATCCCCCAGTGATACCTTCATCTCTGTTATCCTCTTCCTCCCGGGTTTTCTGATTTCTAGGTCTGCATCTCCATATGGCAATTAATTTAACTTATTTATTTTCATATTTTAATTTAAATTAATTATACATATTTAATTTAAATTAAGCAAGCTTTTTTTCATTAACTTTTTATTAACATATTGACATGCCTGCATATCAAACATGAGCTTTCGACTCCAATGTCATTAAGTTTAGTGATGAGAATACTCAGCCATGGAACAAGGAGCGGGAAGCGGCCGGAAATGATCTGCTAATTTTGACTTTGCAGGGATTTAGAAGTCTTTAAATCCCTGAGTTTTGCCTAGAAACGAAAAGCCACTCTGTCTGAGCGAAGTATCACAAATTAATTTAAATTAATTTCAAACAAAATATACCTCCGACAAACAAGAAAATACTCCCTTGTTTGCCGAGGGTAAAATTCTTTTTTGAGAAGTTTTGATTTTTAATTTAAGTGTTTAATCTAAGAAGACTGACATAATAGATCTATCGCTTCCACACATCCGCCATGGCGACAGCTGTTTTCTCACGGCTTTACTCTTTCTGTAAACCCAATCACCACTGCTGCTCCCGCCACCCCGGCCAACGACGCTACCATCAGCATAACCTGAACTCCAGCCAGATCAATCAGCCAGCCGCCGGCCAACGATGCCAGCACAGTTGCCACTGTATAGCTCATTCCCAAATACGCCTGTCCCTTGATGGCATCTTCTTTTCCTATCACACGGTTCACATAATAAACCGGGGCAATCGCTATCAGCCCCCAACCGGCAAGCTGCAGCACCTGCACCAGATAATAAACCGGCAGCGAGGGCGCCAACAACGAAGCAACCGCCTTCACAGCCATAAAAACCCCGCAAAGCCGATACCAGACATCACTGCCCGCCTTTTTTAGCATATAAGAAAACAAAAACATCGGCGGCAGCTCCACCCAGGCACACAGGGACATGACAAATCCCACCTCCAAGCTTCCCCCTCCCTTCGCCTGGATAATCTGGTACAGAAAATTATTGAGCAACACATGGCTGATATATAAAAGCACCGTTCCTCCCAATACAGCGGCAAATCGCGGATACTTTCTCAAAAATGCCGCCATCTTCCCCTGTTTTCGTTTTTCTGCCTCTGGCATTCTTTCCTTTACCCTTCCCGCCCCTTCCCTTTTCCTGTCAAACGGATAAATCAATACCCCGGTAATTAAAAATCCATACCCGGCCATAATCCCCACCGGCACTGCGATGATCCCCGCTCTAGCTGTCAATATTCCCATCACATAAGACAGCATTGCATAGGCCACGGATCCGATCCCCCTGGCAAGTCCCCAATTCAGCCGGGCCCCCTGGCTGAGCATCTCCGTGCCCAGAGAGTTGATAAAAGGCATCAAAAGCTGCAAAGACACAGCACAGCAGCCATAAAAAACACCTGTCAGGATCACTGATTTCCGATATGCCACAAAAAGAAGCACAGATGCCAGAAATGCCAGCGCACATATAATCATCACAATCCATTTTAAAGAAAAAGCGGAGGGCTGATCCGCATAATCCGCCACCACTGGCTGAATAATAAATGCCATAATTCCGGAAGCCGCCAAAACCAGGCCGATCTGAGAACTCGTAAGCCCGCAGTCCAGCAAATATACGCTGGAAAATCCCATCACAGCCGCAAAGCTCATCCAAAAAAATCCCTGGACCAAAGAATAAGCAAAGGTTATTCCCCGGTTTTTTCTTTGTGTTTTCATATCCTTCCTGTCCTTCTCTGCACTATTCTCTTATTTTCTCCTGCCGCTTTGTATTTGCAAAAACAGTTAATTTATTATACCTTCTGATATAATCGATTGCAACCATTTCAGGAAACAGGCTGAGCACATCTTTAGGTGATCCAGGTATAGGGAATAATCTCTCAGAAATCCCTTGATATAACTGCCCTGTCCGGTTAAAATATTTTTATAAAAATATTCTCAGGAATAGGTCAGCTAACCATCCTGACTGACAGGAGAAATTATATGTTATACGACAAGGATATCCGAGAACCATTATTTGACTTTCTGGAAGAACGATATGGCAAAAGCCGTATCATAGAAGAAAAACAGATAGGCAGATCCCGTGCTGATGCGATACTGGTGCGACCCCTGGATCTGTCAGGAATCGAAATCAAAAGCGACGCCGATACCTATTCACGTCTGGAAAGGCAAATCAAAGATTATGACTGGTATTTTGATTACAATTATGTAGCCGCAGGTTCCCGCCATGGAGCCCACATTGCCGAACATGTCCCGCCATGGTGGGGCATCATCACCATCGAACAGGAAGAAACCGGCGTGGATTTTTACATGCTTCGGGAAGCTTCCTTAAATCCCAACCGCCAGCTTCGCGCCAAGCTTTGCCTTTTATGGAGACCAGAACTCGCCCATATCCAGGAAATCAATCAAATGCCCCAATATCGTGAAAAAAGCAAAACCTTTGTCATAGAAAAGATCCTTTCAAAAGTCCCTGAGAATCTTCTTCATAAACAGATCAGTCAGGAACTGTTTGAAAGAGATTATACTATGATCGAGAAAACCATCCGGCAATACCGAGAAGGCAAAAAACGCTCCTGAGCCGCCAACGCTCCTGTTTCCTCATTGATGCTTATAAAGTCTACCGGATCCCATTTTCTCTGTCGCTCTCCGTCAACCGGCTGTGCTCTTTTATATAATCCGCTACCAGATCTGCCCTGGTAAACGCCAACCCGATATAACTGTCCGCCGCTCCATAATAAATGGCAATCCTCCCGTCCGCCGGATCACAGATCGTGGCGCAGGGAAAGCACACATTGGGCACAAACCCCCGCTCCTCATACCATTCCTCCGGGGTGAGCAGGAAATTCTCACAGCGGTATTTTACAACTGAAGGATTATCAATATCCAAAATTGCCCCGCCGATGCTGTACACATAACCATTACAGGTTCCCGTCACCCCGTGGTAGAATAACAGCCAACCCTCATCTGTCTCAATCGGTGCCGCACCGCCACCAATCTTTAACACTTGCCACCATTCCTCACCCTTGCCCATCACATGACGATGTTTTCCCCAGTACACCATATCTGGACTCTCACTGAGGAAGATATCCCCAAACGGCGTATGCCCGCTGTCACTGGGCCGGGACAGCATCATAAAATTCCCATTTACCTTTCTGGGAAACAGCACCGCGTTCCGGTTAAAAGGCAGGAATGGATTTTCCAGCCGCTCGAACACCTCAAAATCCTTCGTCTTTGCCATCCCGATAGCTGCCCCATAAAAATCCTGGCACCAAATCACATAATAAGTATCCTCCACCTTTACCAGCCGCGGATCGTAGGCATACTTAGGCATAAATTCTTTTCCTTCCTGATCCACGAAATGAATCTTTTCTTTCTCAAAATTCCAATGGATGCCATCCTCACTTCTTCCCAGATAAATGTAGGGAATTCCGTTGACCTGCTCTCCCCGGAACACACCGATAAACCCTTCTTCATAAGGAACAACTGCCGAATTAAAAATTCTGGCCACCCCCTTCACCGGATTTCTTCCGATGATCGGATTTTCCCGATACCGCCAGACCGGCGCATCCATTGGCTTTGTCTCCGGCTCCTGCCAGGGCATATTTTTGATTGCGGGTGCAATAATTTTCATCTTTTATATCCTCCTTATTAATCTTTCCATCCTATCTCTATTTTGTTATTCTTACGTTTCTCACACACGAGAAAGCGCGATCATTTTGCTCATAAAATCCCCTTCCATTCGCGGAATCAAAAGTCCTCCATACATCAGGAATGCTCCTTTATAGACTTGATCCGTCACCGTCCGGCCCGCCTTTGCCTGCCGGTCAGCTTCCGGCCCAAACTCCGGGCCCTCTGGCGCTTCTGCTTTCTCCTCTGCCGGCCCCGGCCCGATTTCCTCCAACCGGTACTCTGCCTCCGGCTCCAATCCCTTTAACCGGATTTTCCGGCTATGCCAGTTAGGTTCCGCCAGTACCTGCACATAGGTCAGCAACGCTTCGCTCTTATCCTTGGCCACCACCTGCCAACAATCATACCGATGATTCTCTCTCCAGGAAGCGATCCGATAATAATCCCCCTCCCGTACCAGTGGCTGAAAACGATGGTACATTTTTACCTGCTCTTCGATCAGCTGCTTTTCTTCCTCCGGCAGCTTGGTAATATCCAGCTCATATCCAAAGGTTCCTGCCATAGCCACATATCCCCGGGTTTGAAAGGGGGTCACCCGCCCGACCACATGGTTTGGACAAGCACTCACATGAGCGCCCATGGTGCTTAAAGGATACACCAGCGAGGTCCCCTCCTGAATCTCCAGACGCTCAATCGCATCCGTATCATCCGAACACCAGATCTGAGGACTGTAGTACAGCATTCCCGGATCAAACCTGGCTCCGCCGCTAGCACAATTTTCCAGTAGAAGCTGAGGGAATTCCTGAATCAGCCGCTCCTGAAGCTCATACAGTCCCAGGACATACCGATGAAACAGCTCTCCTTGATGCTCCCGTCCCAGCCAGGCACTGCCCACATCTGTCATTTGCCGGTTCATATCCCATTTTACATAAGAGATGGGAGCGCTCCGCAATATTCTGGCCACCGATTCATACACATACTCCACAACCTCCGGCCGGGAAAGATCCAACACATACTGAGCACGGCTTTGCACCGGCTCCCTTCCCGGAATCCGGATCGCCCAATCCGGATGCGCCTGATAAAGCTTAGACTTGGGAGAAACCATCTCCGGTTCAAACCATATGCCAAATTCCATCCCCAACGCTCTTACCTGCTCTACCAAATACGGCAATCCTCCGGGCAGCTTTTTCTCATTGACTTCCCAATCGCCCAGATGCCCTTCATCCACATTCCGATCGCCAAACCAACCGTCGTCCATGACCAGCATCTCCACTCCCCGTTTCTTTGCCTCTCTGGCAATCTCCAGAAGCTTTTCTGTATTAAAATCAAAATAAGTAGCCTCCCAGTTATTGATCAAAATCGGCCGCTTTGCGTGGAGATATGGGCTTCGGATCAGATGATTCCGATATAAATCATGGAAAATATGGGTCATTTTCCCCAGGCCCTCATGAGAATAAACACACACTACCTCCGGTGTGATAAAAGTCTCGCCAGGCTTTAGCACCCATTCAAAGCCCTCCGGATGAATTCCCATCAAGAGCCGCACGCTGCCAAACTGGCTCACCTCCGCCTCTGCTATAAAATTCCCCGAATACACAAAATGCATAGCATAGACCTCTCCCCGATCTTGTCCCGCATCACGGCCCATCACGGCCAAAAACGGATGATCCTGATGGCCTGACTCCCCCCGGAAAGAAGACACAATCTGTTTGCCAAACGCTAAAGGGCGCCGCACCATATGCCGCTCTCTGGCCCAGGAACCGGCCAAGGTCAATACATCGCCTTCCTCCATGTCCATATCTATACCAGCCGACAATGCCCGTTCCAGATACAAAGTCTCTTTTCCTTCATTAACCAGCTCTGCACTTCGGATCACTGCCTCGCTGTCGGCAAATACACTGTAACGCAAAATCACTTTAAGCCCCAGCACCTCGTCCCGGCACTCCAATTCCAGCGTTATTCCGTCCTTTTCTTCCTCGTCTCGGCAAAAGGTAGCCGGCATTCCCGGCAACTCCGGTTTCCCCTGAAGGATCCGATATCCCTGATAATGAAGCTCACAGCCCCGAAAACCAGCTTCATTTCTTACATTCAGGCAGCTGTCCCGATAATCTCCCAGCCCCCATGTAGCGTACTCAGCCGGAAAAGCATCGGCAAACGAACATTTCTCTCTCAGATTTCTAGAAGGCACAAAAGGCGCTTCCGCTGTCCTCATCAGACAGCCGCACCGGCTGTCTCCTGTCCTTCTTCCAAAATACACATGACCCACATATTTCTCATCCGCGATCCCGATCACATACTCGGTATCCCCCGTTGTCAACCGGAATAAGCCTTCTTCTTCCAGATGTTCTATCCTCATACCCTGCAACCTCCTGATCTTTCCCTATTCTTAAAATAAATACCAAAACCTACCAGTAGCTAACTTTTGTTTAATTATAATATTAATTTAATTTAATTTCAATAGTAAAGTGATGTGTTTTCTTTTATTTGTTAGTTTTACACTATTTTCCACAAATTTTCTGGTTATTATCACTAATATATTGCATTTTCACTTTGTTAAGTTCTTCATTTTTACTTATATGAATTAATTTATCTTATTTATTTTAATTTACTTCTATTTTCTCCTTTTCCATAACTATTTTCTTTCTACTTTTTATATAATAAAGAGAGCGTTACAAAATAAACCACCCTCCCTTTCTCTTATCTAGTGTCCGGCTGTTCACGAACACGGGATAAGAGAAAGGGAGGGGGACTTATTTTGCAACACCCTCTTTTCAAGGCATACCTTCTGAAAAAATCAACTAAATGGCATTGCCACTATCCTCCGCCAACTCTTCTTCCTTTTTGGCCGGCTCCTGTTCAAGAGAAAATTCTGCTTTTTTTGAACCGGTAGCCTGATCTGGAAAATTCTCCGCCGCCAGCTTTTTCGCTGTCTGCATAGCCGCATTCTTTATGGATTCTGCCCCGGCCTTTTCCTTCATTTCCAGACTATCGATATTCACCTGAGTCCCAGCCATTTCCAGAATCGTTACCGCGATGACTCCTGAGCGCGGGCTTCCCTCCCATCGGATATGCAGCGCACCCTCTTCATCACTCTCGTATCCTTCGATATCCTTAAAATCCAGCTCCTCCATGTCTGATGATGCGTTCGACGGGCTTGCTTTAGCCGCTGCCATCTTCATAAGAGTCTCTGTCACTGGCTTTGTATTGGAGTCTGTCGCCGTATTGGCTGTTCTCTCAGCCTCTTCCACAATGGCATAGAAGATCCCATCTGAGAACAGATTCATCTCGACCGATACTCCCTGGCCTGCCTCATACTCGTCATCATAATCCGCCAAATCGATATAAAATGTCTCCGGCCCGGAGAATACATGGAGCGGATCGTCGCCAAGAATAAAATCATCAAAAGAAATCTGGTTCACACCTGCCCCGGCCTGCTCCACCTTCACCGATAGCAGATTAATGGATGACTCTCCAGCCATGTCTGTGATCTGGATATTGATGTAATCCTCCTTCGGCACCACCGTTGCCGTTACCTCTTTTCCTGTCCCGGGATGGGGATCCCAGTCGCTTCCCTCAATCTTAAACGCCATCTGCGCATTCGCCTCTTTGTCAAAGGTCAGCGTTACCGTCGTCTCCTTCCCTGCCTCAAAAGCCGCATTATACTCACTCAACGTAGTCTCAAATCCCGACCACGCCTCGGTAAACTCGTGCAGGCTCTCCACCGGCTCCTCGCCGCTCTTCTGCTCCACCTTCACCGACAACAAATGGATGGACGACTCTCCGGCCATATCCGTGATCTGGATATTGATATAATCCTCCTTCGGCACCACCGTTGCCGTTACCTCTTTTCCTGTTCTGGAATAGGTATCCCATCCGGAGGCTTCTGTTTTAAACGCCATCTGCGCATTTGCCTCTTTATCAAAGGCCAGCGTTACCGTCATCTCTTTTCCTGCCTCAAAAGCCGGATTATACTCACTCAGCGGGAACTCAAACCCGTCCCATGCTTTTGTAAACTCATGTATACTCTCAACTGACTCTCCTGCCTTTTGCTCTACCGTCACTGCCACCAGCGTCACCGCCTTGTTCCCGTTCATATCCATAATCTGAATATTCATATAATCATTCGTCGGGGTGATCGTCTTCGTCAATGTCCGGCTGGCCACCGTTCCCTCTGCATTGGTATAGCCATTTGCCCCGTTATACCCAATCTGCGCCTTTACCTCCTGATCAAAGCTCAGGGTTACCGTTGTCTCTTTTCCTGGCTCAAAATCACTCTTATATGCACTGAATTTGGTCTCCAGGCCGGCCCAGGCTGCCATAAACTTATGGATCCCTTCCACTGGCGGCGCCTTTTCCACCACCTCTGCCGTGACAGATAGCAGTCCCAGCGACAGCTTGCTGTCATCTCCTGCCTGAATGCCAAACCAGTCGGTTCCTGGCGTGGCAGTAAAATTCACCTTTGTTCCTTCCAGCATCATATCGCTGCCGGTAACCATCATTTTTACCTGAGAAGACTTATCAAAGACAGCCGTGATCCGTACTTTATCTCCCTGTTCAAATTTGCAGAGATCGGAGATCTTCCCACTGTAAGTATCGTCTTCCTGGCCCCAGGTATAGTAAAAGGTATGAATCACCGGGATATTCTCCTGCATCACTTCAATATCAAGCAGCTTTACATAAGAATTCCCGTTCATATTCGTAAGCCATATTCTCAGCTCATCATCCCCCGGTGTAAAAGTTCTTGTCAGAACCTTTTGCGTGGTGCTGCCAAAATCCGCAACCTCTTCCAATGTTTCCACCTTGTGATAGCTGAGTCCAGCTTCGACTTCCTGATCAAAGGTCAGCTTTACCGTAACCGGATAATCTCTCACAAACTTTTCATTATAAGCGCTGAAGGTGGTTATGTACTTCTGATCCTTTGCCGTAAACATCGTTACCATTCCGGCATCCTGCTCTACTTTTACGCTCATCAGCTTTACGACACCGCTTCCATTCATATCGGCAATTCCGATCCCCAGGCTGTCATCCCCCGGTATTATCGTAACCGTAAAGGTCTTTCCGGCATTCTCCCCCTCCACTCTGGTCCACTCCGGCCGGTGGTAATCCACATATGCCTTTACCTCCTTATCAAAGGTCAAAGTCACCTTCGTCTCTTTACCCGGCTTGAATTTTTCATTATATTTCGAAAAACTGGTGTCCCATCCAGTCCATTCACTGCGGAATATCTTCACTGCCCCGCTCAGCCCGTCAAACACTCCGGCCTCTCCGCAGACAATGGCAAACTTCGAAAATTGGCTGCTGGCAAAGGTAACCGTATCCGGATTTCCATCCAAATCCTCCAGATAAGTGAACTCGCCCTCATGCTCTCTCACCACGGCAAAATCATAGCCCTTATTTTTCAGCTCATCCGGAACCGGAACCTTAAAGCTTATGGGTTCATCCGTGGTGGTAACTCTTGTCTGTTTTCCTCCTTCTATCTTATATACCGTGATATCGGAAACCTTGGCCACCTGAATATTCTCAGCCTGTTCTCCAAACAATTCCCTGACCTGCCCGGTCGCTTCTTCCGACAGTGTTCCGTTTTCTATTACGAAATTCACCTTCACTCCCCGGTTAATCTCTTCATTGCTCAGGACGGCCGTCGCCGCTTCCTTCTTTGTCGATGCCAGGATCCCTGCACTGCGGCTTCCTGTGACCGTCACATAGTCATTGAAATTAGGCTTTCCGGCAATCTCTACCTTGATATCCATGATCTTTGCAAAACGGCTCATCTCCGGAAGCTGCCCCAACTGGATACCCACGTAATCGTCATCCGGCCGTTCCGTCCGGCTGATGGTCTTGGAATCCACATAGTTTCCGCAATGCCATACGCCGCCCAAGTTAAAAGCAATCGCTCCCGGCAGTTTTTTATCAAAGGCTGCCGTAACCGTCACGGTATCCCCCACCTCATAATCCGAATGCCATTTACTGAGCTGGGTACTAAATCCACTCCAGGAGCTCGTCAATACCGCAATCGGCTCCTCCTCCAGTTTGGTATTATTGGTAACTACCCGTATCGTTTTGACCACCATGGAGCCGTCGCCGGAACTAATCTGAATATATGCTATCTCTTCGGGTATCAAATAATCCGGCAAAAAGTTTTGGATATCCTGATAGGAGAATATAGCCTGTTTGATTTTGCCTTCTTCCGCCCCCTCTGATTCCTCCTTGCGTTTCTCGGTTAAATAGGTAGGCGTTACCCCCTGCTGTTTTCCATCCACCATGACGAATTGCAGAGACGGTTCCACGTCATCCTCTGTCTCATATTCCACGATCAGATAAGAGCCATCCTTTAATCTCTGGCAAATTTCCTCTGCATTTACGATATCTCCCCATTCCCATGGCCCCAGAGTGAGATCATCCTGTGGATAGTCAAACCCCTCCTCCTTTGCCACATCATCGTACGTATTTCTGTTAGAGGAGGAGTATCCGCCCTCTCTGGAGCCTCTGTCCTTCTTGGAATCCCCCGGATCCTCCACCTTATCTTCACTGAACCAAATATCAAGAATCTGCGCATCATTATATGCAGCAAGCTGAATCGAATCTACCTTTGCATCCCAGCTCAAGTGCAGCATGCTTCGAAAAGCGTCCATTCTTATACTGAACACGTGGTTTCTGGTAGCCTCTCTGGAAGACACTTTATAGCTCTTGCCGTTTCTCCATTCTCCGTCAACAGAAGCGCCCCAGCTTAAGACCGTCCATCCTTCATAGTCGGATACGGCGCATTTATACTGCACACAGAGATACATATCATCTGGCGCATCCAAAATCCGCTCAATATCTGTGCAGATCCAGGGCTGGTTGGGAGCCCCGTCCTTAAAAAGCGAGTCCTCCCGGGGGATCTCTGAACCCACATGCAAGGTCAGCTCTTCAATTCGGCCGTCACTGTAAGATCCCAGATTCAAATAGCTCACATCACTCTCCGGAGTGATCTTCATCATCCGCCGAAGATATTTCAGGCTGAAGGTTTGGGTGAGCTCCTTGGTAGAATCCGAACTGTCTGCGCTATATCCCGGACCATCCACCCACTCTCCATCCACCGTGGCACCCCAGCCCAGGATCCCCCAGTTTTCATGCTCCGGCACGCAAGAATAAGTCAATGTGATCCAGTCGGTATCTGCACAATCCAGAATCCATCCATCATTAGTTTCATACTTTCCATTGGCATCTCCGGAAAACAGGAGATAATCTCCGGGTTCTTTATACTGAGTAGGCGCCAAACGTCCGCCCCCGCCGCTATATCACGACACGCCAGGACCCTTTTTCAAAATATCGACACTGATAGAAAGGATACCGATCTTATAATTCGCCCACATATCCGTGATCTGGATATTCAGATAATCATTGTCAGGCGTCATCTCCTTGACCAGCTCCTTGCCTTCTCCAGTCAGAGTACTCCACTCACCGCCAATATTCATTCCCAGCTGGCTGGATACATACTTGCTGTAATTCACGGTTACCCGGATTTCATCTCCTGGCTGATAGTCTGGGTTATAATCCGAAAATTTTGTTTCAAACCCCTGCCATAAGCCGGTGAACTTATGCAGATAATTTCCTGTATCCGCCTCGCCCTTGCGAATGATCTCCACGGAGATCTCTGTCAGATTCACACTGGCCAGGCCCTTCAGATCCGAAATCTGGATATTCAGATAATCGCTGTCCGGCACCAAAGTAATATTCCTCTTTTTTCCTTCGCCCCGAAAAGAATTCCATGCCCCATCGATATATAGTCCGATCTGGCTGGTAACGGATCGGTTAAAGGAAGCTGATATCCGCACCTCGTCTCCTGGCTCATAGCCTTCCACATAATCGGTCAGCTTACACTCATAGCCCACCTAGGCAGCCGTAAACTCATGGAGGCACCGGGTATCCTCCGGCTCTTCAGCCTTCGTATCATCCTCCAGAATCTCTCCTTCCAGCTTCACGGCTTCCGGTGGCCCGCCAAAGGACTCCTCCTTTGCTTCCTGGTCTGTTGTTTTTACCGCTTCGCTTTCGGGCTGCCCCTCATTTTCCTGTTGTGCAGCTGCCCTGGTTTCCTGAACCAGATTATTTGTGGAAGCAATGCACACCCCTCCGGAGGTAACTGCCAAAGCCAGACAAAGCACCATGGATAATGTTCTCTTCGCCAGCATATTCTCCCAAAGCCTTGCAATATGCTTCATATTCCTTCCCTCCTCCAAATAACAGTCTCTGTCGCTTATCTTTGTTTCTTCATCGCCAGCCCTATCAGACAGCTTATTGCCGCCAGGGCAATCAATCCCGAAATCCATGGCAATACGTACACCGGCCAGGAAACATTGCCGGCCACTGCCCCGTCTACTGCCTCCGTTTTCTCTGCCAAAGCCAGGCTTTCCGTTTGTTCACCAGTTATTTCGTCATTCGCCTCGCCGGACTCTGTTTCCACATGCTCTGTAATCTGGAACTCCGGCGTATTCTTCCCTGAAGCCACCGCCTTGATGTCATCATAGTATAACACGCCACGGACTTCGCCGTTTCCATCAATAGCCGGAGAATCCCCAATCGCATTAACCCAAAGTCCAAATCCGGAAATGTCGGATGCCGCTTCCTTTGACAACGTTCCTTTGCCATTTTTATCCTGGAACTCCCCAAAGGGCAATGTCACCAGCATGGGTTCCGTCGTCGAGGCATATTCCGGATACGTTTGCAGATAGGCTTCATAGGATCCGCCGCTGGCTGTGCTGATCTGCACCACGGTCTTCTGGTTATTGCCATCCGGCTTCACCCATAACTGCAATGCGTCACAATCCGACCAATCCGCCTCCTTGGGAAATTCACAGCCTGCCCAGCCATTGCGAGTCTCCATATACTCGAATTTCAAAGCATATTCTCCCTCATGCTTCCATTCATCCGAAAGGCTGACAGTCAGCTCACAGCCGCTGTCCTTATTGCTGCTCCAGCTGTCCAGCAAAAGGTTCATCAATCCGGCGTAAGATTCGAAATCATCAATCAGCAAAGGATCCTCGGAACGAGGCGCGATATTGTAGATCACCCGTACCTCTTGCAGCTTTTCTCCACCGGCATACAACCCGATTTTTCCGTCTGCCACTTCCCCCAGCTTTGCCAGCGTATCGCCGTCCAGCAGCGCCTCTGCCTGCCTTCCGTTCATCTCCGCCGGAATGATAACCGGCTCGCCGCTGCCCTCCAGCCGGAACTCCACATTTGCCGCCTCCTGATTTAACCGCGCCGAAAGCGCCTGTTCCTCCAGGATTCTCACCCCGGCTACCGGAGCCGTGATATACCCGGTCAGCGAACCGTAAGGCAGACTTGCCGCTTTTGCCAGCCTTCCGGCAAGAATATCCTTCATCATCTCCGCCTGATCTCCGGCAAAAATGCTGTTTTTGTCATTATACATGGAAACAAAGGAGTCCAACAGTTCATGGCCAAACAGCTTGCCGCCCGCTCTTTTTTCCACCACAAAAGGAGAATAATAGCCGCCGCTTCTGGCATAATTGGACCACAGCATAAAGTAACAGCAATCATACTCCGGTTTTGCCATAATATCCAGCATTTCCGTATACCATTCTGGTCTTCGGTTTCCGGTTTCCGGGATTCCGCCGGTCTTCACGGAAGACATTCCCGTCTCTGTCACTGCCATCAGCTTTCCGTGCTCTTTGGCAAAAGCATCTGTCAGCTTTAAAGTATTTTCAAAGCTCTGTTGGAAGGTATACCCTTCCGAATCTGGCACCGGATTATTATCATAGGTATCAAATCCCACCAGATCCACATATTCATCCCCCGGATATCGCTCCTCATATTCTTCCAGATTGGCCGCCTCTGAACCTGGTCCATACAGATACAGCAGATTGTGAACATTTTTTTCATCCCTTAAATACTCCACTGTATATTTATAATTGCTCTTATAGGTTTCCGGATCGCAGAACGCCTTTCCCCACCAGAACCAGCTTCCTGTATTCTCGTGAAGCGGACGGAACAGCACCGGTCCCTTCACCTGTCTGGCATAATCTGCAATCACATCCAGATGGGCGCGGTATGCCTCATGAAAAGCCCCGCCCGGCAAGATCTGATTGGCGCAGTTCCCGGTCAATACATAAGAATCCGCAGGGGTAAAATCAAATCCGTCATAGCTGTGGGCAAAGTTCCCCTCCAGCTTCACAGTCCCGGAGAAATTCGGCATATGGCTGGATAATGTAACGATAGCTCCCCTCTCAATCGCCTCATTACTGAACAGCGCCGCCGCCCTGATATTGCCCTCATTGGTATCCGGAATCTCCGCTCCCGGATGCCGTTTGTTGTATTTGCTGGCAAAGCCGCCAAACAAGCCACCGCAGTCCATACCTACAATGGCAGCCAGGGATCCTGTCACGTCCTCCGTATCAGAATCTGACAGCTCTGCCGCCCCCGCCTTCAGCACTGTGTCCTCCATGTGTCCGTAAAGGGTGGCGTCAGATTCCCCCACTGCCTTCAAATATTGATAGAGCGCCACGACAGATGCTTCTGCCTTCGGATCTGCCAGTTTTACCTCTTTTACATATTCATAAGAAGCCCCGTTTACATTCAGTGCTCCCTCACTGCCGGAAATCACAGTCTCCGTTTTTACCGGAACCGTGGTCTCCTTCAGAAATTTTTCCTTTTTTACATTGCTCAAAGTAATATTGTCTAACCATACATAGCCATGATAATCCGTATACTCTCCGATAAACAGAAGCATCAGCTTTCCCGGCTTTTCCCTCTGTGTATATTTTGCATCACAGCTCAAAGACAGATTCACCAGCCTCAGGCCATCTACATCCTCTCCCGGCGTCTCCATGACCTTGCAGCTCTGTTCCCCGAAAATATTATTGGAAAATGCTTTTACAATCAGTTGGCCCGTGGTAAATGCCTCCGGGTCATAATACAGATCAAAATTTAATACTTGATAAGGAGAATAATCAATCCCTTCCTCCTCGGTCAGACAGATTCCCGTCTGGCTATAGCTGTTATCCAGATTCAAAGAATAGTCCAGATTCAGCCGAAGCATACCCTTTTCCTCATCATACTCACAGCCGCCGCCCCCCTTATAGCTGTCTCCGGACCAGCTGTCATCATACACCCATCCCTGGGCTCCGTCTTCAAAGTCCCAGGCCCTCGTCACCTCTCCCGCCTCTGACGCTCCAAAAACGGTCACAGAACACACAGGAGACCCTGCCAGAACCATCGCTGCCGCCAAAGCCGCCAGTCTCCTGGTTTTTTTCAATTTCTTCCTCACCCCTGCGCACCTCCAATGCCTGCTTGTCGTCACTCTCTGTTTTTCTCTGATATTCCAGGTATCTAATGTCATTAAGTTCCGTTCTGAGAATACTCAGCCATGGAAAAAGCAGAAGATC
This sequence comes from uncultured Lachnospiraceae bacterium, assembly GCA_910588125.1. Taxonomy (GTDB): domain Bacteria; phylum Bacillota; class Clostridia; order Lachnospirales; family Lachnospiraceae; genus Brotaphodocola. The sequence goes on from CAJUPI010000009.1 coordinate 20,504, forward strand.
ATTTCCTGCCTCTTTTCGCTACTTTTTCCATGGCGTATCTTCTGAGAAAATTAACTAAATGGCATTGCCCAGATACCTCTGCAAAATCTCACATCACCCTTTGACAGCCCCTGCCGCCATTCCGCCATATACTCTCTTCTGGAACACCAGAAACAGAATCAAGATCGGGGCAATCGTAATCAGAACACCGGCACAAATATAATTATACTGGTTTCCATAGGGTCCTGTAAATGTATAAAGCGCTGTAGAAATAGTCTTGAGCTTCGGAGCCTGCAAGTACAGATTCGATGCATAATATTCATTATAAACGCTCACGCCCTTAAGCAGCAGCGATGTCATTATCGCCGGCTTGAGCAGAGGAAACAAAATTTTGAAAAACACGCCAAAATATGTGCATCCGTCCATAATCGCCGACTCATCCAGGGATACCGGAAGATTCTCAAAAAACTGCAAAAATATGTAAATCGATATGATATCCGTTCCCATCAGCACAATCATGTATCCATACAGATGATTTACCAACCCCAAAGAATACATGATCTGATAAATCGTAACCTGCATGGCAATCCCCGGCAAAAGCGCGGCAAACATAAACAAATTCTGTACCAGTGCCCTTCCCGGGAATTTAAACCGGTTCAGCACATAGGCCAGCATGGAACCCATAAAGATGGAGGCTGTCAGCACCACAATCAAAACCAGCCCTGTGTTCAAAAAGCCTCTCAACATATTGGCCTTCTGAAAAGCAGTGACGAAATTATCAAAATTAAAAAATGACTGAGGCAAATCCAAAACGGAGGTAGAAGCATACTCCTCATTCGTCTTAAATGCTGTCAATACACACACGCAGACAGGAATCAATGCACATAATGCCGCCAACACCAAAGAAACATACTTCAGGATTTCAAATATCAGGGAAAGCCCTTTCTTTTTCTTTATCATACCGCTGCTCCTTTCTGTGCCCTTCTTTTCTGTTCTGCTTTTTTTCTTTTTCTTACTGCTGCCTTTGACTCATCGTCCGTCCCATTATCGAACACATAAGCGAAGAAAAGCTTTTGTGCAACGGTGCAGAGTATAATGATTGCCAACAACACAATTGCCATAGCGCAGGCCAGGCCTACCTTCTGGTTTTCATGAGCCAGACGGTTCATGATTACAAAATATGTACCGGTTCCCATCGTACCGTTAGTAATTACATACGGCGGCTCAAATGCACTTAGCGATCCACTGATCGAAAGAATCAGGTTCAATACGATGATTGACTTGATGCTCGGCAGGATAATATAGCGGAACCGATGCCAGTTGTTTGCGCCGTCCAGCGCCGCTGCTTCATAGAGATCCGTATCCACCGACATCATGGCTCCCAGAAACATGATCATATTTTGTCCCGTATACCGCCACACGGATGTCGCCGCCAGGGCTATGTTATTGATACTCTGATCCTGTAGCCAATAAGGTATATTATCCAGCTTCATGCCAAACATCTGCAGCAAAGAGTCAAGTACAAATCCACGGGCATAGAAAAACTTAAAAATAAACCCCACCGCGATACCGCAGATTAAATAAGGAAAAAACAATGTCGCCTTAAATACGGATTCCCCTTTCACCTTGAATACCATCAAAGTGGCAAAGAACAATGCCAAGGCCAGCTGAACCACGGCACCTCCCATATAATACACGCTTACCAGCAAGGCACGAAAAATCTCCGTCCGGTGGAACACATCCACATAATTGGCCAGGCCCACAAACTTCTTCGGCCCGATATATTTCATATTATAGAAGCTGAACTGTACCATTCTCATAAACGGCAGATAGGTAAATACGATCAGCAACAACAGCGGGGCAAACAAAAAGGTCACGATCACCAGAAACTGCTGTGCCTCTCTGCTCTTCATCTTCTCAGCAAATGTCTTTTTTCTTACTACAGCACTTCCACCTCTATCCATGTTGTATCCTCCTTTCCGGCCTCATCAGTATTTTAATACATCCACGCCCAGACTCTCCTGGGCTGCTGACCACTTTGCGTTCCACTCCTCCATCAGGGTGTCCAAATCCTTGGTTCCGTAAAGCGCGCTCTCCAGGATCTCACAATCCGGATAATCGTTATTATTAATACCGACCTCACTTTCATTATTTACATCGTCAAACAGCGTTTCCTCTCCTTCGATGGCCGGATTATTGCTGATAATCTCCACCCCGTCAAACTCAGACAACGAATCCGGAAGAGGCTCTGACTTCAAAGCCGGGATCGTTCCTTCATCTACAAAAATGGTAGATTCCTCCAAGAGCCATTTCAAATACACCATAGCTGCAATCTGATTGTCCTCAGTAGCCTTGTTATTAATCGCATAAGAATAATTTCCATCACCAGAGGCATAACGTTTGCCGTCCTCCGTGATCGGGAATGGCATATATCCCACATCCTCCGGTGTCGCCCCGGCTTCTCTGCACTGCTCCACCGCCCAGGAACCCAACACCATAGTTGCAATTTCACCCTTGTTAATCATGCCTTTGGAAGCCTCCCAGTCACTGCTTGCCGGATCATCCTCCACAAGCTTCCGGCTGACAGACTCATAAAGCACATAATACACCGCATAAGGTCCGGACATATCGTCCCTTTTGGCAAAAGGATCCTTGGTGTGCGCCAGATTGTTCAACATGAAATCTGGATCTCCGGTAGCCGTTACTCCGATATACTGATCCCAGGCTCCCATCGGCCAGCCGGCGGCAAAATTGGTATAAAGCGGAACTGCGTCGGTATTATCTTTGATCTTCTGCAAACAATCCAGGAACTCATCCGGGGTTGCCGGCAGCTTGTCAATCCCCGCCTCTTTCCAGATTCGCTTGTTATAAATAACCCCCCTGCTGTGCCTCCATTGGGGATGCCATACTGTATTCCGCCATAATTCTTATCTGACAGGAAATTATAAATCTCATTCAGAGTAGCAAAATCTCCCAGAGGAGAAAAATACTCTGACATCTCGCTTTTGGCTACCGAAGTAGGAATGTAGCAAATGTCTCCCCAATCCCCTGTGGGCAACCGCAAATTCAAAGATTCTTCATAATCCGTGATAGCCTCATACTCCACAGTAATATTGGGATACAATTTCATAAATTGATCTGCATATCCCTTGTAGACAGTATCCACAATATCCGTCCGGTTTGTCAAAATCTTAATGCTGGCCGTAATATCCTGATAATCCGTCCCCAATTCAATGGAATCAATGCTGGGAAGATTCACCGCTGCCGCACCCCCGCTCTCCTCCGAGCCGCCGCATCCGGATAAGGAAAACGCCATCGCCAACGCTGTCCCTAAAGCAACCATTCTCTTGATCTTCATAACTTTATCCACCCTTCTTATTTAATTTTAATTTAATTAATAAACATGATTTAATTTAATATCAATAGGAAAATAGAATGTTTTGTATTTTTATTAAAATTACACTATATCAAACCATATATTATATACACAATGCACAACTTCATTCGCCTAAATCCATATTATTAAACTTAATTCACTTCTATATTTTAATTTTATTAAGTTATTTTAATTTAACCACCTTTATAATCTTCGGTTTTTCCGATATTAATATTGCTATTATTGCCGTTTACTCTAAAAAATTGCACAAAAAAAGAAGCCCTTAACCATCAAAGGCTCCTCATTTCGCTATCGACGCTTTCTTTTCAATCCTGATTTCTATCGATTTTACGGACGCTCTCTTTCACCACCACGGCTCCCGATACCAGCCGCATATCCGCCGGAGTATTCCCATGCTCCGCCAATGCCGCCACAATCTTGATCGCGCACCGGACCATCTCCTTGATATCCACCTCATAGCTGGTAATCGTAATATCGCACAGTCCCTCAAAAAGATAATTATCAAACCCCACAATGGAGATATCCTCAGGAATCCGGTATCCCCGGCTCTTTAAAAGCTTTACCAGCTCACTAGCTGTCAAATCGCAATTGCAGGCAAATGCCGTCGGCATCCGCTCCGGCAGACGGATATTACCGACCTGTCCCTCCATGGTACGATCATCAATCACCCAGTCAGGATTCATCTCCAGCCCATTCTCCAACAGGGCCTTGCGGTATCCAAAATACCGATCCGTAATACTGTTGCTTGCCATCAGCGTTCCCACATAGGCAATCTCCCTATGTCCCTGCCGGATCAGATAACTCACCATTTTATACATTCCATAATAATTATCCGCCATCACGGAAGGGCAGCGCAGCCCCTGCATCATAAAATCCACCATCACAACCGGGATATCCGTCTGCTTATCCAAAAACTCCATATACTCCCGGCCAATCTCCCCGATCACAATCAGGCCCTGAATCTGCTGCTCCACCGCAAATAACGGCAACTCCAGCGCTGCCTCCCGCTCATGGCGCAAAACCTCAAAAAGAATCACGCAGCTATGAAGCCCGGCAATCAGCGATAATTCCTGATAGACCTTCCAATAATAAGAAGGATAAGGCCCCAGATACTTTTCTCCAATAATCACTCCCACATTAATAATTTTCTTGCTGCCTGTCCCCCCCGTTCCCCGTGTCTGATACCCCATCTCTGCCGCCACCTGCTTTATCCTGGTCCGCAGCTCCTCACTGACCCCCTTCTGCCCCGACAGAGCATTGGACACCGTCACCGTACTCACCTGCAGCTTTTCCGCAATATCCGATAAGCGAACCGACTTTTTCATCGTTAACTTCCCCATCCATTTTTAATATATTTAAGCAATTTATATTATATTTAATTTACTTAAACATGTCAATATTTAAGGAAGAAACATTTCCTGAATAAACATAATCTTATAACCCTACCTCGCCAATCCCTCCATCTATAGCAATGTCATTAAAATTATTTTCTCAGAAGGTACGCCATAGAAAAAGGAGCGGGAAGCGGCGGGAAAGGGTCTGCTGATTTTTCCGGTTTCGGGATCAAGAATTCCTAAAATCTCTGAGTTTTGCGAAAAGCGAAACGAAAATCCCCAAACTCGCTTCGCTCAGACAGAGTGGATTTTCGTTTCATCGCAAAACTCAGAGATTTAAGGACTTCTAAATCCCTGCAAAGTCAAAATCAGCAGACCCTTTCCCGCCGCTTCCCACTCCATTTTCTATGGCTGAGTATTCTCTAAGATAAACTTAATGTCATTGCCATCTACAAAAGACTCTTTTAGCAGAAAAGATATATCCAGCCTAGGAAGAAGGAGGGGGATGGCTTGCCGTCAGTCAGAATCTTTTGACTTTTGCAGGGATTTAGAAACCATTAAGTTTCTGAATTCTGCGATGGAACAAAAATGCACACTGTCTGAGCGAAGCGAGTTTGTGCATTTTTGTTCCGAATTTCGCAAAATTCAGAAATTTTAGGGTTTCTTAATCCCGAAACGAGAAAAAGATTCTGACTGACGGCGAGCCGTCCCCCTCCTTCTTTCCAGGCGTACCTTTCAAAACAACCTGGCCGCCCCATACCACTAAGAAATTCTTCTCCTACACCTCAAAAATTAAATCCCCATAGCTTGGGAACGGCCACAGCTCCTTATCCACAATCATCTCCAGACGATCTGCCGGAGTCCGCAATTCCTCCATGGCCGGTACTACTTTATCATGATATGCATGCGCTTTGGCTTTCCCCTCTTCCATTTTCCCGCAAACTTCCGTGATGTCGGTAAGAGCGGCCAATGCCACCTTCATATCCGACAGCAATGCTGAAGTCTCTGTCAGCAGTTCCGTCTGCACACTGCTATCCGCCTCCGGGCACGCCACCTTTACCGCATTCAAAGAATTAGCCAGCTCTGTGGTATACTTAATCGCTGCCGGAATGATCTGCTTGCTCGCCATATCAATCATGGTCCTGGCTTCGATATTGATTACCTTGGAATAAGCCTCATACTCGACCTCTGCACGGGACTCCAGTTCTGCCCGGGTAAATACGCCGAACTCCTCATACAGCTTTACTGCTTTTTCTGTCGTCAGTGCCGGAATGGCCTCTACCATAGAACGAATATTAGGAAGCCCCCGCTTCTTGGCTTCTTCTACCCAGGCATCCGAATAACCGTTCCCGTTGAAAATGATCCGCTTATGATCCCTCAGCAGTTTTTTAATCAGATCATGTACTGCTGTATCAAAATCCTCTGCCTTTTCCAGCTCATCGGCCGCTTCTTTAAACGCCTCTGCCACAATCGTATTCAATACCACATTCGGCGGCGCGATGGAATCAGCAGAGCCCACCATACGGAATTCAAACTTATTGCCGGTAAAAGCAAAAGGTGAAGTGCGGTTCCGATCCGTAGCATCCTTATCCAAATCCGGCAAAGTAGCCACGCCCGTCTTCAATGTGCCACCCTTTTTGGAATGTGTCGCCTCGCCAGTGCTGCAAAGCTGATCGATCACATCCTCCAGCTGCTCTCCTAAGAATACGGAAATGATAGCCGGCGGCGCTTCATTGGCTCCCAGACGATGATCATTTCCCACATCTGCCGCCGATTCCCGCAGCAAGTCGGCATGGATATCCACCGCCTTCAGAATACATCCCAAAACCAGCAAAAACTGAATGTTTTCATGCGGCGTTTCCCCCGGACTCAGAAGATTTACGCCATCATCTGAGGTCAAAGACCAGTTATTATGCTTACCAGAGCCATTCACTCCTGCAAAAGGCTTCTCATGAAGCAAGCAGGTCAGGCCATGACGCCCGGCTACTTTTTTCAAGGTTTCCATCACCATCTGGTTGTGATCCACTGCCAGATTTGCCTGATCATAGATCGGGGCCAGCTCATGCTGTGCCGGAGCCACCTCGTTATGCTGTGTTTTTGCTGTCACTCCCAGCTTCCACAGCTCTTCATTCACTTCTTTCATATAAGAGCCGATTCTCTCACGGATCGCTCCAAAATAGTGATCCTCCAATTCCTGTCCCTTCGGCGGCATGGCGCCGAATAAAGTCCGCCCCGCATAGATCAGATCCTTTCTTTGTAAGTATTTCGCCCGATCTACCAGAAAATATTCCTGTTCCGGTCCCACAGAAGGACATACCCGTTTCGCTGTGGTATTGCCAAACAGACGCATAATCCGCAATGCCTGCGTATCAATCGCCTGCATGGAACGCAAAAGCGGCGTCTTCTGATCCAGTGCCTCTCCCTTATAAGAACAAAATGCTGTGGGGATACAAAGAGTTACTCCGATGGCATCTTGCCGCAAAAAAGCCGGCGAGGTGCAATCCCAAGCTGTATATCCCCGGGCTTCAAAGGTAGCCCGCAAACCGCCGGAAGGAAAAGAAGAGGCATCCGGCTCTCCCTTGATCAACTCCTTGCCGGAAAACTCCATGATCACCCGTCCTTCTGCATCCGGAGCTGAGATAAAGGAATCATGCTTTTCCGCTGTCACACCGGTCAATGGCTGAAACCAATGAGTATAATGGGTAGCTCCCCGCTCTATCGCCCATTCCTTCATAGCATGGGCCACCACATCCGCAATCGACGGATCCAACTCTGCCCCATCCTCGATCGTTTTCTTCATTTTTTTAAAAACGCTCTTGGGCAAACGCTCCTTCATCACCACCTCATTAAACACGTTTTTACCAAATATCTCTGTAATTTTTACGATCTCGCTCATAAACTATCCCTTCCTCTCCCTGAAATACACCTGAAAGCTTAATTCCACACAAACGGTAAAACTGCTCTCTGCAGAGCACGCCCGTCCGCAACAGTCAAAAAAGGCATCCTCCCTTATCATAAAAGGAAGAACGCCTTTGTTCTCTACTAAAATAAACCATCTACCGCAAAAATGCAAGCACTTTTTTGCTTTTTCTTCATTTTAGTCTGTTTGCCGGATTTTTCTGCCATTACAGCAAAAAAAACGTCATTTCAGCCTAGATATACATTGTAAATAGCAGGCAGATATTTTATAATCAATTATAAAAGCCAATGTCATCAAGATTAGCACTGAGAATACTCAGCCATGGAACAAGGAGCGGGAAGCGGCCGGAGATGGTCTGCTGCTTTTGACTTTGCAGGGATTTAGAATTCCTTAAATCCCTGAGTTTTGTGCGGAAACGAAAATCCACTCTGTCTGAGCGAAGCGAGTTTGGGGATTTTCGTTTCGCTTTGCGCAAAACTCAGAGATTTTAGGAATTCTTGATCCCGAAACCGGAAAAAGAGGCAGACCATCTCCGGCCGCTTCCCGCTCCTTTTTCCATGGCGTACCTTCTGAGATAATTACCTAAATGATATGATACCAGGGTCAAAATACCTTTTGACCCCAACATCATGACATTGCTATACAACCTGAATAGGAATCCGGAGGGGACAACAATGAAAAAATATTTTCTGCCGATGGCTATGTTAGCAGTATTCGAAACAATTGCCATTGTATTATGGCTAACGCAAAACAATACGTTCTATTTATTTAATTTCAGTTATATTGGACTATCCATTTCCCTTGGGATATTCCTATATATCCAAAAATACAGATATGCCCGCAGAGCCGCACAGCTTTTAGTCGGACTTTATATGTTAGTTTATCTGGGTTTTATTTGTGGCGAAAATATGCAGATTGAGGGATTTTGGTATTATCTTTTTACCGGCGCCTTTGAAGCCGCAACCATTCATTATGCAGTTGCCAAAATCTTCGGGCCGTTACTTTTTGGCAGAGGCTTTTGCGGTTATGCCTGCTGGACGGCAATGATACTTGATTTTCTCCCATATAAAGTTCCGCAAGCACCAAGAAAAAAGATTGCGTGGATAAGATATATTACATTTGCCGTTTCTCTGATATTTGTTTCCGCACTATTCCTTTCACATATCAGCAACCTTAAAAAAATTATGTTTTGGGCTTTTATCATAGGAAATGTATTGTACTACGCTGTCGGGATAATATTGGCTTTTTCCTTTAAGGACAACCGTGCCTTTTGCAAATACATATGCCCAATCACAATATTTTTGAAGCCCATGAGTTCCTTTTCGCTGCTCCGAATTACATGTGATAAAAACAAATGTATATCTTGTGGCAAATGTATAAAGCTATGTCCAATGGATGTGGATATTTTAGATAATTCCCGAAAACGGAAGAACGGCACAGAGTGTATTCTTTGTTTTGAGTGTGTTAAGAATTGTCCGACAAATGCATTATAAATAACTATACATCACAAAATATTTTTAAGCAAAAGAAAATTGCCCAATAAGCCATTATCCCGTGTCCGCAAACAGCCGGACAAGGGTAATGGCTTATTGGGCAATACTTCACTATTTTATCTTTTCATTTATCTCTTAAGCCTTACCAACAGAACCAAAGAGCTCCATCTTCTCCTTCACAGTCTCTTTGATCGCCGCAGCGCCAGGAGCTAACAGCTTTCTCGGGTCAAAGCCCTTGCCCTGCTGATCCTTACCGGCTTCGATGTACTCACGGGTAGCCGCTGCAAAGGACAACTGGCATTCTGTATTCACATTGATCTTTGCCACACCCAGATCAATTGCCTTTTTGATCATGTCTGCCGGAATACCTGTACCGCCATGCAGCACCAGCGGCATCTCGCCCGTCTTCTCCTGGATCGCCGCCAAAGTATCAAAGCTCAGCCCCTGCCAGTTCTCCGGATATTTGCCGTGAATATTGCCGATACCTGCTGCCAGGAAATCAATTCCCAAATCAGCAATCGCCTTACACTCGTTGGGATCCGCACACTCGCCCATACCGACAACGCCATCTTCCTCACCGCCGATAGAACCAACCTCAGCCTCAATCGACAGCCCCATCGCATGTGCAACCTTTACCAGCTCTTTTGTCTTCTCCACATTCTCCTCGATCGGATAATGGGATCCGTCAAACATGATAGAAGAAAATCCTGCCTTGATGCACTTATAGCACCCCTCATAGCTGCCGTGATCCAGATGCAGAGCTACCGGAACGGTGATATTCATCTCCTCGATCATCGCCTTTACCATAGCAGCTACCGTCTTATATCCTGTCATATACTTGCCGGCGCCCTCGGACACACCCAAAATCACCGGGGAATTCAGCTCCTGAGCAGTAGCCAGAATGGACTTGGTCCACTCCAGATTATTGATGTTAAACTGACCCACTGCATAATGTCCCGCTTTTGCTTTTTTCAGCATTTCTGTTGCAGATACTAACATTTCATACCCTCCGTTTCGTTATTTATACGCTCCCTGGCAGCTCCCACTTGATAATGAAAGCAGCAGCTTGTCTTATTATAACGCACTTTTTTCCGTTTGGATAGTGTTACTTTTCACAATCTTTTTATCGATTCTTCTACAGAGTTACAGTCCTAAAATCTCTGCCACCGCATCCTCCATCGTCCCGGCATCGCACTCTCTCGTATGTCGGATCGTCGCATTGCGGATCTCCTCTACCGCCTGGGGAATTGCCACGCCAGTTACTCTGCACAGATCATCAATAATGGCGAATTCGTCCTTATCCCCCTGATCGCCATAAACGGCCTCCATAACACTGTGGGAAAATTTGTATGGGCTTGCCGTAGACGCGATCACCGTCGGTGTCAAATCCCCTGTCTCAGCCACATATTTCCGATAAACCGTGGAGGCCACCCCGGTATGCGTATCGATCATATAGCCGGTTGCATCAAACAACCTCTTGATCTCTGCTCCGTTTTCCGCTTCTGTTGCATATCCTCCCACAAAGTCCGCCATCTTTGCCCGCATTTCCTCGGTTATGGTATAGGCTCCCTTCTGCCCAAGCTCTTCCATCAGCCGCCGGTTCTTCTCGGCATCGCAGCCGGCGCTTACATAAATCAACCGCTCCAGATTGCTGGAAATCAGAATATCCATGGACGGCGAACTGGTCAGTATAAATTCCCGCTTCTTATCATAGGTGCCTGTGCGGAAGAAGTCATATAATACCTTATTATCATTGGAAGCACAGATCAGCATCTTCACCGGCAAGCCCATCTGCTTTGCCAAATAAGCGGCCAGAATATTTCCAAAATTACCCGTCGGCACCGTGATGTTGATTTCCCCGCCGTTTTTAATCGCTCCCCTCTGCACCAGCTTCGCATAGGCATACACATAATATACCACCTGAGGCACGAGTCTTCCGATATTGATAGAATTGGCCGAGGAAAGCTGATATCCCTTCTTTGCCAGCCGTTTGCCAAATGCCGGATCGCCAAAAATTTTCTTTACGCCAGTCTGAGCGTCATCAAAATTGCCATGAATCGCCACTACAGCCGTGTTGTCTCCCTTCTGAGTCACCATCTGCAGCTCCTGTACCCGGCTGACGCCCCCCTTGGGGTAGAATACAATGATCCGCGTCCCCGGCACATCAGCAAAGCCTGCCATCGCTGCTTTGCCAGTGTCTCCGGAGGTAGCAGTCAAAATCACGATCTCATTCTCCACGTGATTCTTTTTGGCAGCCGTAGTCATCAGATAGGGCAGAATCGACAATGCCATATCTTTAAATGCGATTGTGCTGCCGTGAAACAATTCCAGATAATATGCCCCGTCCGCCTCGCGCAGCGGCGCAATCTCTTCTGTATCAAACTTACTGTCATAGGCAGAATTGATACAGTATCGGAGCTCTTCCTCCGTATAATCCGTCAAAAGCAGCCGCATAACCTCATAGGCCGTCTCCTGATAGCTCATCTCTGCCAGCTTCTCCATCGGAATCTCCAGCTTGGGAACCATCGATGGCATATACAGCCCTCCGTCCTCCGCCAGCCCATTCAAAATCGCCTGAGAAGCTGTCAATCCGCTCTCCCCGCCTCTGGTACTCTGATAAGATAAATTCGCCATACTCATCCGATCCTCTCTGTCATAGTCGTAATAATATGCTTATTTTCCGCTCGCCCCACTTTTGCGGCTCTTTTCATCTCGTAAATTGTAGCACACTTTACATACTCATGCAAGCGGGGAAACGCTGATTCCGTGAGGGGCGCTTTTTCCGTTTTCGTCTGTGTTGACGAATACCACATTGCAGGTGGCATAGAGGATTTCGGGGTTCAGCATGTCGTGGGCTTCTATGGCAAAGGTCAGGCTGGTATTGCCAGTTTTTATCAGCTCATATTGGAAGCTGAGGATGGTTCCCAGCTCTGTGGGAGCAAGAAAACGAAAATCCTGGACTGCGCACATTACCACGTGATCCCGGCGGCCCAGGGTCTTGGCTACCCCGAAAAAAGCGGCCTCTGTCATCCAGTCAGCCAAAACACCGGAGTACAGAGAACCGTGGTGGTTCATTTGTTCCATTCTTACATAGCGATGAGTAATTGTCTCCATCATGATATCTCCTCCTTTTTGCTCTATTATACAACAGATGGCATTGTCGTGCAAGCACAGCACCTGACTCATTACCCACAGGAATAAAGCGCCCGTTCATTTCTCTTATCTTGTGTCCGGCTCTTCACGAACATACTGTCTGATATTAGCGGACTAGTTCCGTTAAGTGCAGGCTGTATGTACGTGAACCATCCGAACACAGAATAAAGAAATGAACGGGCGCTTTATTTTGCAACATCCTTTTCCAAGGCGTATCTTCAACAAAACATTATCTCATTGGCGGCCTCTTACAGAAGCTTATTCACAACCTCCATCAACGCCTCACCCAAAGCAGCAGACTTTGCATCGGCATCTTCTAAGGAAGCTCCCTTTACGCCATAATAAAACTTAATCTTCGGCTCAGTTCCGGAAGGCCGGATGCACAGCCAGGCATTATCATTCATATCATAATAAAGCACATTGGAGGATGGCAATCCGGTAGGAGTCACGGTTCCGGTAGCCATATCTTTGATTGTATCCAGCTTATAATCGCGGGCCGAAAGCACCTTGTAATCGCCAAATCCCGCAGGCGTATCATTCCGGAACGTCTCCATGATAGACTGGATCTTTGCCAGGCCCTCGATGCCGGACAATCCGATGGACTTCACGGCATCCTTATAATAGCCATATTTCTCATACATCGCCACCATGGCATCCCACAATGTCATATTCTTTGTCTTATAATAGGCCGCTGCCTCACAAAGCGCTACACTGGCGGATACGGCATCCTTGTCCCTTGCATAAGTGCCGATCAGACAGCCATAGCTCTCCTCCATGCCAAACATATAATGTCCGACACCGGTATTCTCCTCTTTAAGAATCTGCTGTCCAATCCATTTAAAGCCCGTCAGACACTCTACCAGCTTGCAGTTATAAGAGGCCGCCACGGCATCAATCAGATTCGTGCTGACGATAGACTTCACCACCTCGCCGTCTGCCGGAATCGCTTTCTGTGCCTCCTTCTGGCTCAGTACATACTCGCAAAGCAGAGAACCTGACATATTTCCCGTCAGAGAAATATACTCTCCTGACTTACTGTCTTTTACATACACACCCAGTCGGTCAGCATCCGGATCCGTAGCCAACACCAGATCCGCATCAATCTCCTTCGCCATCTTCAATCCCAATGCAAATGCCTCTGCTGCTTCCGGATTCGGATAGCTGACAGTCGGGAACTCACCGTCTGGCAATTCCTGCTCCGGAACCACATGCACATGCGTAAAGCCAATTTCTTTCAACACTCTGCGCACCGGGATGTTACCAGTACCATGGAGAGGCGTATAGATAATCTTGATATCATCCTGCATCTGATTGATGGCATCCTGATTTACCACCTGAGCCTTTACATTGGCAATGTATTTATTATCAATCTCCGCGCCGATCACATCATATAAACCGGCTGACTTCGCATCGGAAGCACTCATCGTCTTTACGGTAGACAGATCCTCAATCGCCAGTACTTCCTCTGTCACCCCTTTATCATGAGGCGGGGTAAACTGGGCGCCGTCTTCCCAATATACTTTATAGCCATTATACTCTGGCGGATTGTGGCTGGCCGTCACATTAATACCGGCAATGCATCCTAATTCCCTCACGGCAAAAGACAACTCCGGTGTCGGACGTAAGGATTCAAATTTGTATGCCTTGATCCCGTTTGCCGCCAGAGTCCGTGCCGCCTCGTCAGCAAATTCCGGTGACATCCGGCGGGAATCATAGGCAATCGCAACCCCCTTGGAAGCCCCGCCCTGCTTAATAATATAATTGGCAAGGCCCTGCGTCGCCCGGCGAACCACATAGATATTCATCCGGTTGATGCCGGCCCCGATGATGCCTCTAAGACCTGCCGTACCAAACTCCAGATCCATATAAAATCTTTCTTTGATCTCGTTCTCATCACCGGCAATTGCCCGCAATTCCGCTTTGGTTTCCTCGTCAAAATATGGATTCGACAGCCATTCCTGATAGATCTTCATGTAATCCTTCATAACTAAATACTCCCTCCTGTATACTTCCCGCCAGACTCCCCCCGGCAGATTTACTAATGAAAGCACTTACGTTGCTCTCAATTATCTCTATTATATAATAAGATGATTCCTGCGTCAAAAGGTTTCTGCCTCAAAATCAGCTTATTTCTCATACAATTCAGCCGCTATCCTTTAAGCCGTTCCAGAAAACGCACTCTCGCCTCCTGCTGCTCCTTTAAGCTTTGCAGCTTCTCCACATTTTTGGCCGGTGTCCAGGCTTTATTGGCATTGTAATAATAATTCAACTGCTTCCAGTACTTCTCCGGATATAAGAAAAGATAATACAGGCATTCCCGATCCCAGCTATCCATCGGAAGCACCCGGTTATAGGTATCTGTCATCGCCTGCCCCAGCCGCTCGTCCCAGCCATGCTTTTCCATCACCTTCCGCATGAAATGGTAGAGATCTGCCATCTGGTTTCCGCGATGCATCTGATTAAACTCAATCACGGCCACATCCCCGGCTCCCATCAGCAAATGATGTTGATTCAAATCGCCATGGCACAAAAACATGTTGGCTGATTCCGATGCCTCTTCCAGAATCTCCAAGCCCTTTTGAGCCTCCATAGCCTGTTCATAAAATTCTGCAAAATGCTGCATAACACATAATTCAAATTCGCTCTTTTTCCGTTTATTGCTGACAAAACTCCGTACTCGCTTCATTTCCCTGGTGTGGCGCCGCATCTCCTCACTTAGTCCCGGGGAAATCATGGAAGCCAGATCCCACTCCTCCCGCCAGTTAATATCGCGGAATGCCCGGTGAAGGCGGGCTATCCAGGAAACTGCTGCCAGAATCTCCCGGCTATCCTTCAGATTACACTCTTTGCTCACAAACCAGTCTTTCAAGATATATTTTGTCCCGTCTTGCGCGGTTGTGATTAGCTCTCCCGCCAGGTTTCGCACATATTGATCCACCGAACAAATCCCCAAAAGCTTCAGCTCTTTTAGAACCGTCTCCTCAAACTCCAGGCGCTTTATGCTCCCGCGATATTCCTTCAAAAGCTTTATCCCATTCGAATATTCGCAGATCCAGGCACCCCGTCCCCGGCGAATCTCCAGAGCCTCACCCTCATATTGCTGCATTACATCCAGATAATTGTCATTCAAGCCTACCCCTCCACTCATTGCCCAACCGGCTACTTCCAAAGTATGAGGGAATGGAAAAAAATATGCTCTTATGGGCGAAACTTATAGTAGGACTTTCCTGGTGTCATTCCACCTCTGTACGAAGACAGCTCGCTGACAGTCACCAACTGGTAGCCGCGGGCAATCAGCTCAGGAATAATGACCTCGCTGGCATCCGCCGCAGTCTCATATAAATCATGCATCAAAATAATATCCCCATCCTGCACATGATCCAGTACTGCGGAAATGGTTGCCTGCACATCTCTGGTTTTCCAGTCCAGCGTATCGATAGACCATAAAATCGCCGGCATGGAGATCGCCCCGGCAACCCCCATTCCCGCATCATTGGTGGCGCCGCCGCAAGGACGCATCAGCACCGGCGTAATGCCTCCGGCATTGGAAACCACCTGATTTGTCATCATCAGCTGCCGTTCCAATTCGGTCGGATCGACCTTGGTCATCAGCGTATGGTCATAGGTATGGTTTGCCACCTCACACCCCTGTTCCACCATCTGACGAATGATGGTTCCGTTCTTCTCCGCTCGATTGCCAACCATAAAAAATGTGGCCCGGCCTCCATTCGCTTTTAAAGTGTCCAGAATCCGTGGTGTCGAATTTTTCGACGGCCCGTCATCATATGTCAAGGCAACCATTGGTTTCAACGGATCGATCTCGCCTGCATACGATAAACCGTCTTCCTGTTTTCTTGCCACAGATACACGGACTCCGTCCACGCGCAATCCTACACCGGCTTTTCCTGCCTCCTCCCCGTTTTTCACCCAGTCCGTCCACACGCCATTTTGTAATACACTATAAATCACATCATAATATTGTGCCAGTTCTCCTGTCAAACGCATGGAAACAGCCTCCAGCGGCATTGCCCCCAGAGAATCTCCCGCTTCCCCGGCATCCGTCTGCCAGTCCAGCCAACCGCTTCCACTTAAATTCACCTGATATTCAATCGTCCCTGTCATTCCCTGAGGCTGATTATGTAATGTCGCCCGGACCGCAGTGATATAGCCGCCTGCCGGAGCCATTCCATATGCGTTATCTGCAAAATAATTGCTCCAGCCTTTTCCCTGTACATGAATTCCAAATAAAGCTCCCATCTCCGGCACCTCTACATGAGGGCGCCTAACCTCCGCTGTCTGACGTATATCTTCTTCTAACAATGCCCCCACCGTGACAGCTCCATTCCTGCGCATCCCGCCACCGGCTTTTCCTCTTCCCTTCCTGCTGCCAAACGCACCTGCCGCCAAAACAACCGTCCCCACACATACCACTATCAGGCAAAAACACATCATCCCCTGTAGCAGCCTTACCCGGCGCTGTTCTCTTGCCTTCCTTTTATCCTGCTTTTTATGATGTCCGAACGATTCTCTGTCCCCCGTCATTTTTACCCCTCTGCTCTTTTCTGCACTTTTCTATTCAATTCTCTAAAAATCCATCCTCCTAATTGTATCGCACACAAATTCCTCATGTCAACAGGAATTCAAAACCACTTCAGGCCTGTTTCCATGTGGCAATTCATATCTTATAATTTATTATAAACCAGATCTGTAAAATAATTGCATCAAAATCCGGCGAGCCCCAAAATTTTGCAGTGCCCTCATCTTTTCGGCGGGCTATCCATTTTCTTTTTTGTCCCGCAGCCAGAGCAGCCGCCGCAGCCGGAGCAGCCGCAGCCACTTTTTCCTGCTCTTATATCCTTTACCTTCTTCCTGACAATCATCGCCAAAATCCCTGCTATTGCCAGCAGTATTATTCCATCTGCCATTTGTCACACCTCTCTTGCAAATTATGCTTCCTATTACTCTCAAAGAACGATGCTTCGCATTCATTATAATTAGTTTTCTTTCGTTTGTCAATGATTTTGATACTCGTTTTCATTTAAAGCCCATACTTGAATTTTCCGTATCCAAAATCTATATGAGATCAATAAAGGGCAGATCCCCTGCCCGAAAGCCGGCGATCTGCCCATAGCATTTATTTCTGAATTGTTTTAAAAGCTTTTGTCTGTGCGGTCATCCCTCTCTCCGAAGCCAGGCGTTCGATGGATGAGGCTCCAAAGAATCCGTCGATTTCCGGCACATTCCGCATGACGTAGGCGGCGTCTTCCGGATCGGCTATAGGGCCTCCATGACAGATTACCATAATATCCGGATTCACCTCGCGCCCTGCTTTGATAATCTCCCGGATCTTTACGCAGCAATCATCCAGCGTCAAGGCTGTTTCCGCTCCGATCGAACCCTTTGTCGTGAGTCCCATATGAGCAACCAGAATGTCCGCACCAGCCTCCGCCATTGCCTTGGCCTGGCTTTCATCAAACACATAAGGACAGGTCAGCATGTCCAGTTTATGAGCCTCTCGGATCATATCAACCTCCAGGCCATATCCCATTCCGGTTTCTTCCAGATTTGCCCGAAACTTTCCGTCAATCAAACCTACTGTCGGAAAGTTCTGTACTCCGTTAAAGCCTTGTTCCTTCAATTGCTTTAAAAAAAGATCCATTACCCGAAACGGATCGGTGCCGCATACCCCGGCCAGTACGGGTGTATGCTTTACGATCGGAAGCACCTCTGCCCCCATTTCCTGAACGATTTTGTTTGCATCGCCGTATGCCAGAAGACCTGACAAAGAACCTCTTCCTGCCATCCGGAAACGTCCTGAATTATAGATAATCAGCATATCAGCGCCACCTTTTTCACTGCATTTTGCCGTAATTCCCGTTCCTGCCCCCACGCCAACGAGGATCCTTCCTTCTGCAACTTCCTTTTTAAACATCTCCATAATTTCACTTCTTGTCATCCGGTTCATCTTTATTTCCTCCAAAATAATTTTATGATTTACGTTTTGCTTCCATTAGCTCGATCAGCTTTTTTGCCGCGGTTTCACCAAAAACCGGGTCATTGATGTTTTGATCCATCTCCAGGATTTCTACAATATCATGGTTTGTTTTTTTGCGCAGCGTCTCAAACAAAGCTTCATCCTCTTCCTTGCCATAAAAAGGCTGACCTGGCATATCGATTCCCGATACTCCTCCCAGAGGCAGCATCAATATCGTTTTATCCACTGCCATATTCAACTTTTCTGCCAGCTTGCCGCCTGTCTCCATATTTTCATCAACCGTGGTCCTCATCAGGGTGACGGTCGGATTATGCCGATACAAATTTCTGCCGGAAAATTTTTCCGGTACAGTATCTAAAGGACCAAAATTTACCATATCCATAGCCCCTACGGACACTACTTGAGGAATCCGGTTTTTCGCTGCCGCCTCACAGCGGTGAGGGCCTGCCGCAAGCACCCCGCCGATCAGCTCGTCACACCATTCTGTTGTCGTCAAGTCCAAAATCCCCTGAAAAAAGCCTGCCTCCGTCAGTGCTTCCATGGTCCTTCCGCCTGTCCCGGTCGCATGGAAAACAAGGACCTCATATCCCCGCTGCTCCAGATAATTTTTGGCATAATTGACACAGGGAGTCGTCACGCCAAACATGGTAGCCGCTACTAACGGCTTTTGCCCTTTCGTATCTTCCTTTAATTTATCTTTAATCCCAACCATTCCTGCCATTGCCAATACGGCATTGCGAAAGATTGTTTTTGATATTTCATTCAGTCCCGCCACATCAACGATGGACGGCATCATAATAATATCGCTGGTTCCCACATACTGCTCCACATTTCCGGAAGCCATGGTAGAAACCATCAGCTTGGGTACTCCTATCGGAAGCTCTCTCATAGCCGGTGTAACCATAGAGGTTCCTCCGGATCCTCCAAATGACAAAATCCCGTCAAACCTGCCTTCCCGATACAGTAGCGGAACCAACCTCTGCATTCCCTTAGACAAGACCTCCGTCGCCAATGCTCTGTCTTTCTTATCCACAAGTTCTTGCAAATCATACCCTGCTGCTTTTGCCACTTCCTCATTTGATACATCAGCCGGAAATTCCGGCGGAAATACTCCGGTATGGATCATGAGCGTCTGCATTCCCAGCTCTTCCACAAGGCTTTTTACATAAAGGTACTCTTTTCCCTTCGTATCAAAAGTACCCGCAATTGCAATTGTCTTCATTCCCCTTTCCTTTCTTTAATGATCCTTCTTCTTTCCCTGGCCAGTTGAAAAGCAGTAGAACTTGTTATCTGTTCCTGTGAAAATTCTACTGCTTTTTACAGGCAAAGTAAATTTGTTTATATTGGCTCTATTTGTGTTTATTTTCTCAAATAAATGTATCCTTTTTGTTTTTCAATGTGTTTATATTATCTGAGATAAAATCACTCGGGGTGAGGCCGCTGTATTTTTTAAACATTTTAGAAAACTGGGCATAATCCGTATAGCCCACACGTTCCGCCGCTTCCCGGCAGGCGATTCTTTCTTTGGAAAGGATCTCCCTCGCCATATTCATGCGAAAACGCACCAGATACTCCGTAAAGCTGCAGCCTACCTCCTTCTTAAATCTTGTGCTTAAATACGAGTAGGACACGTGGGCAACAATCGCCAGATCTCCCAGGCGTATGGTATTCATATAATGTTCTTTCACATATTGCTTTACAAATTCTACATAATCTCCCGTATTCCAGTTCCCGTTGACCAGCTTGGCCATCGGATCATTCTGGTCAAATCCTCCATAGCTTTTAAATGCCTTTATGGTATTTAATATTGCCCTTTCCGAAGGAATCCTGTCAAAAGCAGAGCCCCCGATATAGCCCTGGCAGGCTGTGTTTTGATACATATACTGCATATCAATCGGTGTATTTGCCGGCCCCGAATATATGGTCTTAATCACATCCGGCCTCAACTGATTGCAACGAAGAAATATACTGTCCGTTATCTTTCGTGCATCATCAATAGAGATATATTTCTTAGCGCCCAAAAATCCGCCTTTTGTCAAACCTAAATGGGCGCAGATTATGTCTGCACCGCCTTTAATCATTTCTTCTGTCTGATATTCGTCTATCACAAATGCAACGGTAAATAAATCCAAATGATGTGCCAGCTTGATCGCCTCAATTTCTCTTGCATAAGAATTTCCTTCCTCCGCCAATGCTTCGCCAAATTTTCCGTCTATCATTGCAATGGTAGGGAAATTAACAATTCCGGAGAAACCGGATTCTTTAATTTCCTTCAGATATTCATATAAATTAATAAAAGGATCCCCGGCAAAAAGGCCAAACAAAACAGGAACATCCTTAATCATCGGAAGGAGTTCTTCCCTCCCCAGCTTCATTGCCATATCATTGCTGTTGGCATAGCAAAGATAACAGGCGTAAGAGCTTCTCCCCATAACGCGGTATTTACCAGCGCTTAAAGCCATCAAGAAATCCGCCCCGCCCATAGCCGTGTATTTTGCTGTCATTCCCGATCCGACAGCCGCCCCGATGATATGTCCATTAATATTTACCTGCGCTCTGAGACGTCTTAATATTTCTTCTCGTTGAATCATGCTGCACCTCTTTTCATGGATCAAAAAGCACATCCTTGCCAGCCGGATTCCGGCCTTTGCAGATGTGCTTTGTATCATTTCAGTTTAAAATATCACTTGTATTCCTGTCTCGTAAATCACATCTTCTGTCAACAGTTTTATGGAAAACTCTCCCTGAAGCCCGTTTTTATTGATAAAAACATCAACATTGCGAGGATCTTCCTTGATAAAGGTTCCCACACACATCGCCTCGAAATTCTTATTATTTGAAGATGTATTGACATAATATCTATGAACTTCTTGATTCCTGCCGCAAAGAAGAATCATTGCCAGCTCTCCTTTTTGGTAAGTCGCATTGATTAAAATTCTGTCCTCTTCTTCTGTAACCGACAATCCATAATGATCCGGCACCATTTCACCGGAATCCTTCGCCGGGACCTCCGTATCCACCTCCGATGTGACACTCATTTTCCCCAGCAGCTTCCCGGTTCCGGTTTCCATCACTTCCCCTGCATAATAAAAGGGAAGCTTTTCTGCCCGGAATGCATTGGATGGCACCTGCAATTCATAGGCTACCTGATCATTAACGATCTCGCAGGTTATCGAATTTAAAACTGTATTCTCTCCCCCGTCCATACTCCCCAGCCCCTCCAGAGGCTTTCCGTCTTTATAGGCAATCCCACCGGAATGAACCATATATCTTCCGTCGCCATAATATTCTACATTACAGATATACGGCGAAAAGAAATCAGCACCCCGTTCTTTTCCGTATTGCCAAATCTGCCGGATCGTTCTTTCCTTCCGGTCGATTTGATATTTTACCCCTCGGGAATAGCTTTGGCTGGCTGGCATATAGTTTTCTTTTTTCTTTGAGCGATAATGTCCATTATCAAACATCATAATGTCCCCGTCCGGGCAAACTACCACCCCATGCTGCTCATAAGACCATTCGAAATCCTCTCCCACAGGAGTGAAAAAGTATTTTTCCACATAATCCGCCGGCCATCCGGCGGGATCTCCAATAATCCAGTTTAAGTTTCCGCTGTCATAATCAATATTAATAACTGCATCCTGATGTCTCCCGGAAAGCGTTATGGAATTCGTTTTTTTATCATACCAGACTGCATTATTGTGGAACCAGTCATGTGCGCTTCCTGACCCGGAGTAGGTAGTTTCACTCGCATAGGGCAATACTTTTTTATAATCCCAGGTTTTTAAAATATCACCGGTTTGCCGGTCTACCAAAACCAGCCAGTCTTCCACGGTTTGTCCGTCCGGCTCCTGAGAGAGCATCAGGATATTTCCATCCTCCATCTCAAACGTATCGTGATGGTATCCTCCCGGAAGTCGGAATTCTTTATATATTTTCCCATGGACCCCCATTTCGTAAACACCGCTTACATAATAGGGCAGACGAATCAACCGATCCGTTCCCGTCAATAGGTGGCCATTTTTCAGCCGTTTCAGATCAAAGGACACATTGATTGTCAAGTACCACCGAACATCTCCGTTATAATCACATGCCAGCGCATCTGCTTTCGATGTCTGTGTCAGGAAGATAACATTATCTCCCATATACTCCTTATTTCCCTTACATAATGTCGGACAAGGAACCTCATCAGGAAGTGGCTCTGTCTGGATCTTAATTGTAGTGGCCTCTCCTCCCGAAAGCCGCAGCTCCACGGTATTCTCATAATCTGCATATAATCCATAAATAGGCAGGACATGTTTGGTAGAACGGGGAAATACATGAACGATATCTCCCTGCGGGTTCTTTCCCTTCACCGTTATCCGGATCTCCTGCGCCGTATCGGTATAAAATAAAACCAATGCCGTCAAGGGAGAAATCAGATACGGATTTAACTGCACCAACGGATTCTTTGCCGTATAATTTCCTTTTTCCAATTGTTCCAAAAGCTCCGCTTCTCTTTTATTCTGTTGTATAATCAGATGATCTTTTTTCTTATATTGAACAGCCATAGCTATCAAAACCTCCTTTTATTTTAAAAATCCGGTTATCGACCAGTAGGGATAAATAATCAAAATCAAAAAGATCAGGCTCAAAATGGTACGTGTGGTACAAAACTTAATCGCCTTCTTCATATCAAATACATCATAGCTGAACAAAATCAAAAACAGTGCCCATTCATAGGGGAAGAACAACTGCTCTACTCCCCATACAAAGCTAAACGTGGTCCCGACTACGCTCAATCCCAATTTTCCTGCAATCTCGATAAACAATGGGGTAAAAGCCGCCATACCGGCCAGTGGTGTCATCATTAAATCTACCGCCACTCCTGTTACCCAGGCAAATAAAATCAACCCCATATTTCCTACGTTCTGAAGCAAAGGCATAACCAGCTCGCTGACCAGTCCTGCTACTCCCACGGCATTGGACATGCTTCCGATAGACATGGTTGCCGCGACAAAAAACACCATAGGAAAATTGACTTTTTTGATATCCTCTTCTTTTGCCACCTCAATCCCCGGAAAGAAACAGGCAATCACTGCCAATGTAAACAGCCACCCCGCATCAATATCAGAAAATACCATTGCCAGCACCAGGCAAATCAAAATGATCAAAAATTTGATTTCTTTTTGTGTCATCTTTCCCAGTGCACGATATTTTTCCTCAAAAAAATCTTTTCCGTCTATCTGCACATCTTGCTTATATAAAAGCTTTATTGTGATAAGCAGCAATACGGTCCAGACAATCATAATGGGAAAATTGCTCACAAAATACTGCATCCAGGTTACACTTTTTCCCGAATCCTTCAAGTAAGAATTGATTAACTGCAAATTCTCACTCGCAGACAGATAAATCCATGCCGGTGCGATCGCTGCTGCAAAACCGGCGAACATGATTCCGGCACCGGTAGCACTGTTCTTCGGTATTTTCAATGCTGTATAAATTCCATAGCACAATGCACAATAAAGAGCCACCCGCCCTGTCATATTGGGCACCAGCAATGCTATGATAATTCCGGATAATACAATACCGTTTACAATCCCCTTATAAGAACCTCCTGACTTCACAATAAAAAAATATGCAATTCTCTGCATCAAACCGCTTTTCTCAAAAATAACAGAAAGCGTAAGCCCGCCCAAAGACAACCACACTACGGATCCAGTCCAGGGCGACAAAATCACATTGGCAGGCGCTACATTCCACAAAATTGCCCAGACAGTCAAAAGAAGTCCCGATACATAGACAGGAAGTAAATTAAATGCCCATGTCAAAATAGCCCAGGCAGTACACACAAAAAATTTACGCATTTCCAAAGAAACCGATTCCGATTGCGGAATTATCCCGTATAAGGCCAACGGTATGCCAATTGCTATCACCCACTTGATAATTTTCCCATTATCCAAACGTTTCTCTTTCACTCTTTTCCCCTTTCTCATAAGAAACCACTTTCCATATTTATATATTGGCCAATATATGTTTTGAATATTTACTCTTATATTTTAAACGTTTTGCCTTTTATAGTAAATGTGTTTATATTTGGTATCTTTGTGGTTATATGAATCGTTATTATTGCTTTTATAAAAATACTTTGTGCTTATGTTATTTTACTAACAATACCCTTTGATGTTTTCTGAAAAATAAAAAGGTGCCGTCCCCCGGCAATGTCATTTAATTAATTTTCTCAGAAGGTACGCCATGAAAAAAGGATCCCCCTGCCACCCAACCGGGCCACAGGGAGATCCCTTGCTATTTATTCTTCTACAAGTTTTTCGAAATCGTCTTCGGATTCGCTCACATCATCCGTTTCTTCCGGATCCATCAGCTCATCTTCCTCCTCCGGATCCTCATTTTCATCAATATCAAATACTTCCGGAGCTTCGTCCATGATTTCATCCTCGGCGAGGATAATCTCATCTTCGTCGTCTCCCAACACGATTTCGTCATCCATGGCAAAATCTGTATCCAATTTCACCGAACGATAACGTTTCATACCCGTACCGGCCGGAATCAATTTACCTATCAATACGTTCTCCTTTAAACCAATCAGGTGATCCACCTTGCCATTGATCGCCGCTTCCGTCAGGACCTTGGTAGTTTCCTGGAAAGATGCCGCTGACAGGAAAGAATCCGTAGCCAGAGAAGCCTTGGTGATACCCAGCATCACCTGCTTGCCTTCTGCCGGGATCTTGCCATCGGCAATCAGCGCCTCGTTCATCTCATTGAAATCCAACACATCCATGGAAGTACCCGGCAATACATCACTGTCGCCGCTCTCTTCAATCTTGATCTTCTTTAACATCTGATGAACAATCATCTCCACATGCTTATCGTTGATCTCCACGCCTTGAAGACGGTACACCCGCTGTACCTCACGGATCATGTAATCCTGTACGGCGCGGACACCCTTGATCTTTAAGATATCATGAGGGTTGACGCTTCCTTCTGTCAGCTCGTCACCAGCCTCGATCACCTGTTCATCCTGAACCTTCATTCGGGAACCATAAGGAATCAGATAGGTCTTGGAATTGCCGGTCTCCGTATCTGTCACCACGATCTCCCGTTTTTTCTTTGTATCCTTGATCGTTACCACACCGCCGAATTCGGAGATAATCGCCAGGCCCTTGGGCTTTCTGGCCTCAAACAGCTCCTCGACACGGGGAAGACCTTGAGTGATGTCACCGCCGGCCACACCGCCGGTATGGAAGGTACGCATGGTCAGCTGTGTTCCCGGTTCACCAATCGACTGGGCAGCAATGATACCGACTGCCTCACCTACCTGAACCGGCTGTCCGGTAGCCATGTTGGCTCCATAGCATTTCGCACAGATTCCCACATGAGACTTACAGGTAAGGACTGTCCGGATTTTTACCGAATCCCGTCCCAGCTTTTCCAATACTCTCATCACATCCGCCGCCCGTCTGGGAGTACACATATGATTCGCTTTCACTACCACCTCGCCGGTATCCGGATCCGTGATCGTCTCAGCAATGTAGCGGCCGGTAATCCTCTCCTGCAGGCTCTCGATCGTCTCCTTGCCGTCGGCAAATGCCTTAATCTCCATAAACGGAATATCCTTGCCCTCGCAGCAATCCACCTCACGGACAATCATATCCTGAGATACATCCACCAGACGGCGGGTCAGATAACCCGAGTCTGCCGTACGAAGCGCCGTATCCGAAAGCCCTTTTCTCGCGCCATGGGCCGAGATAAAATACTCCAGTACGTCGAGTCCCTCACGGAAATTAGACTTGATCGGAAGCTCGATGGTATGGCCGGTCGTATCTGCCATCAGTCCACGCATGCCGGCAAGCTGCTTGATCTGCTTATCCGAACCACGGGCTCCCGAATCCGCCATCATATAAATGTTGTTATACTTATCCAGGCCGCTGAGCAGATCATGTGTAAGCTGGTCGTCTGTATTCTTCCATGTCTCAATCACTTCTTTATAGCGCTCTTCCTCCGTGATCAGTCCGCGGCGGTAGTTCTTGGCAATCTTATCTACGGTTGCCTGCGCATCGGCAATCAGCTTCGGCTTTGACTCCGGCACCGTCATATCCGAAATGGATACGGTCATCGCCGCCCGGGTCGAATACTTATATCCAATCGCCTTGATATCATCCAATGTGATGGCTGCCTGCGTGGCGCCGTGCACATTAAACACCTTTTCCAGAATCTGCTTTAACTGCTTCTTCCCTACATGGAAATCCACTTCCAGCTTTAGCATATTCTCTTCCTGGCTCCGGTCTACAAAGCCCAGATCCTGAGGCACAATCTCATTGAAAATAAAACGGCCCACCGTGGACTCTACGATTCCGCTCCTGACCGTACCGTCCTCCATCGTCTGCTCCATCCGGGCCTTAATCCGGGAATGCAAAGTCACAACCCCATTCTCATAAGCCAGAATCGCCTCGTTGACGCTCTTAAAGGCTTTGCCCTCTCCCTTGCTGCCCGGGCGCTCCTGTGTCAGATAATAGATACCCAAGACCATATCCTGGGACGGAACAGCCACCAGCCCGCCGTCAGAAGGCTTTAAAAGATTATTCGGCGAGAGCAAAAGGAAACGGCACTCCGCCTGCGCCTCCACCGAGAGCGGCAGGTGCACAGCCATCTGATCACCGTCAAAATCTGCGTTGAACGCCGTGCATACCAGGGGATGCAGCTTAATCGCCTTACCTTCCACCAGAATCGGTTCAAACGCCTGAATTCCCAGACGGTGCAGGGTAGGCGCACGGTTCAGCATTACCGGATGCTCCTTGATAACCTCCTCCAGCACATCCCATACCTCGGACTGCAAGCGCTCCACCATCTTTTTTGCGCTCTTGATGTTGTGTGCCGTACCGTTCTGTACCAGCTCCTTCATCACAAACGGCTTAAACAGCTCAATCGCCATCTCCTTGGGCAGACCGCACTGATAGATCTTCAGCTCCGGTCCCACCACAATAACCGAACGGCCGGAATAATCCACACGCTTCCCCAAAAGATTCTGGCGGAAACGTCCCTGCTTTCCTTTCAGCATATCAGAAATGGACTTCAAGGCACGATTGCCGGGTCCTGTCACCGGACGGCCCCGCCGTCCATTATCGATCAGAGCATCCACCGCTTCCTGCAACATCCGCTTTTCATTGCGGACGATGATATCCGGCGCTCCCAGCTCCAGAAGCCTGGCCAAACGGTTATTGCGGTTGATAATTCTCCGGTACAGATCATTTAAATCCGAGGTTGCAAAACGGCCGCCGTCCAATTGTACCATCGGACGGATATCGGGCGGAATCACCGGGATCACCGTCATGATCATCCACTCCGGCTTATTGCCGGAATTGCGGAACGCTTCCACAACCTCCAGGCGCTTGATGATGCGGGCGCGCTTCTGGCCGCTGGAATCCCGCAGCTCCTTGCGCAGCATCTCGGAATCTTTTTCCAGATCAATCGCCTGTAAGAGCTCAAGCACCGCCTCAGCACCCATACCTACCCGAAAGGCGCCATATCCCCATTTTTCTATCTCCTCCCGATATTCCTTCTCTGAGAGGACCTGCTTATATTGCAGGCTGGTCTGGCCTTTATCCAAAACAATATAGGATGCAAAATACAATACCTTCTCCAGCACCCGCGGAGAAATATCCAAAATCAGTCCCATACGGCTGGGGATTCCCTTAAAATACCAGATATGGGACACGGGAGCCGCCAGGTCAATGTGGCCGATACGCTCTCTGCGGACACTGGATTTTGTCACTTCTACGCCACAGCGATCACAGATCACGCCTTTATAACGGATCTTCTTATACTTGCCGCAATGGCACTCCCAGTCCTTGCTGGGGCCAAATATCCTCTCGCAGAACAAACCATCACGCTCCGGCTTCAGAGTCCGGTAATTGATAGTCTCTGGCTTTTTCACTTCGCCATGGGACCACTCCAGAATCTTCTCTGGAGAAGCAAGGCCAATCTTAATGGCATCGAATGTCAACGGCTGATAAGTTTCATTTGTCTCTGGCATGAACGATACTCCTCTCTATATATTTCCACTGCCCCGTCACGCCTCTTTTTCTGTACAAAGACACATAAAAGGGCAGCAGGCAAAAATCCTATTCTTCATCCGAAGGCTCATCGAAATCGGAGTCATCTTCATAGTCATCAAAATCGCTGTCATCGCCATCCAAATCATCGGCGGTGTCCACATCCACCAGCTCTCCGTCAGAGAACTCCTGTTGCTGATAACCATAATTCTCGAAGGATTCCTCCTGGCGGAAGCCGCGATCTCCCTCAATGATCGAACGCAGGTCGGTATCACTGTAATCGATATTCTCGCCGATCTCCACCTCCGTGTTATCATCCCGCAGCACCCGCACGTCCAGACAAAGGGACTGCAGCTCCTTCAACAGTACCTTAAACGACTCCGGAATCCCCGATTCCGGAATGTTCTCACCTTTAATAATCGCTTCATAGGTCTTCACGCGTCCCACCACATCATCGGACTTGACCGTCAGAATCTCCTGCAAGGTGTAGGAAGCACCATAAGCCTCCAGAGCCCACACCTCCATCTCGCCGAAACGCTGTCCGCCAAACTGGGCTTTTCCTCCCAACGGCTGCTGCGTCACCAGAGAATAAGGGCCGGTAGAGCGGGCATGAATCTTATCGTCCACCAGATGATGAAGCTTCAGATAATGCATGTGGCCAATCGTAACCGGACTGTCAAAATATTCTCCGGTACGGCCGTCACGCAGATGGACCTTTCCGTCACGGTTGATCTGTACGCCCTTCCACAGCTCCCGGTGTTCCAGATGGCTGCCCAGATAATCCATCACTTCCGGCTTCAGTGTATCTTTATATTTTTCCGTAAAATTTTCCCAGGATATATTCACATAATCATTTGCCACATCCAGGGTATCCATAATATCAAGCTCGTCGGCGCCGTCAAATACCGGCGTTGCGATATTAAATCCCAGTGCTTTGGCAGCAAGGCTCAAATGGATCTCCAGCACCTGTCCGATATTCATACGGGACGGCACGCCCAAAGGATTCAGCACAATGTCCAACGGACGACCATTCGGCAAAAATGGCATATCCTCCACCGGCAGCACACGGGAAACCACGCCCTTGTTTCCATGACGTCCCGCCATCTTGTCACCTACCGATATCTTACGTTTCTGGGCGATATAGATACGGACAGTCTCATTGACACCCGGGGACAGCTCATCACCGTTTTCTCTGGTAAACACCTTGGCATCCACAATAATGCCGTACGCACCATGAGGCACTTTCAGGGACGTGTCCCTGACTTCTCTCGCCTTCTCGCCAAAAATAGCCCGCAAAAGCCGTTCCTCCGCAGTCAGCTCCGTCTCTCCCTTCGGAGTCACCTTACCGACCAGAATATCTCCGGCGCGGACCTCCGCGCCGATACGGATAATGCCTCTTTCATCCAGATCCTTTAAGGCATCGTCTCCGACACCCGGCACATCGCGGGTGATTTCTTCCGGTCCCAGCTTGGTATCGCGCGCCTCCGCCTCATATTCCTCAATATGCACGGATGTGTAGACATCCTCCTGTACCAAACGCTCCGACAAAAGCACGGCGTCTTCGTAGTTATAGCCCTCCCAGGTCATAAATCCGATCAATGGATTCTTGCCCAGGGCAATCTCACCGTTCTGCGTGGACGGGCCATCCGCAATCACATCACCGGCCGCCACCCGATCTCCCTTATAGACGATCGGCTTCTGGTTATAGCAGTTGGACTGGTTACTTCTCTTAAACTTAGTCAGATGGTAGACTTCCCGGTTTCCGTTGTCATCTCTGCGAATAATAATCTCATTGCTCGCCGAGCGCTCCACAACACCGGCATGATTGGCCAGCACGCAGACACCGGAGTCCACCGCTGCCTTTGCCTCGATACCCGTACCCACCACCGGCGCCTCCGTCTTCAAAAGCGGCACCGCCTGACGCTGCATGTTCGAACCCATCAGCGCACGGTTCGCATCGTCGTTCTCCAAAAACGGAATCATGGAGGTCGCCACCGAGAACACCATCTTCGGGGAAACGTCCATCAAATCAATCGTGCTTCTCTGGAAGGAAGATGTCTCCTCCCGGAAACGCCCGGAAACATTGTTCCGCACAAAATGGCCCTCTTCGTCCAGCGGCTCATTCGCCTGTGCCACGATGAAGTTGTCCTCCTCGTCGGCAGTCAGATATACTACCTCGTCAGTGACCACCGGATTCATCCGATCCGTCTTATCCACCACCCGGTAAGGCGCCTCGATAAACCCATACGGATTAACCCGGGCATACGTTGCCAGGGAGTTGATCAGGCCAATGTTCGGACCCTCAGGCGTCTCGATCGGGCACATCCGGCCATAATGCGTGTAATGCACGTCGCGAACCTCAAATCCTGCACGCTCTCTGGAAAGTCCGCCAGGCCCCAGGGCAGAAAGACGCCGCTTATGGGTCAGCTCCGCCAGCGGATTATTCTGATCCATAAACTGGGACAGCTGAGAACTCCCGAAAAATTCTTTTACTGCTGCCGTCACCGGCTTAATATTGATCAGGGACTGGGGAGTAATCCCGTCCATATCCTGAGTAGTCATCCGCTCCCGCACCACACGCTCCATGCGGGACAATCCGATGCGGTACTGATTCTGCAATAATTCTCCTACTGCGCGAATCCGCCGGTTGCCCAGGTGATCGATGTCATCAGCAGTGCCGATAGCTCCCTCCAGATGCATATTATAATTGATAGAAGCAATGATATCTTCTTTCGTAATGTGCTTGGGGATCAGCTCTCCGGCATTTCGCCGCACCAGCTCCTTAAGCGCCTCCGGATCCCCGCCAGCTTCTTCCAGAATAGTTTTCAAAACCGGGTAATATACTAATTCCGTAATCCCCGCTTCCTCCGGATCAAAGTCCACATAGCTTGCCAGATCCACCATCATATTGGACAGCACTTTATAATTGCGGTCCGGACCCTGAATATAGACGAAAGGCACTCCGGCATTTTGGATCGCCTCTGCCTGTTCTTTTTCAAGCACGGCGCCCGCCTGGGCCAATACCTCTCCGGTCTCGGTATCTACCACATCCTCCGCCAGGGTCTGCCCCTTGAGGCGGTTCTTAAAATTCAGCTTCTTGTTGAACTTATATCTGCCGACCTTCGCCAGATCATAACGCCGGGGATCAAAAAACATGCTGTTGAGCAGGCTCTCGGCGCTGTCCACAGACAACGGCTCTCCGGGACGGATCTTTTTATACAGCTCCAGCAGGCCATCCTGATAATTATCGGAAGTATCCTTGCCCAGACTGGCCAGAAGCTTCGGCTCCTCACCAAACAGATCAAGAATCTCCGCATTCGTACCGTAACCCAGTGCACGGATCAGTACTGTCACCGGCACCTTACGGGTGCGATCGACACGGACATAAAATATATCATTGGAATCAGTCTCATACTCCAGCCATGCTCCCCGGTTCGGGATCACGGTACAGGTGTAGAGCTCCTTTCCCACTTTATCATGGCCAATACCATAGTAAATACCAGGGGAACGTACCAGCTGGCTGACGATAACCCGCTCTGCTCCGTTGATGACAAAAGAGCCGGTATCGGTCATAAGCGGAAGGTCACCCATAAAGATCACATGCTCATTGATCTCTTCTTTATCCTTATTGTAAAGCCTTACCTTCACCTCCAGCGGTGCTGCATAGGTGGCGTCGCGTTCTTTACACTCCTCGATTGAGTATTTCACTTTGTCCCGGCACAGAGTAAAGTCCATAAACTCCAGACTCAAATGCCCGGCGAAATCAGAGATTGGAGAGATATCTTCAAACACTTCTTTCAGGCCCTCATCGAGAAACCACTGATAGGAGACCTTCTGAATCTCAATCAGGTTCGGCATCTCAAGAACTTCTTTCTGTCTTGAGAAGCTCATTCTAACGCTTTTCCCGGCCGACACCGGGCGCATTCTGCTTTTCTCCATTGACGTTTCACCCCTGTTTTTTTATCGATTTTGTGGCGCTTTCAGGGCGCAAAAAGCCCATGATGCCACAATAGAGCACATTCCATAATAGCATAACGTTGTCAAGGTGTCAAGTTTTTCTTCTTGCAAAATTCTTAAAATAATGGTATACTGTTTGGGCAGGTTTTTACCTAATACTTAATGAGTATAGCGGAGGTATTTCCCCATGGCGACAACGATTCTACATGTATTGACAGTAATCCTGATAATAGCGGTGATAGTCCTGGCTGTTCTGTATTTTTTAGGAAGAAAGCTAGAAAAACGCCAGGTCGAACAGCAGGCCATGCTGGAGGCCGCCAAACAGACCGTATCCATGCTGGTCATTGATAAAAAGAAAATGAAGATTCGGGATGCCGGACTTCCCAAGATGATTTATGAGCAGACTCCCAAATATATGCGCTGGGCCAAGGTGCCGGTGGTAAAAGCCAAAGTTGGGCCCAAGGTCATGACCCTGATGGCGGATGAAAGGGTATTTGCCCTGTTGCCGGTTAAGGCAGAAGCAAAGGTTGTTGTCAGCGGGATCTACATAACCGATATCAAAAGTGTCCGTGGTGGTTCCGTCGTCCAGCCGTCAAAAAAGAAAGGCTTTTTCAGCCGTTTTAAAAAAGAGAAGGATGAAAAAAAAGACGACATTGCCAGCAAAGGCAAAAAGAAGAAATAGTTTAGACGATAATAAGAGGGTACGGCAAAATAAACAGGCGGTTTGTTTTGCCATACCCTCTTATTATTCTCAGAAGCTAAACTTAAAGACATGATGTTGATTTTGCGGGGACTTCACAGCTGTAGCCTGGCCTTATTTCGGGAACAGATATCCATGACAATGCTGCAGTCGGATACATGCTGATAGTTGAGTCCCAGTGAATAGTCCACCTGTATCCGCAAACGGTCCTCTTGTTCATCCAGATGAATACGGGTAGTGGTAAGCTCCACCACCATATCCCCTAAGGGAGTGGCGTACCGTGTCTGGTTCTTTTTTCCCAGTTCAAAAATCATATGCGTGCCGATAATCCCCCGTTTGCGGATATCCATCATCTCGGGGGTGATTTTGATCGTATTATGGACATTTCCCTCAAACCCTTCCATAATCTCTTCATAAATCACGAAATGCTTTCCGTTTTTCAGAAAATAGTCGCCTGTCGTAATCATTTCGACATCATGGCTTTCTCCGTCCAACGCCTGCAAGCCACTGATGCGGATCAGTACATCTCTTGTCATTTTCTTTTCCCCTATGCGGTAGCCGCTCCAAGTTAATATTCTTCAATATTGATCTTTTTCGTTTCTTTTACCTCTCCCGGCAGAATCGCCGTGGCAAAGCTAGTAAATTTCTCTGCCAAATCGCTGACGAAAAACTGATACTTTTCTCCTGTCATAGGTGCATCCGGCTCACGGTTCAACTGTTGCTGCTGCAATAATCCGCGCAGCTCCACGGCCGTCTCATAGGCAGGATTCACCAGGGTTACCTCCTCTCCTAACAGCCGCCGCAGGGTGGATCGCAGCAGAGGATAGTGCGTGCACCCCAGCACTAAAGTATCGATATATTTCCCCTTCAGGCTGTTCAGATAACGGGACGCGATCTCGTCTGTCACCGAATCATGCAACAGACCTTCCTCCACCAACGGCACAAACAACGGGCAGGGCTTTGCAAACACCTCAATATCCGAACGTATCTGCTGCATCACCTCTGTATAAATGCCGCTGCCAATCGTCCCTTCCGTGCCAATCACCCCGATTTTTCTGTTGCGGGTAACCGAAACTGCTGTCCGGGCGCCGGCATTGATCACCCCGATTACAGGAATATCCGATTCCGCCTGAACCGTTTCCAGTGCATAAGAGCTGGCAGTGTTGCAGGCGATCACAATCGCCTTGACTTCCATGGCCCGCAGAAAACGGATAATCTGGCGGGAATAGCGGATAATGGTATCTCTGGACTTGCTTCCATACGGAAGCCTGGCCGTATCTCCAAAATAGATGATCCGCTCATCCGGAATCTGACGCATGATTTCCCGTGCCACTGTCAGCCCGCCAACTCCGGAGTCAAAAACTCCTACCGGTGCATTTCTGTCCATAGCTTTTGTCCTCTTTCCCGTTTTCTCTACCGTACCTTCCGCTCAAAAGCCAGAGTAATCAGCCTGTCGATCAATATGCGCTTGGACAATCCACGAGCCTCCCACAGCATCGGATACATGCTGATAGCCGTGAAGCCCGGCATTGTATTGATCTCATTGAATATGATTTCGCCGTCCTTTTTTACGAAAAAATCCACCCGGGCCAGACCGTAGCCGTCCACTGCATTAAAAATCTGTTCGGCCGCTTTTCTCACTCTCTCGGCCGCATCCTCTGGCAAATCCGGATCAATCACAGTGCGGGATTCCTCATTAAAATATTTGGCATCAAAATCATAGAATTCCGCCGCTGCCAGAATCTCCCCTACTCCGGAGGACATCACCGGCTTATCTCCTCCTCCTAAAACCGCACATTCGATCTCATGGCCTGTAATAGTTTCCTCAACTAAAATCTTGCTGTCGTGGTTGGCGGCTTCCTCAAGCCCTGCCAACAGCTGTTCGCGATTCTCCGCTTTGGTGATTCCCCGGGAAGAGCCGGCATTGGCCGGCTTGACAAAGACCGGATAGGGGAAGCTTTGTTCTATCTGGCGGATGATCGAATCGGGATCCTTTCGCAGCTTCCATACCAGAACGGGTACATAGGCGGCCTGGCGGATTCCCAGAGTACTGACAATCATTTTTGTGTACAGCTTATCCATGGAGACGGCAGAGGACAGAACGCCACATCCTACATAGGGAATATGAGCCATTTCAAAAAGTCCCTGGATAGTGCCGTCCTCCCCATAAGGGCCATGGAGAATGGGAAATGCGACATCAACCGATATTTTACGGCTCTCTCCGTTTTGTGTTAAAATCACGCATTTTTGGGTGGCATCAGGAGAGATAATCGCTTCCGTCTGGCTTTCGCGCCAGGCGCCGGAACGAATATCCTCGACGGATTCGGTTTTCAGCCAGTGGCCGGATTCGGTGATGCCGATGAGTAATAAATTATAGCGTAAAGTATCTATCTGGTCAATCACGTTGGCAGCAGACATGCAGGAGACAATATGCTCGGATGACTGGCCGCCAAACAAAACGGCGATGGTTTTTTTTGACATGTGAAGGATCCTCCTGGGACGTTATGGTTGGTTTTTTGATTGTTACGTTTAATTATACCATATCTGTCAATACTTCAAAATGGAACCGAAATTTTGTATTTTTTAGAAAAACATACCCTCAGCAGACCAATGTCATTAAGTTAATTTTCTCAGAAGGTACGCCATGGAAAAAGGAGCAGCAAAAGACCGAAAAGGATCTGCCGATTTTTCCGGTTTCGGGATCAAGAATTCCTAAAATCCCTGATTTTTGCGCAAAGCGAAACGAAAATCCCCAAACTCGCTTCGCTCAGACAGAGTGGATTTTCGTTTCCACGCAAAATCCAGGGATTTAAGGACTTCTAAATCCCTGCAAAGTCAAAATCGGCAGATCCTTTTCGGTCTTTTGCTGCTCCTTTTTCCATGGCTGAGTATTCTCAGAGCTAAACTTAATGACATTGCTCAGCGGACAAGGGTATATTCAGGAGAGCAAAAACATGAAATCCTTCTATAATATCCACAAATCGCAAAAATATCTTCCATCGGCCATGCCTTCCCGGAAATATCCTCTGACAAATTATTGGCCGCTGTTTTTTGCGCATAGTTCTGTTCAGGAGTGTTTTATCATTTCATTGGCCTGTTTTTTATTAGCATTGCTGCTCTCACAGGGATGGCTTCAGGAAAAACGCGAGACTCTGGCAGAAAGGCTGGCTCCCTCCGTGCTGCGGTTTCATGTTCTGGCAGAAAGCGACAGCGCAGAGGATCAGCAGGTAAAGCTGGAAGTAAGAAGTTTGATTCTGGATTATCTGAAAGATCATCTGTCAATTCATGCAGATAAGGCGGATACCGTTGCCTGTCTGCTGGATAATAAGGAAGAGATCGAAGCGCTGGCTGATCGACACCTGCAAAAACAGGGATTTGATTATCAGGCCAGCCTGCAGATAACAAATTGTTATTTTCCTACCCGCATTTACGATCGTCTTGTCTTCCCTTGCGGCTACTACGATGCCGCACGTATTACATTGGGAAAAGGAGAGGGCCATAACTGGTGGTGTGTCCTTTATCCGCGGTTCTGCTTTGTAGATGCTGCCTGTGTGACAGCGCCAGAAGAAAGCTGTCAAAAACTGGAAGCAGAACTGGCGACAGGCGACTTTCTTGCTCTGCAGGATCGCCGCCCTGATGTCCAAGTCCGGCTGCTTTTATTTCCCTGGCTTACGCCGGCGGAAACACTCCCCATGGGAACTGCCGGACAAGAGCGCCGAAATGAAGTTTTTCCTGTCCAATCTTAATCGCTTACTGCCGCAAATCCCAGCACTCCCCAGTCATAATTCTCCATCGCCTGCAATAGATTCAGGTTCGCCGATTCCTTCGCCGCTTTCTTCTGATAATAGGCAAGCTGAGTTCCGATATACTGGGCTTCTGACAACAATCCCAGCCGGTACTGCCTTTCGGAGGCGTCCCGGCTTAGCTCTGCTGCCGCAAACCCTGTCTGCGCCGCCTCATAAGCCGCCCTTTTGTCCTGTACCTCCTGATACAGACGCTGCATCTCAATGATCAGCTTCTGATCTCCCTCGTCAATCATCCGGCTGCGCGCCACAACCTGATCGTTGGTGTTGCCCTTGGCAGAGGTCCGCTGAGATATCAAGGTATAATTGTTGCCAATTGCTTTTCTCGTATCCTCCTCCAGATTCATCCCATCCAGACGAGACATATCGAACTCCGGAATAGGACAGATCTCCGGCTGGCTATCCGGATCATAGCCCAACAACATACAGAGCGTTCTTCTCACACTTTCCTGCTGGTTCTCTAGAGACATCAGTTGGGAACGTGCTGCCAGCAGGCTGCTGTTGGCGCTGGCAAGATCCGTTCCGGTAGCCAGTCCCAGGGACGCCATCCGTCCTGCCATATCCGTCTGCCTCTCATAAAGCTGTACCATGGTCTGTAGCGTGGCGATATTCTGCCGAATAGTCTCATAACCGATCATCGCACTCTGAGTGCCGGCAACCACCTGCCGCTCTGCCCTGCGAATGGCACTGGTATTCTGCCGGTTGGTCTCCCACTTATTGTAGGTATCCCGCATCCCCTGGATCATTCCTTTATAGCCCTTGTCCAGCTGACGGCCTGTGGAAACCAGGAGCTGGCTTCCGGTAAGCTGTCCCAGAGAGACATATTGATCCGCCAGCTCCTTCACCACCTGCTGCTGACTTTCCATCTCTGTCACTACTCCGGCAAAATCTTCCCTGCTACTCATATAAGTATCCCACGCTTTAGAAATATCAGGATTATACTCATGCACAAGCTTTGGAATCTCATCATATTCAATCCGGTTATCCTGCAATCTTGCCAGAGTCGCCGCATCATAGCGCCCGGCCTCCGGCGGGGCCCCCGGACCGGTAGGCGCCGCAAATGCCTTAAGCCCTGGCATTGTAAGGATCGTGATTGAAAGAATCAGCGCCAATCTCTTCATCCTTTCCTCCCTTTCTTTTCGTTATGAAGTACTGGCCAACCCGTTGACTGCCCAGTCATATGTCTCCATCGACTGAAACAGGTTCAAATCCGCAATCTGCAATGCCAGCTCTTTGTTGCGGACCGCATATTGTTGATTTTCAAGCTCCGAGCGGCTGGCATTGCCCTGCCCGAAATTCACCTCCAGCGACCGTAAATTCCGATTTTCCAGATCCAGCTCCGCCACTGCCTGATCATAAGCCAGCTTTGCCGCCAGCACATTCTGATAATTGGTCACCAGAGACGAGCCAATCTTCTGTTCATTATCAGCCAACGTCTTTTTCAAACTCGCTATCGTGTTATCCGCAGTGGCATTTTCCAGCTTTTTCTGATTCACCTTCAAGGTATAACTGTTTTCCACTGCCTGTTCTTTATCCGCCTGAGGATTCATCCCCGCAATCCGGTTTATGTCTGCTGCCGGAACAGCGCGGATCTCCGGCTGGGCATCATATTTCCAGCCCAACATCACCAAAAGCTTTTGGCGAACATTCTCTATTCCCGAGCGGGCAGATTCGATATTGCGGTTAGCTGTCATCAACGCTTCCTGGGCATTTAACACATCAACCTGGGTAGCCAGCCCATTGTCCCGGCGAATATTAGTTGTCGTCATTGCCAGCTCCGCCTGCTTAAGTTGAAGTTCTGCCTGTTCAAGCTCAAGCAGGCTTCTGGCATAGCTCACCATATTGCTCTGGGCCACTGTCACCAGCGTCTTTTCCGCCTGTTTATAATTCAGATAAATAATCTCGCTGTCTTCTAAGTTGTCATCTGCCTGCTGCATCAGATTCTTCGCCTGCACTTCCGCCATCACTACCGACGCCACCACATAACCATACGTGGGATCATCTGCGTCCGGATACTCCACACTGGCATAAATCTCCTCCGCCATGTCCCGGTACTTGGCCGACACATCATCCCTGGTATTGCCATATTTTTTCTTAAACTCATTCAAATCCAGCTGATTCGTCTGCACCGTAGCATTATACTCGGCAATCAGCGCTTCAATCTCATCATATTCCAGCACATCATCCTGCAGCCTTGCCCACTCCTCTGCCGGCCGGGCAAACTCCGGGCTCGCCGCACAGGTCCCAAAAGGCATGGCCCCCGCCGTCACCAAAGCTATGCCGCACACCATCAAACGTTTCCCGATTTTCATTCCAGCTTACATTCCTTTCTCTTCACCCAGACCCCACCAGCAATCAGACACGCAGCCTTAGTACCGCTACGTGAAACTCCGGGCGGGAGCACGTCTGAGGGTATTCTCTTATCCCCAAACGGCGTACCTCCCTGGATTTTTTGGCCCTCTTTCCTCAAAATCAATCATAGCTCGGCTCCTTCTTTCTCCTCCGCCCGCTCATCAAAAGATAATATCCCGGCAACATCAGAAGCGCCAAAACCGTTGATGCTATCAGGCCGCCTACATCCACCAGCGCCAATCCCTGCATACTCTCGCCACTATCACCGTAAGCCATCGCCATAGGGATCATCGCCACAATCGTGGTCAGCGTGGTCATCAATATCGGACGTAAACGAGTAGCTCCTGCCTCAATCAGCGCCGTGTGCAAATCCATCTCCTGCCGGTATTGGTTCACGGTATCCACATAGAGGATGCCATTATTTACCACCGTCCCCGACAGCATCAGAAATCCCAGCAGAGAAGCCATACTGATAGGCACATCTGTCAAATAAAGAAGGCCGAAGGAACCAATCAATGCAAATGGAATGGTCGTCATGACCATGATAGAAAATTTAGGTGACTCAAACTGAGCCGCCATAACCACAAATACCAAAAATACTGCCGTGCCGATCGCGCCGAACAGATTGCCAAATTCCCGTGCCATGGCTTCATCCATGCTGTTGACCGCACGGGAAAGCGTCGGGCTCATATGCTTTGCCACCACTTCATCATAAAACCGGTCTTCCAGCTCATCAATCAGGTGGGGATCATCCGTCTGCAAATCACCGGTGATCGTCACCCGGTATTGCCGATCTGACCGGATAATCGTGGCCGGGCTATCCTTAAAACCAATATCAGCCACATCGGTCAACGCCACGGAAGCTCCCGCATTGTTGGTCAGCACGATGCCGTTTAATTTATCGATCGTGTCATATTCATCATCCGGATATTCCACCCTGACGCTGATATCATCTCCATTTACCTCCAGGGTCGTGGCCTCTACTCCGCCCAGCATATTGCTTACGCTGCCCGCAATCTGCATCGGAGTTATATTTTCTGCATTCGCCTTCACCGCATCAATATCCAGCCTGACAACCGGCGCCGCATTCTCCAGCGTGCTATGTACCTTCGTCACTTCACTGTATCCCAAAAGTTCATTGACAATCTGGTCTGAGACCTCC
This sequence comes from uncultured Lachnospiraceae bacterium, assembly GCA_910588125.1. Taxonomy (GTDB): domain Bacteria; phylum Bacillota; class Clostridia; order Lachnospirales; family Lachnospiraceae; genus Brotaphodocola. The sequence goes on from CAJUPI010000009.1 coordinate 60,798, forward strand.
TTCAGCTCATCATACTGTGTGCTCTGCAGAATGTATTCCACTCCGCTTGCAGAAGACATCATGCTCATGGAAGAAGATGCCGTCACTGATATGTTAGCACCTGCAATCTGATTCAGCAAGGGTTTCCATTCTTTTACAACCTGATCGGTCTCCCGCTTCCTCTCATCCAGCAGATAAGCTGTCAGGGTAGCTCCGCCGCCGCCCATGCTCATACCGCTGCCGCCGGAGGTCAGCATATAAGACTCCAAATCCGGATCTTTTGATATAACCGCCTCGACCTGCCGCAAAATCTTATCTGTCTCTTCCACCTTAAGCCCCGGCCGGGTATCAATGCTGACACTTATGGTGCCGGTGTCATCTGCCACCATCAGCTCCATCCGCAGCTGAGTCGCCATCCAGATAGAAATTCCCAGCATGACAACGGAGAGCACCACCACCGTAATCTTTTTCGGCAAAATCACCCGCATCATTCCCCGGTATCCGTCCTGCATCTTTGCCAGCAGCCATCCTGTCGGCGAACTGTCCTTCTCCTGCGGACGAAAAACGCAATAACACAAAGGTACAATCGTCATAGCACTGATCAGCGACGCCACCAAACAGAAAATGATCGTAAAGCCCAGCGGCTTAAACATCTGTCCTGTCATTCCCTCCAAAAGCGCCAACGGCAAAAACACCACACATGTCGTGGCCGTACCGCCGATAATGGACTGCAGTACAATGCCGCTGCCCTCAAGCGCCGCCTCACGATATCCGACAATCCCTCTGCCCTTAGTGGAGCGGAAACAGCTCTCCAGCACCACGATAGAGTTATCCACCATCATACCCACGCCCAGCACCAGGCTGCTCAAGGTGATGACATTCAAGGTAAAGCCCATGGCCTGCATCAGGATCAATGCCGCCAAAATTGAGATCGGAATAGACGTACCTACAATCAATGATGCCCGGATTTCCCCGAAGAACAGGAAAATAATCACCATGGACACCAGCACTGCCATCGCCATGGTCTGCATCACACTCTTTAAGGAAGACTGAATCGAATCACTGGTATCATTCACCACTACGATTTCCAGATTCTCATCCTTCGCCTGCAAAGCTTCGATAACCTTATTGACCTCCTTCGACACCTCCATAGCCGTGGCGCTCTGCTGCTTCTTCACGCCGATGGAAATCGTGTCCCGCCCGTCATAGCGCGCCACACCGCTGGCATCTTTCAGGGCATTGCGGACATTGGCCACATCCTCCAGATAGATCACGTTGCCATTGCCAAGGGAAATCGGAATCTTCTTTAACAGTTCCATGGTGTCGTACTCGATTCCGGCGCTGACGGACAACTGCTGCCCGCCGACCGCCGTATCCCCGGCCGGATAAGTAAAATTCGCACTGCCAATAGCCTGAGAAAGAGAATTCATATTCAAATGGTACTGCTGCAGCTTCTCCGGAATCAGTTCTATTTTAATATACTCCTCCCGGCCACCGCTGACGTCCACATCCGTCACCGTGGTGATCTTCTCCAGCTCCGGAACTACCTTATTATCTACATAATTATAAAGATTCGGCTCCGTCTTGTGGTTCACTGACAAATATACGGATGCCATGTCGTCTAAATTCAGCTCTACCACTACCGGCGATTCACAGTCATCCGGAAGCGATGCTTCCAACACATCCATTTTCTTCTTCAAATCATCATAAGCATCATCAATGTCCTTGCCATAGTCATATTGGATGATTACCATGGACATGTTCTCCATGGACATGGACTGAATCGTGTCCACGCCGCTTAAGGAACCTATATTATCTTCAATCTCTGTCGTCACCAGATCATTGACATCTTCCGGACTTGCCCCCGGATATATCGTGGCAATGATCAGCATCGGCATATCCATGGTCGGCATAAGCTCCATCTTCGCTGACAAGACGGACTGTAAACCAAACACAATCAGGCACAGTACCACCAGCACTGTGGTAACCGGCCGTTTGAGGACTGATTTTGTTAATCCCATAGCTGCATTCCTCCTACTCTGCCTGTGTGCTCTCTGTCTGTACGTTACCTGCCGGCGCGTTTTCCTTTGGTGTATCCTCTGCCGACGCGTTTTCTCCCGGTATATTTTCTGCCTGTGCCTCTCCTGGCAGCTGGGCCTTAGCCCCTTCCGCCAATTCCGAACTCCAGGTGGTGATCACCAAATCATCGCTTTGAATGCCAGACAGGATCTCCGCCCGCTCAGAATCGTAGATCCCCACCTCCACCGGAATATGGTGCACAGTTCCATTATCATAGGTATATACATAGGCATCCCCGCCGGAATAATAGACGGCATCTACCGGAATACTCATAGCCTGATCTGCCCGGTCAGACACCACAAACAGGCTGACTGCCGATCCGGTAGGTAACGCATCTCCGTTCTCCACGGAAGCCTTGACCTTAAAAAGCCCGGTATCCGCGTCAATCATGCTGCTGATTTCCGTCACGCTTCCCTGATATTCCTTGCCGTTCTTTTCAATCGTCACCCGGTCGCCCACCTGCATTTGATCCACCACCTTCTCGGTTACCGAAAAGGTGATCGCCTTGCTTCCTTCACCGGAAATCACGCAGATCAGGGACTGTTGGGCCACATTGTCATGGACCTCCACATCGCATTGCTCCACCATCCCGCCTATCGATGCGGTAATATTGCTGAATTCCATCTGATAATCATAATTCAGCTTGGCCTGTTCGTACTGGATCCTGGCGCTCTTGGCTTGCATCTCCGCCTGTTCATAAACTGCAGAAGCAATATCCCCCGCTGCAAACAAAGCCTGCTGCCTCCGGAAATTGGTCTCTGCATTGTCCATGGCCGTCTTTGCCGCCTCCATACTGAGACGCGCCGCATCCACCTGCTTGGTATCAATCTTGCAGATCGCCTGTCCCTCGGCAACCACGTCCCCGGCCTTTACATACACATCCGTGATCTCTCCCGCCGCCTTCGGATAAATATATACCACATCCGACGGCTCCACAGTACCCACCAGATTCCGGTACAGCACGATGTCCCCCGGCTGCGGCCGCTCTGCCTCAACCACCGGCACCGGCGCCTCTTCCAACACCGCCTTCGGCTTCATCGCCCGCGGTACAATGATAGCGGCGCCCACCGCCACCACGACAACTCCTGCAATAATTACTCCCTTATTCATTGCTGTCTCCTCTTGCCTTTTTGTTCTTCTGACTAGATGAAATGATCTTTTTGATTATGGTTTGTCTGTCTTATACACCCCGTATTTCAGGATATCCAGGGACTTTAAGAACATTTCCCGGATATTCTCCAGTTGATCCGGATACTCATAATACTGTTTGAGGGCGACTGCCAGCGACGACATCGCCAGGACTACCAGCGGAAAAAGCTCCTCCATGGTCTCAAACCGCAAACGGCTTTTATCCATATTTTCATACATCCACCTGGCCGGGCTGCCTGGCATATCTATACAATCCGGGCTCGGCCACTGCTCGACTCCCACCAGCTCATGATTCTCCTTGTTGGAAAAAATATTCCGCGCGACCGTCACCATATCCGGATTCCGGCGAAGCTCGCCCACAAAATATTCAAACATCATCTCAACCATTGCAAAATAGTCACCGCCGTTATGATCCAGCTCCTTCTTACAGATATCCTTCATCTGCTCAAACGTATCCTTCAAAAGAAACTCCACCACATCCTGCTTATCCACGAAATAAGTATAAAAGCTTCCTCTGGAAATGTCCGCATTCCGGATAATCTGATTAATGGAAGCCTTGTCAAAGGGAACCCTTGCAAATTCCTTTAATGCCGCCTCCCGTATCGCCTGCCTTTTGGCCTCTGGCAACCGGTTAAACCGTTCCGTAGGCATACTCTTCCTCCTCTCCCCTTTTCAGATATCGCCACATGCCTCTGACCTCTGCCGCATTTTCATCAAATGTGACAGGGTGTCATTCTTTGGTGACAATATGTCACTCATTATAATGACACCCTGTCACATTGTCAATAGAGATTAGAAAAAGTTTATAATTTTTAACAGAATCTGCACAATTTGGAAAAGCCCTTTTGCATCGCCCCCAAAATATGCTATACTAACCACGCAAGTCCTTTGGCGTATTTACCACTTGATAAATATCTGCTTCCCGGATCCTGCAAAATACAAATGAATGAGGAAATTTCCATGGGATACTTATACCTTTTATGCGTCGCCCTGATGTTCAGCTTCGGAGGCACCTGCGTCAAACTGATCAGCCCCCATTTCGGCCCTGCCTACATCACCTTTTTCCGCTTTGCCGTCGGCGTATGCTTTCTCTTGCTGCTCAAGGCCGCCAAGCAGCAGCGCTTTCAAAAAGATTTTCTTTCTTCGGCGCGCCTGTTGGCAGGCTGGATTCTCTTCGGGGCTATCGCCAAATGGGTAGCCTATCTGACTGAGAATTATGCGCTCTCACACGGCCCGTCTTACGGTAATATTGTGACCCAGCCCGCTCAGACGGTCTTTCTGACCATGTCCAGTGTCCTTCTGTTTAAGGAAAAGCTGCCGCCGAGAAAGCTTTTCTGCATTCTGTTATGCATGATGGGGGTGTTGTGCATTTCCTGGAATGGCCGCTCCTTGGAAGTCTTCTTCCAGGAAAATATCCTGTTGACCGGACTCTTCATCCTCTCCGGTTTCTGCGCCGGCTGCCACGTGCTGTCCCAAAAGATGATCGCCGATCGGATGGACATCATTGACAGCAACCTGTCCATTTTTGCCGTGTCGGCCATCCTCGCCTTTATCCCGTTAATTCCGGGCATGGCAGGCGGAGATTTAGCCGGTATTCGCCCCGGTTTTAGCTGCATTGCCGGAATCCTGATGTTCGGCTTTATCACAGGTATCGGATTCTACCTCAATGCCCGCGCTATTCTGCTCGTTCCTTTTTATATGGTTCCGATCATCCAGAGCACCATGGCTATTTTTGCTATCCTGTGGGGTGTGTTGTTCTTCCACGAAACAATCAGCGCCTATATCGTCGGAGGAACCGTAATGTTTATCACCGGGCTGATTGGTTTGCAGCTGAAAGGAAGCACAATACAAAAACCACGGCCCTAAGCCCTCTGTGCCTCATACATCTGATAATAGATTCCCTTTTTTTCCATCAATTCCTGGTGGCTCCCCTGCTCTGCCACCCTTCCTTGATCCACTACCAATATCCGGTCAGCATTGCGGATCGTGGACAAGCGGTGGGCGATGATAAAGCAGGTCTTTCCCTCCATCAGGCGCCCCATGGCCTGCTGAATCTGCACCTCGGTCCGTGTATCAACATTGGAGGTGGCTTCATCCAGGATCACCATCCGGCAGTCCTTAAGCATGGCACGGGCAATGGTCAGAAGCTGCTTCTGCCCCTTTGAAATGTTTGTCCCGTCCTCCTTAAGCACCGTGTCATAGCCGTCGGGAAGCTGTGTGATAAAGGTATGAATACGGGCCGCCTTGGCCGCGGCAATCACCTCTTCCCTGCCCACGCCCTCTCTTCCGTAAGCCAGGTTCTCATAGATCGTGCCAGTAAACAGCCAGGTATCCTGCAGCACCATGGCATAAGCTTCCCGCAGCCTGGTACGGGAAATCTCCCGAACATCTCTTCCATCTACCAGGATTGCCCCCGACCAGGGATCATAAAAACGCATCAGCAGATTGATAAAAGTTGTTTTGCCCGCCCCCGTTGGCCCCGCAATGGCAATCGTCTCCCCCGGAGATACCTCCAGAGAAAAATCTTCCAGGATTGTCTTACCCGGCTCATAGCCAAAGCTAACATGCGACAGCTCCACCTTCCCCTGGATTTCCCTCTGGTTTCCCGGATGTTCTGCTTTCCCCTCGTCTCTTTCCGGCAGTTCATCCAGCAGCGCGAACACCCGCTCTGCTGCTGCCACAGCTGACTGTAAATCACTGACAATGTTGGCCAGCTCATTGATCGGGCCGGAAAATTTGCGGGAATACAACACAAATGAAGAAATCTGCCCCACCCGCATCCGCCCGGCCAGATACAAAAAAGCGCCAAACACACTGATCAGGGACAAGGACAGATTATTAATAAAATTGACCATCGGACCCACCGTGCTCCCATAATATTCTGCTTTGTAATACGCTTCCACCGCTTCCCGATCTTTCTTGGCAAATCCCTCAATAGCCATCTCCTCCCCACAATATGCCTTGATCGTCCTCTGCCCGCTCACCTTCTCCTCCACAAATCCGTTCAGACGCCCCAGAGACGCCGAACGCGCCCGGTATAATGGCCGGGTCTTTCCGGTGATAAAACGGGTAATGGCGGCTGAGAGCGGTACGGTAAAGCAAAACACCAGCACAAGATACGGCGAGATTACAACCATCATTGCCAGCGCGCCGCTCACCGTAATCACCGTAGTCAGCATCTGAATTAAATCGCTGGACAATGACTCGTTGACCACATCGATATCGTAGGTAATCCGGCTGAGCACATCCCCGGTCTGATGCCGGTCAAAATATCCCACCGGCAAAGACAAAAGCCGGTTAAACACATCCTCTCTCATTTTGCGGATCACCTTCCGGCTAACCGTTACCATCAATACCGTAAGTCCATAGGACATAAGCGCTGATATCACATAGAATACCACCATCCATCCGGCATAGTAAAACACCCGTGCAAAATCCACCTGGCCTTTCCCAGGCTCTATGGCATCCACAGCATATCCGGACAGCAAAGGCCCGACAAGCGCCAGGGAATTGCTCGCGACAGTCATAAAAAGCGCCAATGCCAGCAATCCTTTATAATGTAAAAGATATCCGGCCAGCCGCCCCAGCGTCCCTCGTTTTTCCTTCATGTAGCTAAGTGTTGAACCCTGGATCTCCACCCCGTCTGTCCTGCCACGATTTGCCATTCTGTTTCACCTCCCCTGTCCTGTTTGAGAGCGTGCGATTTCCTGATAAATGGTGCAGCCCGCCATCAGCTCCTGATGCGTCCCATAGCCCGCAATCCGCCCTTCCTCCAGTACCAATATATGATCCGCTCCCATAACCGAGCTAATCCTCTGCGCGATGATGATACAAGTAGTAGCCGCAAAATGCTCTTTCATCTCCCGGCGCAGCGCCGCATCCGTCCGATAATCCAGGGCGCTGGAGGAATCATCCAGCACCAATATCTCCGGACAAGCCGCCAATGCCCGTGCAATCAGGAGACGCTGCTTCTGCCCGCCGCTTAAGTTGGCTCCGCGGATCTCCAGCATCTCGCCTGTCCCGCCCTTATCCTCCACAAAATCCTTTGCTCTGGCATGGCTTACCGCCTTGTCGGCAGCTTCCATTGCCAGCCCCCGTCCCATATCGATATTGTCATAGATACTGCCGGCAAACAGCACATCATTTTGAAAGACTGCCCCAAAACGGCTGCGCAGCCTGTGCAAATCCATAGCCCGGATATCCTGGCCGTCGATCAACACGCTCCCTTTATCCACATCATAAAAGCGCATCATAAGATTCGCCACCGTTGATTTCCCGGATCCCGTTGAGCCGATGATCCCCAGTGTCTCCCCCCGCTTTAAAGAGAAGCTAATATCCGTTAGATTATCCGCTACCTTATTATAAGAAAATGACACATGATCAAAGCTGATGTGAGGAGATTTTTTGCCTGGCAATTCTGGTTCCCTTGCCCTGTCTTTTTCCTGCAGCTTCTGTTCTTCTGCCTCTTTGTCCGCCATCCATCCCCTCTCATCCCCGGCTTCAAGTACCTCGGCAATCCGGCCTGCCGAGGCCGCCGCCTTAGAAACCACCACAAACATCCGGGAAATAGAAAGCAGCGCATTGAGTATTATCGTGAAATATGTCATAAATGCCAGGATTTTCCCCACCTCAGACAACCCTGCATTTACCCTCACAGCGCCTACCGCAATCACGGCCACCAATCCCAGATTCAACAAAATGTTCATGGCCGGATTCGTGATAGCCGCTGTCATGGCCGCCTTTCTCTCCCGCTCCACTACCTCCCGGTTGATCTGCCCGAAACGGCGTCGTTCATACCCCTCCCGCGACAAAGCCTTAATCACCCGGATTCCGGCGATATTTTCCCGCACCAGCCGGACAAACCCGTCCAAGCTCTCCTGAAGATGCCCGTACAGAGGAATGCTTCTTTGGGAAACCGCCACTACCACCGCCGCCAAAAGCGGCAACGTTGCCAGCAACACTCCGGCAAGAGCAGCATCCAGCATCAGCGTCATGGCAATTCCCCCGACTAGCAGAATTGGTGCACGCACCCCCAACCGCTGAATCCGCCCCAGCATCTGATGGACGTTATAGGTATCTGTGGTCAACCGGGAAAGCAGCGAAGGCCGTGTTATTTTGTCGGCCAGTGAATCCGGCAGGTACATCACCTTGGCAAACAAATCCTCCCGAATCACATAGATCGCATCTCCTGCCACCCGCGAAGCCATCCGGTTTGCCAGCACATTAAAAAGCACGGCCAGCGCCGAGCATCCCAGCATAAAGATCCCCCACAAAAGGATCTCCTTCCTGCCATTGGCCGGAATCACGGTATCTATCATATAAGCCAGCGCCCACGGCAAAAACAGATCCATCAGTGTTCCGGCAAACTTTATCACAAATCCGCCTGCCATCCGCAGATAAAACGGTTTTAAATAATGGAAAAATATCTTTTTCATGGCGTCTCCGTTCCTGAATATCTCTCTTAAGCCCGCTCCGGCAACATGCTGTTATCCGGTTAAAACCATATTATAAAAGATTTTATATAAGAATGGAATCCCCTTGGCAGGAAATAATTTGGCAAAATCATTTTACTGCCAAATTATTTTACTTTCCGCTAAAAAGCTGCTATAATGGTGCCAGATAAAACCACAGCAAAATTCAACCCTTTTCATTTCATTATAAGAAAGCCAGGTAAACATACTATGACAGAAATCTACCCCGGATTTTTTCAGATTCAGCTGGCCAACGACGCCAGGCGTTCCAACCGGATCAACATTTTCTTGATCCCCGGCAACGACAGTTGCCGAAGCCTGATGATTGACACGGGTTACCGCACATTGGAAAACAAAAAGATCATGGATGAACTGCTCGTAAAGCACCGGATCCGCTATGATGACCTCGATATTTTTCTGACCCACAAACATCACGATCACACCGGCCTTGCCCACTTTTATGCCAATCGGGGAGCCCGTATTTTCATGAACCCGGAAGAAGATCGCCATGCCTATGACTGCCTGTATTATAATAACAACCCACAGGCTTTGGAAGAGCAGGTGCACGTCCTGGCTACCGTCGGTGTCACCGAGAATCGCACGCCTGTTCTCTGGAACCGCTTTATGGAGCTGAACCGGCAGATCCGGCAAGAAACACAGGATTCCATGTTCAATGAGATCAAAAACTACCGCTATGTTTCCATCACAGACGGCATGGATTTTTACTATGGCAGTTACCATCTGAAAGCGATCCATTTAAAGGGGCATACCTTTGGGCAGATGGGGCTGGTGGATGAAGAACACCAGAGGGTTTTCCCTGCCGACCAGTTAATCGATGGTATCGTCCCGATTGTTGCCACTGCCTATCCGGACGAGCATCTGCTGGATTATTATTTCCGTTCTCTGGAAAGCTTTCAAAAGCGCTATGCCGGATATATGATCCATCCGGCACACAACCGGCCTTACCGCTGCGACGGTACTGTGCCGGCGCGAATCCTGTCCGCTTACCGCAAAAAGCTGGATACTGTCCGGGAAATCATACAAGCTGCCGGCCATCCCCTGACTACCCGCGAGATTGCCTTTTTAGCCTATGGCGCCGAGGATGAATTCGGATGGAAAGATCTGATGCAGACAAAAATGATCATTTCCAAGACCTTTTCCTGTCTGGAATACTTGCATGATAAGAAGGAGATCGCCCGTACCTGCGAGGATGAGATTCTTTTCTGGAAAGCGCTTCCTTCCTCGTCATAAAAAGATGTCTCCAGCAATCCCGGACAATCATGATAATCTGACACAAAACAGAAAGAGAGGACTAAGTATTATGAAAAAGATCTGTTATATTTTAGCTGCCCTGGCTATAAGCGGTGTGCTGTCCGGCTGTTCTGGCAACCAGCCTGCCGCCGAAGCTTCAAAAGCCCTTCCCACAGAGACTGCCGCCGGTTCCTCGGCTGCCGAATCCACTGTCGCCGCCTTCACCGAGGCTGCCGGGGACACCGCCAACGCCCCGGCCCCTGATGCCATCACGATCCCTGACCCCTCCGCCGCAGATACAGCTTCTATTGTTCCTGAGGATGTCACTGTACGGATCGGTTCTTTAAAAGGGCCTACTTCCATGGGCCTGGTCTGGCTCATGGAACAGTCAAAAAAGGGCGCGGCCGGCAACCAATACGAATTCACTATGGTAACAGCCGCCGATGAGCTGCTGGCCAAGGTAGCTTCCGGCGAGCTGGATATCGCTCTGATCCCCGCTAATGTGGCAAGCGTATTGTACAATAAGACACAGGGCAAGATTGCTGTGATTGATATCAACACACTGGGAGTCTTGGATATTGTCGCTGCCGATGATTCCATTCAAAGCATCGCCGATTTAAAAGGCAGGACGGTTTATATGACCGGCAAAGGTACAACGCCAGATTATGTTTTCCGCTATCTTATGTCCGGTAACGGCCTGTCCGAGGCAGATCTGACCCTGGAATTCAAATCGGAACCAACTGAGGTTGCCGCTCTCTTAAAAGAGCAGCCAGATGCCATCGGCCTGCTGCCACAGCCATTCGTGACCGCTGCCTGCGCCCAGAATGAATCGTTGAAAATCGTGCTGGATCTGACAGAGGAATGGGAAAAGATACAAAGTGACAGCAAAAGCCGCCTGGTGACCGGCGTCACTGTCGTCCGGCGCCCCTTCCTGGAGGAAAATCCCAATGCCGTCGCCCTGTTTTTGGCAGAGCATCAAGCATCTGCTGCTTTTACCGCTTCCAACCCGGATGCCGCTGCAGAGCTGATCGCCGATCTGGGGATCATCGAAAAGGCCCCGATTGCCAAAAAGTCTCTCCCTTACTGCAACATCACTTGTCTGACCGGCGAAGAGATGAAGGATGCCTTAAGCGGCTACCTGCAGGTTTTGTATGAACAGGATCCGGCTTCTGTCGGCGGCAAACTGCCGGAAGACGACTTTTATTACTATGAAAGTTCAGCGCTTCGGCGCTGAACTGTGCGAAAACGGGGTCACAAAGTGACATCTTCCATTCCCGTTTTCTGCACATCCGCCGGAGGCTCAAAGTAAATCCTCTTTCATTCATAGTGGTGCCGAGAAAGCGGCATGGGGGTACTATGAAACCCTTGACGAATAGGCACAGATACAGAAAGGAATCCCCATGTCCTCTTCTCCTCGCATCCGTAAAATCGGAATTTTTCTCTTTTGGATTGCAGTGTGGCAGATTGCCGCACTGTTAATTGATAATTCCATCGTGTTCGTGGGGCCATATCCTGTGCTCCGCGCTTTTTGTGCCCTTCTGCCAACCCCTGGCTTCTGGCTGTCAGTGGGCCGCTCCTTGGGAAAGATCACCCTGGGTTTTTTAGTTGCCTTTATCTGTGGGCTGGCAACAGGAAGCCTGGCGTATCATTTTGTCCTCCTTCGGGAATTCTTAGAGCCAATCATCCGTCTGATGAAATCCGTGCCGGTAGCTTCCTTTGTCATCCTGGCACTGATTGGGATCGGTTCTGCAAATTTGGCCGTTTTCATCTCTTTTCTGGTCGTATTCCCCATTCTCTATGTGAACACGATTGCCGGACTGGAAAATACTGACCAGAAGCTTCTCGAGATGGCCCGCGTCTTTTCCATCGCTCCCGCAGGACGGATCCGCTGTATTTACCTCCCGGCGCTTCTACCCTATCTGACCAGCGGCTGCCGCATCGCATTAGGCATGAGCTGGAAGTCCGGAATTGCCGCCGAGGTCATCGGCGTCCCCTCCCATACCATCGGTGAGAACCTGTACATGGCCAAAATCTATCTGAGCACCGCAGAGCTGCTTGCCTGGACAATCGTGATTATCCTGGTCAGCGCATTATTTGAAAAGCTATTTCTGTTTCTTTTAGAGAAAGGAGTCCGCATATGCTTCCGTTTCAGCTAAAAATTCACAACCTCTCCAAAACCTACGGAGAACTCCTGGTATGGAACCAGCTGAATCTGACCCTTGACTCCGGGCAAATTTACTGTCTGATGGGTTCCTCCGGCATCGGCAAAACTACCTTATTCCGGATTCTTCTGGGTTTGGAACAGCCGGATAGCGGTTCTTTTTCTCTGGAACCGCCGCCCGGCTGCAAATTGACTGCTGTGTTTCAGGAAGATCGGCTCTGTGAAGCCTTTACCCCCATTGACAATGTCTTCCTCACTGCCGGCAGTGTTTTAACCCGCCGGCAAATCACGGATGAACTCTCCCGGCTGCTTCCCCGTAAATCCCTCACCCGCCCGATTTACACACTCAGCGGCGGCATGAAACGCCGTGTCGCTATCGCCCGCGCCTTGCTTACTCCCTCCTGCGGTATTCTTATGGACGAACCCTTCACCGGGCTGGACGAGCAAACCCGTCATCTGGTCATTGACTATGTAAAGGAAAAAGCCGACGGGCGGCTGCTGGTTGTGGCAACGCATCAGGAAGAAGACAAAAAAGCTCTGGGCGGTATTTTGCTTTGTCCGTTCGCTGAAACTGTTCATGCCTCCGAAACCGCCCCCTTCGGGCTCTGTTGACCTTATTCTGCTGCCTTAGCTATTAATCCTGTAATTCCTGTTCACTGAGCACGGCGTTCCCTGTTCACCACATAGATTCCCAGACAGACCAGAATTAATGCCACAAGGGTATTCCAGGTCAAGGCTTGCCCACTTTCCCCCAAAAAAATTGCTGACAAAAGCACACCAAACATGGGATTCATAAATCCAAAAACAGTCACACGGCTCACCGGATTATATTTCAGCAATACTCCCCACAGTGTATAAGCAACCGCCGATAAAAATCCCATATACAAAAGAAGCGCATAAGCAGCAGGGCCTGCCGCTCCTGACAGAGAGCCGCCGCAGGCTGCACCAATGATGAGCAGCGCAAGCCCCCCTGCCATAAACTGATAGCCGGATAGGGTAACTACGTCAAAATCCCTCGCATACTTCTTTACCAGCGAACCAGAAACCGCATAAAAAAGCTGCGCAAACAGCACAAATCCCTCGCCAAAAAAGGAGAACGAAAACATCCCGTCCGTTCCGGCACCAGCCAGGTTCACAATCGCAATTCCCAAAAATCCCAAAATGCATCCGGCAATTTTATGCATCTCCAGCTTCTCATACCGAAAAACCAGACTGGCACACAACATAGAAAAGAACACATTTGTCCCGGTAATAATTGCACTGTGTACCCCACTGGCATGAGACAATCCCACATAGTAAAACATATACTGCAAAATGGTTTGGGACAAAGCCAGGCTGGCAACAGCAGTTCCCGATCCCTTAGGCGGCAAAATCCAATGTCCGCTGATTATACTGTGGTACATGATAACCAAAAATCCTGCCAGCAAAAAGCGGATTCCGGCAAACATCAGGATCGAAGCCGTATCCGACGGTTCAATCTGAAACCATTCATAGCCGATCTTAATTGACGGAGCGGCACTGCCCCATAAAAAGCAACAGAGGCCGGCAACCAAAAGAACTATTTTCCTATCCGTTAAATCAATCTTATTTTTCATTTTATCTCAAGCTCCCCTTCTCACTTTTTTGGTTCTTTCTCTATAAAATGATTGTGCCATTGAGGAAATACCGATATAATAATGATACATCAATTACAAAAGGAAGGTAACACATATGAAAATTATGAAGCACTGGAAAGCCATTACCATTCTGCTGGTAATATCAGCTATCCTCACCGTTTCCTGCGGTGCTCCACAAAAAGACACTGCCCACGTTGATAATTCACAAGCCAGTTCTTTTACAAAAAACGGCTCTGCCTCGTCTAGAATACAAGATTTCAGCAATTTTGCCCAGACGCATGACACTTTTACCACCACACTGACCAAAAAGAGAAACGATAATTCCGCCATTCCCGCTCCTCCGGAGGAACTCTTTGACCTGGTCCATTATCCCTCCAAAGTCGGGGATCTGGCCGCTTACATATCCAGCGATCCTCAGGATGGGCAAAAGCACCCTATCATAATATGGATCGTGGGCGGTTGGGGCAACAGGATCGACGATTTCCCCTGGGTTTACCCGAATTGGGATAATGATCAGACAGGCTCCGCTTTCTGGCAAGCCGGTCTTTTGGCCATGTACCCCTCCTTCCGGGGCGGGAACGGCAATCCCGGCCATTTTGAGGCGCTTTTCGGAGAAGTAGATGATGTGATCTCCGCTTATGAATACGCTGCTTCTCTGCCTTATGTAGATCCGGAACGCATCTATCTGGGAGGCCATAGCACAGGCGGCACCCGTGCTCTGTTAGCCTCCGAGTACGCGGACAAATTCCGGGCGGTTTTCTGCTTTGGTGCTGTGGACGAGATTAAATATCACAACAACTCCCAGTTTACCTTTGATACAAAAAATGAAAATGAGCATATTATGCGTTCCCCCATTTACTGGCTGGATAATATAAAAACACCCACTTTTCTTGTCGAAGGCAGCGAAGGCAATTCGGAAAACCTGAAACGAATGCTGCTGGCGTCCCAAAATGAAAATATCCACGGTTTTATCATAGAGGGCGCTGACCATTTCACAGTGCTGGCGCCTCTCACAAGACTTTTCGCCCAGAAAATTCTTGCAGATACTGACGAAGAATTCAATATCTCTGTTACTCAAGAAGAGCTCGACGAAGCTATGAAGCAGGATCCTCCCATTCCCGTACCGGTAATGACCAGCCGCAGAATTGAAGAGCTTGGCCTGACCTTCTCCTGTCCATATCTTTGGGAGATCGCACCGGACGAAGATGATGACACGCTCCTGATTGCCTGTTCACGTTATGAGGAAGACAATCCATGGGATATGTCAGTGCTCTATATTTCGTCCTATACATCGGAGGATAGCTCCTATTTGCAGGGCCTGAACAGCTATCTGTCTGTCGAAGGCTTTGAGACCAGGGAAATCACCATCAATGGATATGCTGCCATTGACGCTTCTAATATGCTGCAGAACGATGACGGGGAAAATTTTTATCAACGCTATGTGGGCCTTCAAAACGATTCCCTTTTTGTAGATTTTACTTTCCTGGTTCATGAAAGCTTTCTGGACGAAGCAGATGCTTTATTTCAGACCGTAATTGACAGTATATCGTTTGATGAATCCGAATAAACTCAAATAACCAGGAGATTGCTGTAAAATAACCGTTCCGATTGGGATTGTTGAATTTTACAGCAATCTCTGCCCTCCCTAATAATCCACAGGATCCATCCTTCAATCGGTTACAATCACATAACTTCCTTCTCCACAAAATCCTTTTCCTTCCCCATCCTTCCTGGACCATTTTGCCACGATCTCATATATTTTATCAGGCTTTAGCCAGATCTTTTCCGACCCCTTGTATATCCTCTCCGACGGCTCTGTTGGATTGGCCTTTCCCAACTGGCTTACCTCCCATTCCCGGACAATTAATGTCTCTGGCATGATCTCACAGTGAAAAATATAATCGGCTTCTTCTTGTTGGCTATCGTCCCGAAGCTTCAAAATATCTTCCTGGTCCGCAGCGGCTTCCAGAGGAGGCCTGCCACAGACGTTTACTGTTCCCAATTCATTCCCATCCTGCCAGCTCCATATGTAATAATCCGGCTTTACCAAAAACGAATCTGCCGCGCCGGGCCCTGCATCTATAAGTTCAATATCCGGGGCTGCCGTCAGAAAAACATCTTTTTCCTCTTTCAATGGCAACCGCATCTCATTATCCGCTTTTTCCGCCGTCCCACCGGTTGTCTTATCTTTCGTCTCTGCCTCCGGGTTCCTGCACATTCCAAGAAACTCTTCTGAGATTTCATATTCCTGGTTTTGAGCATAGGACATCTCCAGCTTTTGACAATTGACAAAGGCTGCTGCCATTCCAGCCAGCAAATAAGCCTTAACCCTTTTTCCTTTTTGCATCAATCTTTTCCTCCTCTCTGCCATTTGAATATTCTCTCGCTCCGAAGCGCAGTTGCTACCGCAACCATTTTCCTTATGCGCGTAGCCCACATCTTCCGAAAGGCTTTTGTTTCATAGGGCGCAGTTTCCTTTGAATCAAAAAAACAGCCGCTATCCATATTATGATAATAAGGATTACGACTGTTCCTGCAGCTGGGCTAGCTGGATTCGAACCAGCGAAATGCAGGAGTCAAAGTCCTGTGCCTTACCGCTTGGCGATAGCCCAAAATCAAGATCCTCAAGACTTTCTGAACTGCTTTTACACATGATCTGCTTACTTTCCTTGAGTCCTGTATTATAATAGCATAGTTTGCATGCGTTTGCAAGCAAAAACACCAATGCGGGTAACAGGACTTGAACCTGCACGGTTGCCCGCCAGCTCCTAAGGCTGGTGCGTCTGCC
>CAJUPI010000010.1 GCA_910588125.1 uncultured Lachnospiraceae bacterium
AACAGCCGGACACTGGATAAGAAAAATGACGGGTGACTTATTTTGCAACACCCTCATCCCTGAGATTTTTACTTTACTTATTACCGTCTGTATTAATTTAAAAATCTTCGTATCGTCTTTGGCCTACGGTAGTTCCAGGTGGAAATCTTGATACCGCTCCGGCGGCTGGCCGCATGTACCACCTGGCCATTGCCAATATACATTGCCACGTGATTCACCACGCCGCTGCTATTGGTATAAAAGATCAGATCACCCGGCAGCATCTCACTTGAAGTAACGGCCCGGCCTGCCTTGGCCTGTTCCCTGGAGGTTCTAGGAAGGCTCACGCCGGCAGCATTTCTCAGCACATACTGCACAAATCCGGAACAGTCTGCTCCCGTGTTGGGATTGGTACCGCCCCAGACATAACGGTTGCCGACAAACTGCAAAGCATAATTCACCACCTTGCTGCGCAAAGCCGCCTGCTGGTTCGCACGCTCCTCCACTGGCGAAAATTTGATCGCCTCGGTCAGGGCATAGCGCACATCCACATTGTTATCTCTGGTCGCAATAAAAGCTTTATCCGAAGACTCCCCGTCCTCCCCGTCACCGGAATCCAATTCTATCTGAACCCAACCGTCCAGCTGATCCAGCACAGTATAGCGATCTTCTTTAGAAATCTGTGTCCAGATCCTAGCGCTTGTGGTTGGCTCTGAACGGACATTCAAACGATCCGTATTGACGATTGCCATCAGCGTTGCCGACTCCAGCGCCAGATCCCTGGCCTCCTGTCCCACTGCCACAAGTTCAGGATCTGCTATAACATAACCGGTTATGGCCCCAGATTTTACTTTATACCAGCCATCCAGGGTTTCAAGAATCTCTCCTGCCGCCTTACCGGGAAACTTGCCAATAATATTCGTATCATTCTCTGTACTGGGGCTGCTGCGGATATTCAGATAATTGTCTACCTTGGAAATCACCAAATGATCATACTGGTTCAGTGCCATCGCCCGCAGATCCAGCTTTCGTGCCTCATTCAGCGCATACTTTACCGTCACATAATCTGCCGAAATATATCCTTCTTCAATCCGGATCCAGCCTTCCAGCTCTTCCAGCACCGGATACCGCTCATGAATCAGCGCCTGTGCCACCACATTCGCCGCATCCTCCATGTTTGGTTCAGAACGGATATTCAGCTTTTCCGTGTTGACCTCCGCCATCTGCTCCACCTGAGCCAGCGCTTCCTCGCGCGCCTCCAAACCGCTGATTACATAGCGGTTATGTATATATCCCTCAATCCCGCCGGAGGTAATATGGCACCATTCCCCCTCTGTATCAAGAATCTCACAGGCGCTGTTTTGCTGCAGCTTGCCGATGATCTTCCCATTGGAACCGGGAGCCTCCCGGACGTTTAAATAGCCTGCCACCTGTACCAGCCCCAGGTTTTCATAGCTGTCAATAACTGCCTGTTTCTCTCTCAAAAGCTCCTGGCGCTGCTGCTCTTCTACCGACAGCGTGGATTCGATAAACATGGTAGTCTCCGGAACTGGCTCCTGCTGCACAGCCAAAGCTTCCTGCTCCTCGGCTGCCTGGCGTTTCATCAGCGCACGGCCCAGAAATATAGCAGAAAGCAGGACGGCCGCCCCGGCTGCCGGCAGGAGATATCGGCGATCTAGAAAACGGTTCTTTCTTTTGCGAGATCGGACAGGCAGCTTTGTATATTCTTTAGTATGATACTTTTTTTTATTCGGCATGTTTTTTCTCCTTGGAGTAAAGCGGATTCAAATATGGAGATTGTACCACATTTTTCTTCTGTTTTCGATACTGTAATGAAAAAAAACATGAAACAAATTATTAAAATTCTATTACAAAGCGTGACAGCCCGGCAATCGGAACTGTCACGCCCTGGTCCCTACTTATGTTAGCCTAAAATAAGCCCCAACACTGCTGCAAGCAATATGGTCTTTGGTATGGAAAGCCTCCCTTTAATCAATACGCTTCCACTGATCACCGCAATCCCGATTCGTTTCCAGGCTATCACACCGCTTTCTGGCAAAAAAGTAGTGATTCCCAGCGTAACAGCGGCAGCAGCCAACATCCCCATACTGGCCGGCCGCACTCCCCGCATGGCACTCTCTAAAAGCTTATTCCCTTTCAAACGAAAAATAAAATGTGCTGCCACCATAGACAGCGTCAACGACGGCATCATCACTCCCAGGCTTGCACAAAGCGCACCCCATATGCCTGCCGTGCGCAGTCCGACAAAGGTAGCACAGTTGATTCCCAAAGATCCCGGCGTCATCTCAGCGACAGCCACAATATCCATGACCTCGGATGCCGTCATCCAGCCATATCTTAAAACCTCATCATTAATTACCGGAATCATGGTCATGCCTCCAAAACTGCAAAAACCAATTTTCATAAATGATAAAAACAGCCTAAGATACGTCATCCGGAATCTCTCCTCTCCATATCAAAAGCCCGGCCACAAGAGCTGCCACGACTACCAATAGTTTGTTCACCCCAGTCAAAACACAAACCAGAAAAGACAGAATCAAAATCCCATAGGAGGAGCGTCCCTGAATCGCTGTCTTTTTCAATTTCAGACAGGCACTGACGATAATCGGTATCACCACACTGCGCACCCCGTTCAAAATTCGTTCCACGTAAATATTATCCCGCAAAGAAGAATAAAAATAAGTTACCACAGCAATCGCTATCAGCGCCGGGGTTGAAAGCCCCACCGCCGCCGCCACAGCCCCCTCTACCCCTGCCATCGCATATCCACAAAATACGGACATATTAATGATCATTACGCCGGGAAAAGATTTTGCCAGGGACATATAATCCACCACCTGTTCTTCGGTCATCCAATGCTTCCTGTCTACAAATTCATTCTGCATTTGGGCAATGATGCTCCATCCTCCGCCAAAAGTAAACAGTCCGATCTTCGCCATGATATAAAATATCGTACACAATTTTTTGAATTTCTCCATTTGAAAGGCCCTGCTCCTTTTATTTTCTGTCCGTATTTTCCATTTTTTATCATAGTATTCTTTTTCCATCAGGTCAAGTATCAAAAATCCTATGGCTGCCATAGTGTCAACATAATAGGACTTCACAAAATGTTCATAGACCAGACAAAATTTAATAAAAAATAAATAGTTTTTTCTCTTCATTTGTAGTAAACTTTTGTTTGCAGCAATCGTTTCCCTCTGGGAAACGGCGATTAGTATATTTCACAAGAGGAGTGATTCGCAATTATGAAAAAAACAATGTTAGCCATGGCCATATTTGCCATCATGCTCGGCACCGCTGCCTGTTCCTCCAAGAAGCAGGATGTTACTACCACGGCAGCCACCACCGAGGCCGCGTCAGAACCTGTCACGGAAGAAGAGTCTGAATCTGCCATAGAAGATGAGAGTGAAGAGGTGGAAGAAGACTTTATGACCGGTGAGATTACCGCTGTCAACGGCGATATCCTGACTGTCAGAAGCGATGACGACGACAGCGAGAAAAACTACGATCTTTCTCAGGCAGAAGTCACCCAGGAATTTCCTTTCTCCGAGGGAGATTTGGTAGAGATTACCTTCCCCTACGAGACTACGAAAGATCCGATCCCAGTGATTGCGCTCGATGTCTTGGAATCCGTCATTGGCATGAATACAGAGCCCTCTGCCACCGGCAAAATTACAGAAGCCACCGACACAGCAATTACCATGGAACTGGAAGACGGCGAAAGCTATACGATCAGCATTGCCAATGCCTATATCGTGGCGCAGAACGGAATTTCTGTCGGCAAAGAAGCCACTGTCACCTATATCGGAGAGCTGGACGATGAGGCGATGGCAACCAAGGTGATTATGGAGGATTCCTATGATTCCGCCGAGGCCAGTCTCAACGCCTTTGTCGGTAAGGTAGTTCAAAAAGAAGAAAACAATATTGTACTGGAATCCGCCGAAGGAGACTTCTTCACCTTTGTATCGGATGAGTTGGATTTCTCCGAATATAACAATGGCGATACCTTGCAGATCTTCTACACCGGCACCGTTACAGAAAAAGAAATCCCTGCCGAAAAGATAGAGAAAAAATAAAGCCATTCGTAAAAAGGGTATTACAAAATAAGTCTCCCGCCATTTCTCTATCCTGTGTTCGCACGGTTCACATGCATACCATCTGCTCTTAACGGACAAAGTCCGTCAATATCAGACAGCATGTTCGTGAACAGCCAGACACTGGATAAGAGAAATGGCGGGAGACTTATTTTGCAATACCCTCTTTATTTGTCCCGTTTTACAATTGCTCCCGATTTTTCTATTATCCCAACTCATATCCAACCATCTGTATATAAGTCTTAATCAGCTCCACAATCTGATCAAACTCCAGACGGCTGGCATTGATTGGCAAATCATAGTTCTCCACATCTTCCCATTCTTTTCCGGTAAAATAGTGATGATACTCCCGGCGTTGTTTGGTAATACGGTTTAGCTTGGCCAATGCCTCTTTGGTATCGGTGATGCCATCCACCTCCATCGTCCGGCGGATACAGGTATCTACATCAGCATAGACAAAGATCTTGATCAAATCCTCTTTCCCTGCCGACTCCAAAACGAAATCCGCGCAACGCCCCACAATCACGCAGGATTCCGTATTGGCCAGCTCCCGAATCACTTCAGACTGAAATTTGAACAGATTTTCCGGCGATGTCACATCTCCGGCAGTTTTGGGAGCTCCCATAGGCGCATGACGCATTCCGCCCACAATCCGGCGCAACAGATTATTTCCTGCTTTCTCGTCAGCCAATCGGAAATACTGCTCTCCTACCGCACTCTTCTCCGCCGTCATACGAAGAATTTCATCATCATAAAAAGGAATCCCCAACTCCTTTGCCAGCAGTTTTCCTACAATCCTTCCTCCGCTGCCATACTGTCTCTCAATGGTTATCACCAACTTGCTCTTATCCATAAAACAACCTCCTTCCAGAAATACCTGCCGCGTCATCTCTGTTGTAATTATATCCGGTCATCCGTTTTTGTTTCGCTTTTGTTGGTGATATTATACCACAAAATTCCTGTTTATGCAAAAAGGTTCTTATTTCGCCAGCATCATTCTGTCGTTGGCAAACGCTCCGCCGCTGGCCTCTGCAAACTTACGCAATAAATCCTCTACGGTCAGCCGTTTCTTTTCTTCTCCGGCCACATCATAGATAATCTGCCCTTCATTCATCATGATCAAACGATTGCCAATCTGAATCGCATCTTTCATATTATGGGTGATCATCAATGTTGTCAGACGATCCTGATTGACAATCGTCTCCGTTGTTTCCAACACCTTGGCCGCTGTCTTGGGGTCCAATGCTGCCGTATGTTCATCCAGAAGCAGCAGCTTCGGCTTTTCCAACGTTGCCATCAAAAGCGTCAGCGCCTGCCGCTGGCCTCCGGAAAGCAGGCCCACCTTGGAAGTCAGACGATTCTCCAGGCCCAGATTTAACTTTGCCAGCAAATCCCGGTACAGTTTTCTTTCACTGTTTACAATCCCCGGCTTCAAGGTTCGCTTATGCCCCCGGCGCAGAGCCAACGCCAGGTTTTCCTCAATCCCCATCGTAGCAGCCGTACCATTCATCGGATCCTGGAACACTCTTCCCAGAAAAGCAGCCCGCTTATGTTCCGGCAGCTTCGTCACATCCATGCCATCGATTAAGATCTGTCCCTCATCTACCTGCCAGGTACCGGCAATCGCATTTAACAGAGTGGATTTGCCTGCACCATTCCCGCCAATCACGGTTACAAAATCCCCGTCAGCCAGCGTCAGGCTCAACCCCTTAAGTGCTTGTTTTTCATTGACAGTTCCTGGATTGAACGTCTTGGATATATTTTTTACCACAAGCATCAGCTCTTCCCTCCTTTTTTCACCGGTTTGGAAAAATATCTGTTCTTCCAGGTAGGAATCGCCAAGAAAATCGCCACCACCACCGCTGACAACAGTTTCAACAAATCCGTATCAATTCCCAGCCAAATCACAAACTGCAGTACTAAATAATAGATGATCGAGCCTAACACCACGCCCAGCAGCCGAAAACCAAAATTATGGAATATCCTGCCAAAAACCGCCTCTCCGATAATCACGGCGGCCAGGCCGATAACGATAGCCCCGCGTCCCATGTTGATATCGGCAAATCCCTGATACTGCGCCAACAGCGCACCGGAAAGGGCCACCAGGCCATTGGAGATCATCAACCCCAGCACCCGGTTCAAATTCGTATTGATTCCCTGGGCCCGGGCCATCTTATCGTTGCAACCCGTTGCCCGCAAAGAGCATCCCAGCTCTGTCCCAAAAAACCAATAGAGAAATACAATCAAAACAATAATGAGGACCGCCACGATCAAAATCGTGTTTTTATAAAAAGGAACATTTTTTGTAAAACGCAGCGAAACCAGCAGATCAAATTTGTCTACATTAATCGCCTGATTCGCTTTTCCCATAGTTTTCAAATTAATCGAATACAATCCCAATTGAGTCAGTATTCCTGCCAGAATGGCCGGAATCCCCATAAATGTATGCAGAAGGCCGGTAGCCAGTCCCGACACCATCCCTGCCATCAGCGCACCAAATAATGCTACCCATACATTGTATCCGCTCAACATCAGCATAATACAAACCGCGCCCCCGGTACAGAGTGAGCCGTCTACAGTCAGATCCGCAATATCCAGAATCCGGTAGGTGAGATACACGCCAATCGCCATAATTCCCCATATCAATCCTTGTGCCACCGCTCCAGGCAGTGCGTTCAATAAACTTATCATATTCTTCATCCCTTGTTCTGCAAGAATTGGTCAGAGAGAGTGTTGCAAAATAACCCCTCCGCCATTTCTTTTATCCTTGTGTTCGTGAACCATCCAAACACAGGACAGAGAAACGGTTGGGATATTTTGCAACACCCTCTTTCTTTTAAGCATTATTCTTCAATCGCCACATAGTCTTCCGGAACCGTAATCCCCAGAGCTTCACAAAGGCTCTTGTTATATTTTTTGGTAAACTGCGGTGCATACTCGATAGGCATCTCGGAGATGTTTGCTTCCCCTTTCAGGATCTTTGCCGCCATTTTTCCAGTACCAACACCCAGATCATAATAGCTGATCGACAAAGTCGCTACTCCGCATCCTCTGCAGATTCCCTCTTCTCCTGCAATCACCGGAACGCCGGCCGGCTGGCAGACATTGTTCACCAGCTCTGCATTGGCGGCTGCCGTATTATCCGTCGGCACATAGAGCACATCATTTTCCTCTGCCGCTTTGGTGACAATCGTGGTCAAATCATTGGAATCGGAAAATGCATAATACTCGCAGGTGTAGCCCAGTCCCTCCAAAGCTGTCTTCACCGTATCTACCTGATACTGAGAATTTGCCTCTGCTGAACAGTACAAAAGACCGACCTTTTTAGCATCCGGAAACAGCTCATTCAGCATAGCTGCCTGCTCCTCTAACGGAGCCAGATCTGAAGTTCCGGAAATATTGCCACCTACCGTACCGGTAAAATCATCAATCCCCAAAGCTACCCCATATTCGGTTACGGAAGTTCCCAAAATCGGAATCTCATTCGTGCCTGCCTGAGCCGCCTGAAGGGCCGGCGTCGCATTCGCCAGAATCAGATCCACATCCGAAGAGACAAAACTATTGATAATAGTGGAGCAGGTGTTGGAGTCTCCCTGTGCATTCTGCTCGTCAAAAGTGACCGCATCTCCTAACTCCTCCACCAATGCATCCTTAAATCCCTGGGTAGCTGCATCCAGAGCATCATGCTGTACCAGCTGGCAAATCCCCACCGTATAAGTATCACCGGAAGCCGTGTCCTCTGCTTCCTCACTGCTGCCTGCTGCTTCACTCGTTGCCGTCCCTTCAGAAGCCGCCGCTGTCGTCGTCTCTGCCGCCGTAGTCTCACCACTTCCGCCGGAACACGCTGTCATAGACAATACCATAGAAGCAGCCAGCGCCATTGACCATAATTTTGCTGATTTTTTCATAATTCACATCTCCCTTTTCCTTCATTTTTATGTAGCCATAAAAGCACACTTGGTATCATACTACAAAATTTTCTCTACGTCAACTTTATGATGCTTTAAAATGTTAAATTTTAACGCAATAAAGTATATAGTTCGAAATTTATAGATTCCATAAAAGATTAACTATTTGCTATTTTGCATTTCTTCTATTATAATAAAACTTAGGAGAGCAAGCCTGAAACAGAATTACTGCTTTTGCGCTGTCTCCGTTCCTAATACAATCAGGAGGAGAAGGTATGAAACAACATTTAGGGGAAAAGGCTACCAAAGCACAAAGTTTCGTTTTTAACACGGCCATGCTTCTGGAGTTAATTGTAGCAGGGATCGTCATCGTTGCACTGCTCATCATGTTCCTGCAGGTTCCCGGTGAACTGAAAACACTGGTGTTTACTGGAAAACTCAACCATTTTCTGAAATACATGTTCGATATCATTATTGGTATTGAGCTATTGAAAATGCTCTGTCGCCACGATTTGGATTCCGTAGTGGAGGTATTGCTATTCTCAGTGGCTAGAGAAATGATCATCGAGCATATGCCGATCTATTTCACATTGATAGGAATCCTTGCCATTGCTGTTTTGTTCCTGATTCGAAAATTCCTGTTTGTATCTGCACTGGATAAGGATGAGGAAAATTAAACGGGTATTTTCTATCCCTGTTCGAGGGTATCGCAAAATAAGCCAGCAGCCATTAGGCTTATTTTGCCGCCCCTCCTCTCAAAGCAATTCCTTATACAAGCGAAGCACATTGCCATAAAAAACCGCCTCAATCTCTCCCGTATGGAAGCCCTGGCGTTCCATCTCTTCTGCCAGCAGCTGCATTCCGGAGCAGTCTTTCATTTCTACGATACTGGTAATGCCATCAAAATCACTCCCCAGTCCGATACAACCAATACCCCCGATTTGTTTCATATGTTTCATATGCCTTACCATATCCCGGCACTCACTGTGGATCGGGTCAGCTCCCTCCTCCTCGTCTCTGAGAAAGGATGCACAAAAATTAATTCCGGCCACTCCGCCTCGTTCTGCCAACGCCCGGATCATTTCATCCGTAAGATTTCGGGGATGCGACGCCAGA
Organism: uncultured Lachnospiraceae bacterium; assembly: GCA_910588125.1. GTDB lineage: Bacteria > Bacillota > Clostridia > Lachnospirales > Lachnospiraceae > Brotaphodocola. Next base: position 9,119 of record CAJUPI010000010.1, read on the forward strand.
GAACGGGCATTGGAATGGCTGGCTACAAAAGGCTTCCTTGTGTAGCGAAACACATCCCAGATTCCCGCATCATTCAAGTGAGAAATATCAAGGATCATTCCCAAATTCTCCATTTCCCGAACAAATTCAATTCCTCTTTCTGTAAGGCCATTCTTTGTATCCGCCACACATACCGGCGGGCGTTCATTTCCTGACAAAATCCGATTGGGGTATCCCAATTCATTGGGAAAATTCCAGGTCAGAGTCATCATTCGCACTCCCACCCGATAAAAATCCCGCAAAAAAGCCAGCTCTCCCTGACAGACTCCTCCCTCTTCGATACTAAGCAGAGCAGAAAGCTTTCCCTCCTTCCAGTTGGTCTCAATATCCTGCCAGCTCCTTACCACATCAATTCTGTCATCATTGGCAGCCATTTCCTCATAAAACGCGTCAATCAAGCGCATGGCATACTCAAATGGCCTCTCTTCCCGCTCCAAATGCGTATACACAGCAAAATTTTGCAAAAAATAATCACCCTTTTTCATTTTTAATAAATCGATATGTAAATCATTTTTTAAAAGTTTTTCCTGCCCACCTTTTTTTCTGCGTTCATATAATTCATATATCGTATCGCAATGCATATCTACTACTTTCATTTCTGCTCTCCTTTTTTCATATCGATCCCATATTTTTTTACATAATTCTTAACTCACTACCAGCAGGAAGAAAAAAGAGCCTGTCTCTACAGACAAGCCCTGCGATATCCCTGCCTTAAAGGGTCTCCGCCCGCTCCTGGATATTCTTACGGAAATTAATCACATCATGCTGATAATCGCGATCCATATTCTCTGAAGTAATCATAAAATCAGCAGTCGCCTTATTGACCGCGATCGGAATGTCATATACCTGCGCAATTCGCATCAGTGCTTTCACATCCGTATCATGAGGCTGGGCGGTCAGCGGATCGGAAAAAAACACCACAAAATCAATCACTCCTTCTACAATCTTCGCACCTATCTGCTGATCACCGCCCAGAGGTCCGCTGTTATATCCTTTCACTGTCAGTCCGGTCTGATCGGTAATCATCCGTGCTGTTGTCCCCGTCCCGTACAAATTGTGATGCTTCAATATTGCATAGTGTTCTTTACACCATTCGATCAATTTCGCCTTCTCATTATCATGGGCAATCAACGCAATGTCCTTCTTTGGTCCAATCGTAAACGTTATATAATCTTTCGCCATAGCTTATCATCTCCTTTCTCTATGGCTTTTAAGTACGCTCCCAGCGTACTTCACAAGTTATACCATGAACCTTCATAAAGTACAAGTTAAAATATGGTAAATATTTTTTAACATTTTTCTGAAGATTTGTCAGACAATTTATCCTATTGTGTCCACTGGCTGTGTCATCTGCTCGATCAGTTGCCAGATTTCCTCTCTTCCCTGCTTTGTTACTGATGAAAAAGGAATCACCGTAACGCCTTTTCCAAGCCCCAGCCCTTCCTTCACCATTTTTATATGTTTGGCAATCTGGCTGCGGTTTAATTTATCTGCCTTTGTTGCAATGATCACCGGCATATATCCATGGGAATGAATCCAGTCAGCCATCAGTTTATCATTTGCCGACGGTTCATGACGGATATCTACAAGCAAAAATACACATTTCAGCATGGCTGACTTCTGCAGATATCGCTCAATCATCTTTCCCCATCGTGCTTTCTCCTCAACCGGGACTTTGGCATAACCATATCCCGGAAGATCTACATAATAAAAACTGCTGTTAATCTTATAAAAGTTGATCGTCTGCGTCTTTCCTGGCTGAGCAGACGTCCTGGCCAGAGACTTTCGATTCATCAATCCATTAATCAAAGAAGATTTTCCTACATTGGATTTTCCGGCAAAGGCAAATTCCGGACAATCATTTTCCGGAAGTTTGCTGGTAATTCCACAGACAGTTTCCAATTCTGCTGTTTTGATAATCATAAATTTCTCCATTTCTAGCTGGGGTACACACCAAAAAGCGCCTTCTTAAGCACTTTCTCTCAGTGCTTCTTTCAGCACCTCTTCCATCGTCTTGACAAATACAATCCGTAAACCTTTCGTTATCTCCCTGGACAGCTCTGCAATATCGGAACGGTTCTTCTCCGGTACCAGCACAGTCTGGATATGGGCCATTTTAGCTGCCAGTATCTTTTCCTTCAGGCCGCCGATCGGCAGCACCCGCCCCCGCAGCGTGATCTCACCGGTCATTGCTACTTGAGCACAAACCTTTCGCTGCACTACTGCCGAAAGCATCGCCGTTGCCATCGTGATCCCTGCCGACGGCCCGTCTTTGGGAACCGCACCCTCCGGAATATGGATATGAATATCATGCTTTTCAAAATAATCATCGCTAACCTGATAATCCGGGCAGATCGAGCGCACATATGTGAGGGCTGTCTGGGCAGATTCCTTCATCACATCCCCCATCTGCCCTGTCATCTTCAGCTCACCCTTCCCGGGCATTACATTCACCTCAATCTGCAAAGTATCTCCTCCAACACTGGTCCAGGCCAATCCTCGGGCAATGCCTACCTCGTCTTCCTCATTGGCATCCTCAAAACGAATCTTTTCCTTGCCCAGATATTTACCCAGATTCTGCTCGGTAATCCGGATCCCTTCTCTCTTGTCTTCCAGGAACTCTCTTGCTGCCTTGCGGAATATCTCTCCGATCCTGCGTTCTAAGTTACGGACTCCGGCCTCCCTGGTATAATTATGAATAATCTTTTTTAAAGCTCCATCCGATATCGTGATCTGTTTCTCGGTCAGGCCGCATTTTTCCAGCTGCTTCCCAACCAGAAAATCTCGTGCAATATGAAATTTTTCATTTTCTGTATAGCTGTTGATCTCGATAATCTCCATACGATCCAGAAGAGGACGGGGAATCGATTGTGTGGTATTGGCTGTTGCAATAAACAGTACATGAGAAAGATTGATGGGAACCTCCACATAATGATCCCGAAAGCGGATATTCTGCTCCCCGTCCAGCACCTCCAAAAGAGCGGATGAGGTATCGCCTTTATAATCACTGCTGACCTTGTCAATCTCGTCTAGCAGCATCAGAGGATTGGATACTCCGGCCTGGCGCAGGCCCTCCACCAGTCTTCCTGGCATAGCGCCCACATAGGTTTTGCGATGCCCGCGGATCTCGGCCTCATCCCGCACTCCTCCCAGGCTGATCCGAATATATTTTTTGTTAAGTGCCCGGGCCACTGATCGGGCTATTGAGGTTTTCCCGGTTCCTGGCGGCCCTACAAGACACAGGATAGAACCGATTCCTTTCTTCGTCAATGCCCGAACAGCCAAATATTCCAACACCCGTTCCTTCACTTTTTCCAGGCCATAATGATCCGCATCCAGGATCCTTGCCGCATGTTTTAAATCATTATTGTCCCGGGAAAGCTTATTCCATGGAAGCTCCAGCAACGTCTCAATATAAGTTCGCAGCACATTGCCTTCCTGGCTGCTTCCCGGCATTGCCCGAAACCGTTCAATCTCCTTATGCAGCTTTTCTTTCACTTCCTTATCTGCTTTCAAAGCGGAAAGCTTATTCTCATATTCATCTGACTCGGATACCGGATCTTCTCCTAACTCCTGGCGGATAATCTTCATCTGCTCCCTCAGGATATAATCCCTCTGATTCTTATCCACTGCCGCCTTTACCTTCGCCTGGAATTCCTGACGAATGCGGGAAATTGCTATCTCTTCTGTCAGGCTTTCTACCAAAACCTCATAGCGGGTAATCGCGTCTGCCGCATCCAGATAATTCTGCCGTATAGCATAATCCCAGGGAAGCTGGCTTGCCATCTGAAGCATCATGTCATCCAGGCCGCTTGCTGTCATCAGATTCGGAAGCACCTCCCTGGCAAATTTGGGATGCTGGTGCCCATACTCCTCTACTTTGTCTTTCAATACCCTCTGCATGGCCTCGGCAGTCAAAGAATCCACATCATCATTTCTCCAGGGGGATACCATGATCTCCCCCATCAAAAGCGGATCGACAGAATCCAGCATCAAAAGCTCTGCCCGCTCCAGCCCTTCTACCATAACCCGTACCACATTACCTGGCATTTTCACTAACTGCTTCACCTTGACAATCACTCCAATATGATGAAGCTGCTCCATCTGAGGGCTGGCATCCTCCGGATCTCTTTGTGTCACCACACAGATCCTCTGATCGCCAACCATCGCCCGTTCTACCGCCGCTACCGATCGAGAACGGCTGATATCAAAGCTTATCGTCATCTTTGGCAATACCGTCAACGCCCGCAGCGCAATCACTGGCATTGTCGTCACTGTCGTTTCCATCTTATCCTCCTCGTCTCTCCCTAATATCACTGTAGTACTCTAACAGGAACAAATTTTAATACACTTTAGTAAATGGGATGTCGCAAAATAAGCCCTCAGCCATTTCTGATATCCCGTGTCCGGCTATGCACGAACACTCTGTCTGATATTGGCGGACTTTGTCCGTTAAAAGCAGACTGAGTGTGCGTGCACCGTCCGAACACAGGATATGGAAATAGTTGAAGGCTTATTTTGCGACACCCCTTCCGCAACCGGAATCTTTTATGCAATCTCACCAGGTCTATCTTTTTTTCTTCTCTGAGAAAGCGCCTTACGGGGAACGGTGGTATCCCGGTACACCAGTTCCGGCTCTCCTGTTTTATTCACAACATCCTTTGTCACCTTACAAATTCCGATACTGCTGTCTGACGGAATCTCGTACATCAAATCCATCACTGCCGACTCCATGATCGACCGTAAGCCACGGGCACCTGTCTTGCGTTTCACTGCAAGACTGGCAATTTCCAAAAGCGCTTCCCTGGTAAACTCAAGCTTTACATCATCCAGCTCAAATAGCTTCTGGTATTGCTTGGTGATCGCGTTCTTCGGCTCAGTCAAAATCCGGACCAGCGCCTCCTCGCTCAAAAGCTCCAGCGACACCGTCACCGGCACACGGCCAATAAACTCCGGAATCAGTCCAAACTTCACCAAATCCTGCGGCTCTGCCTTTCGCAGTAATTCATCGATATCCTGACGGTTTTTGTCCACGATCTCAGCGTTAAACCCAATCGAGCCGGCACTCAGCCGACGCTCGATAATCTTCTCCAGGCCGTCAAAGGCCCCTCCACAGATAAACAGGATATTAGTGGTATCGATTTGCAAAAGCTCCTGATGCGGATGCTTTCTACCTCCCTGGGGCGGGACACTGGCTACCGTGCCTTCTAATATTTTCAGCAGCGCCTGCTGGACACCCTCGCCGGAAACATCTCTGGTAATAGATACATTTTCCGACTTCTTGGTGATCTTGTCAATCTCATCAATGTAGATGATGCCATATTCCGCCTTTGAAATATCATAATCCGCCGCCTGAATCAGCTTTAGCAGGATATTCTCCACATCTTCTCCTACATAACCGGCCTCTGTCAATGCTGTGGCATCGGCAATGGCAAAAGGTACATTTAACACCTTCGCCAAAGTCTGGGCCAGATACGTCTTGCCTGAGCCAGTGGGTCCCAGCATCAGAATATTGCTCTTTTGTACATCAACATCCATCTCTTTTCTGACGGTGATTCTTTTATAATGATTATAGACCGCTACTGACAAAACCTTCTTCGCCAATTCCTGCCCAATCACATATTCATCCAAAAAAGCCTTGATCTCCTTTGGCTTCAGCAAATTAATCCCGTCAAAATCCGGGCCGGCGCTTTCCTGTTCGTCTAGTTCCTCCTCCAGAATCTCTGCGCAAAGATCAATGCACTCGTCGCAGATAAAAACATTGTTGGAACCGGCAATCAGCTTTTTCACCTGATCCTGAGTCTTTCCGCAAAAAGAGCATCTTACCCGGTCATCCATTCTGCTCGGCATAACACACCTCTATCCTTTCTTACCAATAATTCGTTCTTAACATCTGCCATATCGCAATGACTGCTATTCTAATGTTTCACCAGAATCTGATCCACCAGCCCATAGCTCACAGCTTCCTCCGCTGTCAGATAATGATCTCTCTCGGTATCCCGGCATACCACCTCATAGGGCTGCCCGGTATTGGCAGCAAGAATACGATTCAGCTTTTCCTTTGTCTGCAAAATCTTCTCTGCTACAATCTGTATCTCCGTCGCCTGTCCTCTTGCTCCACCAGAAGGCTGGTGAATCATCACCTCGGCATTGGGAAGAATAAAACGCTTGCCCTTAGCACCGCCTGCCAAAAGAAATGCTCCCATACTGGCAGCCATACCGACACATAAAGTAGATACATCAGACTTAATATAGTTCATCGTATCATAGATTGCCATGCCTGCAGTCACAGAACCACCAGGACTGTTAATATATAAATTGATATCCTTACCCGGATCTTCGGCCTCCAAAAACAACAGCTGCGCGACTACCACACTAGCCGACACATCTGTCACTTCTTCTCCCAGAAAGATAATCCTCTCCTTCAGCAGCCGGGAATAAATGTCATACGAACGTTCTCCTCTGCTGGTCTGCTCAATTACATAAGGTATTAACGGCATAATCAATCCTCCTTGCTTTCGACGCATTCACATTATAATGTTTTGATACAGCTCCCTGCCGCCACGCCGGAAACGACAGGCAGGTTCCGAATACACGGGATAGAAGTGCGGTTCTCCAAATACCCCGGAAAACCACACTTCCTCCATACCTTTTCTGCGGCTGTTCCATATCCTTTCAGCCGCATAATCCATTATACCAGTTTCGCTTCTGCCACCAGGAAATCCACCGCTTCCTGGACCGCCAGATCTTCTTTCATCCGCCGAAGTCCCTCTTCGCCCAAAAGCTCTTTTGCGCGATCCGGCTCCATCTTATAGCTATCTGCCATTCTCTTGATCTCCGCCTCTACAGCTTCTTCCGGAGCCTCAATGTTCTCCGCCGCTACGACGGCCTCCAAAACCAGACGGGTGCGAATCCGCTTCTCCGCCTGGGGACGGATATCCTCCCGCAAACGCTCCTCTGTCATGCCGGTAAACTGCATATATTGTTCCATGGTAAGGCCCTGAGAGCGCATACGCCGGGCATAATCTTCCAGAGTATTGCTGATTTGCTCCTCAACCATCGCTTCCGGAATCTCCATCGAAGCGTTGGCAACTACTTTCTCTACTACATTGTTCTCATTCTCGGTAGTTGCCTGCTGCTGTTTGGTCTCTGAAAGTTTTGCCTTCAAATCCGCCTTATATTCATCCAGTGTATCGAATTCTGAAACCTCTCCGGCAAATTCATCATCCAGCTCCGGAAGTTCTTTTCTCTTAATCTCATGAATCACTACCTTAAATATCGCAGGCTTCCCGGCAAGCTCTTTTGCATGGTACTCCTCCGGGAAGGACACATTCACCTCAACCTCCTCATCGATATTCTTTCCGATGAGCTGTTCCTCAAAAGTATCGATGAAGGAATGAGAGCCGATAGTCAATGTATAAGCTTCTGCTTTTCCGCCCTCAAACGCGGCCCCGTCGATGTAGCCATCAAAGTCAATCACTACCTGATCCCCATTCTCAACCGGACGGTTCTCCACGGTCACCAGGCGGGAATTCTGCTCCTGTACTTTCTTCAATTCCGCTTCAATATCTGCTTCTGTCACTTCGGGCTTCGCCCGCTCCACTTCAATCCCTTTGTACTCGCCCAAAGTTACTTCCGGCTTCACAGCCACCAGTGCGGAATAGATGAGAGTTTTTCCTTTCTCAATCTGCTCTACGCTAATCTGCGGACGGGATACGATGTCCAGGCCGCTTTCATCCATGGCGCCACGATACGTCGAATTGATGATTTCATCTACCGCATCCTCATATAAAATCTCCACGCCATACATTTTCTCTACCATAACCTGCGGCGCCTTCCCTTTGCGAAAGCCCGGAATGTTGAATCTGTTTTTATTTTTGTTATAGGAAGTTTTAAGAGCCTTTTCAAACTGCTCTGCCGGTACTTCTACGGTTAATTTCGCCATGTTTTTTTCCAGCTTTTCTACTTGTAAACTCATGATCTGGGTTCCTCCTTCACATCTATGTATGGTCGTCTCGGCAGGGCGCCACACTTCAATGTAACATTATAGCATAGTCCCTTCATAATTACCAGTACTATTTTGTGGGATTTACAAGCTTTTTCATCGGTTTGGCACCAACTAATACCGGCTTAAATTCTTCAAATATTCCGATACGGTTTTCAAATCAAAATTTTTAAAGCAGAAGTTAAAGTCCGCCGTTGCGATACTCCAAAAAACATGATATGATACCAGAATCAAAAGATCAGAAATCCGATTAAGGAGGGCAATTTCGTGGAAATCGAACGCAAATACAAAATTGAAACACCCCCTGCCGATTATATGCGCTATCCCTTTCACATCATCGAACAGGCATATCTGTGCACCCGGCCGGTAATACGGATCCGCAAACAAGATGACGAATACTATCTGACCTACAAATCCAGCGGCCTGTTATCCAGAGAAGAGTACAACCTCCCTCTGACAAAAGAAGCATATGGCCATCTTCTCCCCAAGGCAGACGGTATCGTCCTCACAAAAACACGCTATCGGATCCCCCTCGCCACACAAAAAGAAAAATCCAGCCTCACCATTGAGCTGGATATATTTTCAGGAGCCTACGAGGGCCTGATCCTGGCGGAGGTAGAATTCCCCACCGAGGAGGCCGCACTTTCCTTCATCCCTCCTGACTGGTTTGGACAAGATGTCACATTTACCGGAGAATATCAAAACAGCCGTTTAAGCCAGGGCATTACCCCCGTTTAATGATCCAGCATCCCTAGAACCACCACGGCCGCCAGCACAGCCAAAAGGACTCCGATGATCACATCCAACTGGCGTACTGTCAGAGGAATCCGGTCATAAAGCCGTTCCTTCAAAGGCAGGCTGGCGCGGTATTCTTTCAAAAGTTCATTTTCTCTTTTCAGACGCTCATTTTCTTGCTCCAGCTCTGACAATTTGCTCTCCGTTCCCGCCCCTTCTTCTCTGTTTTCAGCAAAGCCATTCTCCTCTACCGATTGCTTCTCCATAGCGGTTCCCCTCTCCATATATAATTTTTCAGCACTCTGCCATTCATCCAATGTCATTAAGTTTATCTCCAAGAATACTCAGCCAGGGAAAAAGGAGCGGGAAGCGGCGGGAACTGATCTGCGGCTTTTGACTTTGCAGGGATTTTAGGAATTCTTGATCCCGAAACCGGAAAAAGCAGCAGATTATTTCCCACCGCTTCCCGCTCCTTTTTCCCTGGCGTACCTTCTGAGAAAATTAATTAAATGCCATTGGCCATTCATCCGGCCCAAACAAATGCAGCCGGGGAATTCTGGGGCGCTGATAAAAATACCCTCTTGCATTCCCCGGCTGCGGCTCCTTTGTCACTTTTCTTTTAATAAGCCTGCCGTCTTTTATTTCTTCGCAATATACTTGCGGATATCCAGTGCGATTGCCACTACGATTACGATACCCTGAGCAATATACTGATAGTTCGGGTCAATTCCCAAAAACTGTAAACAGGTCTTTAAAAGCTCAAATACCAGCACGCCGATAACCACGCCGGATACCCGTCCGATACCGCCATTTACGGATACGCCGCCGATCGTACAGGCTGCGATAGCCTCCAGCTCATAACCATTACCGGTATTTACGCCGGCGCCGCCAGACTTGGCACCCAGAAGAAAGCCGGCAATTGCATAAAGGGCAGCAGCTGATACATAGATGATAATCTTTGTCTTTTTTACATTGACACCGGCCACCTCTGCCGCCGCCTCGTTACCGCCGATCGCGTACATATATTTGCCATGACGAGTATAGTTGTAAATGAACCACATGATTGCGCCGATCACGATGGCAATGATGAACAGATAGGGGAACAGCCCAAACAGTTTACCATTGGCAATCACGGTATAATCAGTACGATAGCCGCCCAGCGGAACCGACTTTGTGTAAACCAGGTTGATACCGTAGATAATCATCTGCATACCGAGAGTTCCGATAAATGCCGGTACACTTAAGTAAGCTACCACTACGCCATTGATCAGGCCAAAAATACAGCAGACTGCCACACAGATCAACAGGATCAGCCAAACATTCAACTCCGGAAAGCTGCTCGTCAGCTCAAAACGGCCGCTGTAATCTGCTCTCTGCAAAAGAGTACCGGCCAGACAGGCAGCCAAACCTACAGAACGCCCGGCGGAAAGGTCGGTTCCTTTGGTAATCAGACATCCGGAAACACCGATCGCAATGATGAAACGGCATGCCACATTAATGGAAATATTGCTGAAATTACTCATACTGAAGAAATTATCCTTGGTAATTCCCACAATCAGAACCATCACCAAAATCAAGATCACAATACCATTGTTGATCAGGATATCCACTACATTTGTTTTCTTGGTATTCATTCTCATTTCCTCCTCTTCCTAAAACTTGGTCGCGTAGCTCATGATACGCTCCTGCGTTGCTTCCTCACCTTGTACCTCGCCGGTAATGTGTCCGTTACACATAACGAGAATCCGGTTGGAGACGCCAATCAGCTCCGGCATTTCCGAAGATATCATGATAATGCCCTTACCCTGCTTCGCCAGCTCGATCATAATCTGATAGATCTCATACTTCGCGCCGACATCGATACCACGAGTCGGTTCATCCATGATCAAAATATCCGGATTATTGGCCAGCCAGCGGGAGATCAATACTTTCTGCTGGTTACCGCCGGACAAAGACTGTATCAGTGTCTTGCTGTCAGGCGTCTTAATCGAAAGCTTTGCCACGTTATCTTGTACCAGTTGCTCGATCTTGCCCTTATTGAGCTTTACCCCCACCTCGAGATACTGATCCAAGGAGGAAATAGATACGTTATCTGCGATGGAGAGACAACCCAGAATCCCGGTTCCCCGACGGTCCTCAGTGATCATGCCGATCCCGCCGCGGATGGCATCCTGCGGGCGCCGGATATTCATCTTCTGGCCCTTGATATAAACCTCACCGCTGCTGATATGACGCATACCAAAGATTGCCTCCATCAGCTCGGTCCGCTGAGCACCTACCAGACCGCCAAAGCCCAGGATCTCTCCCCGGCGGAGCTGGAAAGAACAGTCCTGGAACGAACGCTCATGAATACTGGAATAACCCTTTACTTCCAGAAGGACCTCACCCACGGCCGCATCGTTCTTCGGCGGATAGATATTGGTCAGCTCACGGCCTACCATCTGCTTGACAATCTCTTCATCCGTGATATCATTCATGTTCCAGGAGCCCACATATGTACCGTCACGCATAATCGTGATATCATCACAGATCTCCCGGATCTCCGCCATCTTGTGAGAAATATAAACCAACGACACTCCCCTGGACTTCAGATCCCGGATAATTCGGAAGAGTGCTTCTACTTCATTGTCTGTAAGAGAGGATGTCGGCTCATCCAGAATCACTACCCTTGCCTGCAAAGAAACGGCCTTGGCGATCTCCACCGACTGCATCTGTGCAATAGACATGCTGCCCAGCTTTGCCTTGGGGTTGTAAGGCATCTTCACATCATCCAGCCATTTGGCCGTCTCCTCAAACATCTTCTTGTGGTCCACCACCTGAAACGGCCCGAACTTCTTCGTCGGATAGCGGCCGGCATACATATTCTCTGCCACCGTCCTCTCCGGTATCGGCTGCAATTCCTGGTGAACCATCGCCAGCCCCTTATGCAGCGCCTCATCCGGGTTGTGGATATCCACCCGCTCTCCGTCCAGATAAACCTCGCCCTCATCCATATGATAAATACCAAACAGGCACTTCATCAATGTGGATTTCCCTGCACCGTTCTCCCCCATCAACGCATGGACAGTACCCGGACGGACGTTTAAGTTGATCTTATCCAGAGCCTTTACGCCAGGGAAGCTTTTGGAAACTCCTCGCATTTCCAGTCTGTACTCTGCCATCCCATTCTCTCCTTTCATAAAATCGGGTGTGCCTTGCGGACACACCCGACACTTTTCCTTTTATTCACCCGTTGCTCAGGTCTTATTTGATGAGTTCCAGAACCTCGCCTGCATTCTCCGGAGTAACCTTTACATAGTCAACCATGTATACGTTATCCACATCCTTACCATTGACGAAATCCATCGCCTTGTCAGCGGCAGTGTGAGCCTGGCCAAAGTAATCGTTGAATACGGTACCGGTCATCTTGCCGTTCATAACGTGCTCCACAACCTCAACCAAAGCATCAACACCTACCAGATAGATATCTTCATTCACCTTTCTGCCGGCTGCCTCGATCGCCTGCAGAGCTCCCAGTGCCATTGCATCGTTGTTACAGAATACTACGTCGATCTTGGCGCCATGCTGAGACAGTGCATTGGCAGTGATCTCCTGGCCCTTAGTCTGATCCCAGTCACCACGCATCTTTACCAGCTCCTCTACCTCAACGCCAGCTGCGGTCAGAGCCTCGATGGACTTCTCCGTTCTGTACTGGGCATCTACGTTCTCCGGATCACCCTGAACCATGATGTAACGAACAACGCCGTCGCCGTCTGCATCGCCCTTATTCTCCAGCTCTGCGATCTCCTCGCCCTGGAACGTACCGGACTGTCTTGCGTCAGCGCCTACGTAGGTAGCCTTGATTCCTTCGTCTACCCAAGCCTGCTCTCTCTCTGCCTCCGGCTCACGGTTGATATAGACAACCGGGATGCCAGCTGCGTTACACTCCTCGGTAACGGTCGGCTCAGAAGAAGCCTGTACCAGGTTGATGATCATCACGTCATATCCCTGGGTGATGAAGTTACGAATCTGGTTCATCTGCTCGCCCTGGTCGTTCTTACCATCCATGATGGAAATGTTCTCTTCCTTCACGCCGATCTCTTCTACCAGATACTTCTTCAACTCTTCGCGATACAGGGTCATGAAGTTATCAGCGAACTGATAAATAGAAATACCAACCTTGACCTCAGCCGGATCCTTGCCCTCTACCGTGGCTGCTGCGTCTGCTGCGGTAGTCTCTGCTTCTTCCTTTGCTGCTGCGGTAGTCTCAGCCTCAGCCGGTGCTGCGGTGGTAGCCTCTGTCGCCGGTGCCGCAGTGGTTTCAGCCGGCTTGCTGCCGCCACATGCCGCAAGTGACAGTACCATGCAGGATGCCAGTGCCATAGCGGTTACTTTCCTTGTCAATCTCATGTCGAAAATCCTCCCTTTATTATGGATTTGTATTGTTCGGCTTTGGCAATATTGCCTTGCCGATGACCATATTATAATAGATTTTTATCAATTTTTCCATAAGATTTTTTTCGATTTTTTATAGATTTTCTTCGATTTTTCCATATATTACCGAAAAACCGGCCCAAAACGCTTCTCAACCGGGCAAAAGATATACGTTATCACCGACAACACCAAAATTTCGCCGGGCTCCGTTCGTCAAATTCACTCGCCCGTAATAATCTCCTGCGGCGACCAGTAATATTTGCCGTTTTCCAGAGAAAGCTCTTCTAAAACCGGCTGTTTCAATGCCTTTGATGCAGCAATAGAAAATATCGCCTTGGCATATTGTTCCTTGTCTGCCGATACCGTCCCCATCAGCTTTCCTGCCTGCACTGCCTCCACCCCGGGCGTAGTGCCGTCGATTCCCACCAGCCTGACATTCTTCTTTCCCGCCCGTTCCAGTGCGTCAATCGCTCCTAACGCCATATCATCGTTATTGCACACCACAAGCTCAATCATATCCGGATACTCTTCCAACCACTGCTCCATCAATGCCGAAGCCTGGCTTCGCTCCCAGTTGGCTATGCCGCCGGTGAGCTTTTCGATCGGCACCCCGCCATCTTTCAATGTCTGAATGGACCACTCCGTACGGATCAGCGAATCCTGATGACTGCTCTCTCCCTCTAACATTACATAGCTGACCACCCCGTCTCCGTTCCTGTCCAGGCTGGAAGGATCCTTCCGGTACTGATCCACCACAATGCTTCCCTGCAGCGTCGCAGACTCCTTGGCCACTGCTCCTACATAATAGAGCTGATCCCAGCGAGCCATATCCTCCTCCACCGGCTGACGGTTAAAAAAAACTACCGGAATTCCGGCGGTCATTGCTTTGTCAATCATCGCGGAAGCCGCCGTCCGGTCTACCGGATTGATGCACATCACATCGCATCCCAGCGAGATAAAACGCTCAACCTGATTATTCTGGGTATTCTGACTCCCCTTGGCGTCTTGAATGTCCAGGGTCACTTTGATTCCATGCTCCTGCTCATACTCCTTTGCACAGTTCTCCATTTCTCCCCGGATATTATTGATAAATGTATCATCTCCCCGATACAGGCTCACCCCAATCCGCAAGGACTTTTTCGTCTCCTCTGCCTTCAGGCCTCCGCAGCCAGACAATACGATCAACATACATAAACCAACCAAAAAATAATGGCATGCCCTGCTTCTTCCTCCCATCCCTTCACCCCCGGCTTTTTATCATTTTCCTGCCCGATCAGGAAAACTGCTCTTCTCATTCGATTGGGTACAGCAGCTTTTCATACTCGGTTCTGCGCAAATCTTCTCGCCTGATATAATGGCTCTCCAGGTATCCCAATGCCGGAACCGGCTGATTGCCGGCCAGCTTTACCGCCGTGCTCACGCTCAGATATCCGGCGGTAAAATCATCGGTAATGCTCAGTCCCTGAATCACTCCCCGATCCAGGTAGTTGAGCAGGCGGACCGTGGTTCCCCGCCCATACAGTCCGCCGGCGCCCTCCGGCCTCTCACTGTCTGACAAAACCTGAGCCGCCTCAGTTAAGCTTACCGGATCCAGCGCAATCATCACCGCCCGGCCAAAATCCTGTTCCCACACCGCCTTCACCTGCTGCTTTTGTTCCCCCGCCCGGCTGCTCGGTAAAAAAGTCACTTCACAGTCCGCCGCAGAAAACACATTCTCAATCCCATCCGCAAACTGCCGGCTTATCTGATCCGGCTGCCGCTTGCCAAGCAGATAAAACCGCTGCCCGGGCGGCTGCTCTGCCAGCACCTGTCCGGCCAGTTCCTGTCCCATCTGATAATAGTCAAAAGTAATCCGGGCCGACAGCTCATCTCCCACCGAAGAAAGCTCCGAATTTAAAAAGACCAGTGGGACGCTCACCCGCTTATCTGCCTGCATCTGCAAGATCTGCCCAGAATCCACCGGCGACACCACAAGCGCCCGGCTTCCATCCTGCTGCTCCCGCAAAATCAGCTCCTCCTGCTGTTCTCTGCTCCCCTCATCGTACAAAGTGATAAAGCTGACATCCACATTGTACTCAATGGCCGCCCGGTCCATGCCTTTGCGGAAATTGACATAGTTGTCATCCACGGTATCCTCCACGATCACCGAGATCGCATAAATCTGCGCCTTCTTCTCTTTGATAATCAGATCGGTAGAGGACAAAAGAAATAAAAGCACCAGCACCATCCCATACAAAATCCAGAAGACTCTCTCCTTGTGGTTACTCATGGCTTCTCCCCCTCTGTCAGTTCCTGATAGGATACTGCCGGCAGGCAGATGTGGATCCGAGTGCCCTCGTCCGGCTCCGAATCTATGGACAGCCCGTATTCCTCACCGAAATACAGGCGTATCCGCTCATTGACATTTTTCACTCCAATCCCGGAACCCCGGCGGGAAGAGATATGAGGCTTTCCGGATAAAATCTGCTCCACCTGTTCTCCGGTCATGCCCAGGCCATTGTCTGCCACCAGAAAACAGAGCTTTCCTTTCTCCAGCCCTGCTTTTACCAGTATTTCACCGTCCCCGTCCATGAATTCCATCCCATGATAGATAGCATTCTCCACCAAAGGCTGCAGCATCAGCTTTAAAGAGGCCAGGCCGAGAATCTCCGGCTCCTCTTCAATGCGATAGGTAAATTTATTTTTAAACCGCATCTGTTGTATCATCAGATAATTGCGCACATGCTCCAGTTCATCCTTCACCGGGATAATGCTCCTTCCCTTACTCAGGCTGATTCGAAAAAAACGTGCCAGTGCCGTCACCACCCGCACCGCCTCATTCTTCTGCTCATTCTCGATCATCCATACGATAATATCCAGAGTATTATAGAGGAAATGAGGATTGATCTGAGACTGCAAAGTGTCAAACTCGCTTTTTCGTTTTGATTCGTGCTCTGCCACGATGTCCTGCATTAGTTCCTGTATCCGCTTTGCCATATCGCCTATGGAACGCCCCAGATGCTGGATCTCATAAGAACCGCCTGTATAGACCTCCGTATCCAGCTCGCCTGCCTCGATCGCATTGACCGATTTTTCCAGCTCCTGAATCGGCGCTGTGATGCGGGACGAGATATAAGCATTGATCATTGCCAGCAAAAACACAAAAAACGCCGCCACAAACACTACAAACAATTTCGTCTTAATGCCGTTTAAAGAAAATCCCCTTTCCGGCATTACGCCGATGATCTTCCATCCAGTATATCCAACGGATTTTACGGCAAGATCCCGCTTTTCCCCCAAATACGTCTCCTGATAATTGCCGTCCCGGTAGCCGGCCGCCGTTTCCAGATTCTCCTCGGCAAGCCCGGCATCGATCAGCTGCATACGCGGATGGTAAATCAAATCCCCCCAAGAGCTGACCAGGTAGAGATACCCCCCGTTTCCCATGGCTACATTGTCCAGAAGCTGCTTTAGGCTTCCATAGGTAATATCAATCAGCAGTACTCCCTGATCCGTGGCTGTTCCCTGCGTGATCTCCACCGCCCGGGAAAGGGAAATGACCCAGCGATATTGATTCTCGCTATTATCAAAAATATACTGTACATGCGGTAAACTAAAGTGCAGATTATCCGTACGCTCCAGAGTATTCTGAAACCATTCCTCCCCGGTCACATCCATCCCCGTCTTCAGGCGGGCGGCCGGCATGGCCGCCAGCAATTCCCCCTCTTTCGAGAGCAGCGCTATGTTGGAAATCTGATCCTTATTATTATCGTAGAGCAGGGTAAACTCGCTGTTTAACGATTTTTCGGACAGATCCGCATTTTTAATCACCCCATAGTACAGCGAATCCGACAGCTTCATGATCGTCCGCAGATAAGAATCTACCGAAAGATTTACCTGATTGATCACGGTCTGGTTCTCCTCCCGAATCGCCTCTGTCAACTGCCCGGCCAGACGCCCGTAAACCGATATCCCGATCAGCAGAATCATTACCAGCGCACTGATTGTAAAATAGACAAATATCGTATAACGGATACTGGCTTTCTGAATAAAAACCGGTTTTCTGGTTCTGGCCATGAGTTCCTCCTGCTATTCTCCATATCATCCGAAAATCTCTTTGTCTCCGCCGGTATCCGGTTTTGTCCTTTGTCCCGTTTGCTCAGCCACCTCTGAACTTCGTCGGAGAGACACCGTACTTTTTCTTAAACACATAACTAAAATAATTTTGCTCCTGGTAGCCCACTTTCCGGGCAATCACATAAGTCTTTTCATTCGTTTCGTTTAGCAATTCCACTGCCTTATTCAACCGCACCTCCGTCAGATAGGCCACATAGGTCTTGCCTGTTTCCTTGCGGAACATGGTGGAAAAATAAGCCGGGCTCATGTGAAGCTGACGGCAGATCATCTCCACCGACAAATCCGGATCCGGATAATGCTCCTGAATATACTGCCGGGCTTCCTCGATCACCTGGCGGTTCGTCGTATCGCGGCGCCGGTTGATGGCCTCGTTCATCTGGCAGGCCACCTGTGTCAGCCATACGGTAAATTCTTCCCGCTGCTGCCCGCTGTCCATCCGCTTCATAAAACCGTCATCTGTATCAAATATCTGGCATAGATCCATGTCATACTGCTGCATCAGACGGGTTACGCAGTTGACCAGCGACAAGCGGTATACCTGATACTGGCGGGCATGCGCTTTCACGTCATCCATCCGGGCCATCAATTCCCGCACCACGGCTTCGATGCTCTCCGGCGTTCCGAATTTGATAGCCGCAGTCAGCTCCAGCTCATCCTTCTCTTCCAATTGCAGCTTGCCCCGGCTGACCGGCTCCATATCATTAATGTAGATCGTTCCTCCTGTTCCCACAATCGCCTTATAGCCCAGAGCATCCATTGCTGACTGGTAAGACTCCCCGATACGCTCCGGCTTAAGGCTGCTGTGTCCCACCCCAATCGTCACCGTTACCTCCAGAATCCGGCGGATTTCCTTACAGATATCCCCCAAAAGGTCAATGAATCCGGTCTGCGTGTTGCTCTCATCAATTGCAACCAGGAGCGTGATACCGCCGGTGGAATTAAAAACAGTAAAACGGAAATACTCCCGCAGATTGTCCTCCACCAATTGCCGAACAGAAATGGGAATCAGTTTCTGTTCCTGTTGCCTGGACAAAGGCTGTCCCTCCGCCCGCTCCTCCGGCTCTACACTGATAACCGCCGCCAGCCATTTGCGGGCTCCCAGAATATCGATCTCATATTCCTCCAGCCGGGAGGCCACCTCCTCATCCGGAACATTTCCCCGAACCAGATCATTCAAAAAGAGCTCCCGGAGAATCGGCAGGCTGCTTAAATAGCTCTCCCGCAGCAGGCGGACGTTGCGCCGCTGCTCAATCTCCTCATCCAGGCTTTCCCGGACCCGGCTAAGTATCTCCGTCAGCTCCTCCACATTGACTGGCTTTAGGATATACTCGCTCACATTCAGTTTAATGGCCTGCTGCGCATATTCAAAATCATCATAGCCGGAAAAAATCAACACTTTGATCGAAGGATACTTCTGCCGGATCCGGGCTGTCAAAGTCAGTCCGTCCATATATGGCATCCGGATATCCGTCATCACCACATCCGGCTTGAGCTGCTCTATTTTCTCCAGTGCTTCTTCCCCGTTGTCCGCGTCTCCGGCCACCTCAAATCCAAGGCTCTCCCAGTCAATCTTGCGAATAATGGCTTTGCGGACCTCTTCCTCATCGTCTGCCAGCAGAATTCGATAATAACTCATTGTGCAGAATTCCTTTCTCTCTGTTTCATATCTTTTACGCTTCCGAATGGCAACCGCTTTGTACCTTCATGCTCCGCCTCCTCATGCTTTATATCATGCATGCGAATCGTTTCTATCAATTGCTTATTCTCCTCATGTGTCCGGATTGCCGTCCGGTAATAGCGAAAACCAGTACTGTTCGCCGCCGGTTCCAGCCCGTGGAAATTGCCACAATCCCGAATCAGGATCCCCTGTTCCCGCAAACGGATCCCCAGATTGCCATATCTGCCCTCCTCGTCCTGAAACAACAGATAATTCACCTGTGAAGGAAATACCCGAAATCCCAGCTCCCCAAGCTTCTGTCCCATCCACTCCCGCTCTTTTCTCACCAGCCCCCTTGCCTGTGCCAGATAATCCTTCTCTCTCAAAGCCGCCGCCCCTGCCTCCTGCGCCGGTATCGAAACACTCCATGGCTGCCCTGTCCGGCGAAGCTGCCCGGCTAACGCCATATCTCCGCAGATTACATATCCCAGCCGAAGTCCCGCCATAGCATATGATTTTGTAAAAGCCCGCAAAAGGACCACCCCCGGATAATTTGGGATCCGTCCTGCCAAAGTATACTTTTCCGGTTTTTCGAGAAACTCACAGAAGCACTCATCCACTACCAGAAGCCCCTGCTTTTTTTGACATATCCCTGCCAACAGCTCCACCTGTCCTCCTGGCACCGCCAGCCCGGTCGGATTGTTCGGATTGCATAAAAACAGCCATTCCCCTTCCTCTAGCTGGCCGGCCAGCTCCCGGACATTCACCCGGTAGTCCCGTTCCTTTCGCAAGATAAAATAGCGAATCTGACAGCCAACAGCCTCCAATGCCCGCTCATATTCTGAAAAAGTCGGCGATAGCAGCAGCGCCTGCTTTGGCTTTTTGAGTGAAATCAAACGGTAAATCAGATCCGCCGCCCCGTTTCCACAGACAATCCGCTCCCGCTCTGTCCCATGGTACTCCGCCAGCCGGCGGCTTAACTCTCCACATTCCGGATCTGGATAACGGTTCCAATGCTCCACAGAAGCCCGCAGCACTTTTTGCACTCCCAAAGGAATCCCCAGCGGATTCACATTCACAGAAAAATCAAGCGCAATCCTTCCATGATAGATATCTCCGCCATGAAGCTGATATCCCATTTTTGTCCTCCTTATTCTGTGCCTACGCTTTGATGGCTTGTTTCTCCTGCCAGGCTCTGAAATGATTTGTTCTGCAGCAAGCAACCCCTTACATCGCCTTTTTTAATTTTAACATGAATTTTCTGTCATGTCATTTCTTTTTCATGTCTACTGCCACCGGCTAAATATTGGGAAAAAGGTCCTTGCCTGCAAATATATTAAAAAGGAAAAAAGCCGCGTATCATAATCCCCGCTGCCACCGCCATCCATGCGCCCGCCATCATCAGACGATTCACCCGCACAATATCCTCCTTCTCCACGTTCCTGGCCGCATCCCCAATCATGGGCTTTTCTACCAACACCCCGAAATACCAGGCCGGCCCTGCCAGCTGCACACCCAATGCTCCGGCGCATGCCGCCTCTCCCTGGGCCGAGTTCGGACTCTTATGGCAATACCGATCCCGCCGCCAGATCCGCCAGGCGCCCCGGCCATCAAATCCCGGCAGCAGCCAGGCCGCCACAATCAGCAAAAAAGCTGTCAGGCGGGCCGGCAAAAGATTCGCCAGATCATCCAGCCTGGCCGGAATCCTTCCCAAATACTGATATCTCTGGTTCTGATATCCCACCATAGAATCCATGGTATTGACTGCCTTATACATCCATCCTCCCACAGGTCCCAGCAGCAGCAGATAAAAAAGAGGGGCGATCACCCCGTCCGACGCATTCTCCGCTACCGTCTCCACAGCTGCCTTGATAATTCCTTCTTCCGACAGCGGCCTGGTATCTCGTCCGACGATCCGGGACACCGCCCCTCTTGCTCTCTCGACATCATTCTTTATTAATGCCTGATATACCTTCATACTTTCTGTTTTCAGTGACCTGGCAGCCAATACCTGCCAGCTCATCACACACAAAATCAGAAAACGCAGCCCCGGATGAAGCCATCCGGCCACAAAAAGGATCCCAACTGTTGTTCCTCCTGTCACGGCCAGAACAGATACTGCCAGAATTCCACCGGCGGCGAGCTCTCCGGCCGGGTTCTCCGGAAACCATTTTCGCAACAAATGTTCCAATCGTCCGATCAGCCATCCAATTCCCCGGACCGGATGCCACCAGCTCTCCGGATCGCCTATCACGAAGTCCAGTAAAAAACCAATCCCTATTGCTGCCGGCTCCATTTCACGCCCCTCCCTGCTTATCCCTTGATTTTCTGTGGAATCCCGCATATCATCCGATAGACCTGACTGGCTTGCCCTGCCAGCAGCTGACCGGCATGGCCCACTGCTTCCCGATAATCTCGTTCACTTTGCTCTGCCGGCACAATTCCATATCCTATCTCATCCATCGTCACGGCCTCCGGATCTGCTGCCAACACTCTTTTTACAAATTCCTCCGGCTTTCCCCCTGTCTCCAGGATCTGATATATCCATCCCTGAAATCCGATCAAAAACCTTCTCTCCCATGCCAGCTCCGGCTTGTCCGTCCTTCCGTCTGCCAGGTTTTTTGCAAACTCCTCTTCCTGCAATCCTGACAATTCACAGACAAATTCTCTTTTTCCCTGACAGGCTCCGCCAATAATCAGTATCATATATCTCAACTACTCCCTTTTGCAACCATATTTCTTCCACTATATCACAGCTCTTCCAAAAAAGACAGGAGCAAAACACAAAAATTGTGTCCGGTTGCTCCTGTCTTTTTTCTTTACCTGTTTTTTAACCAAATACGGCCCGATAATCCGCCTGGAATTTTTGAATTCCGGCATCCGTCAAAGGATGTTTTGTCATCTGCTCCAGCACCTTGTATGGTACGGTCGCAATCTGTGCCCCGGCACGGGCGCAATCAATCACATGAATCGGATTCCGGATACTGGCCGCGATAATCTCCGTCTCAATCCCGTGAATGTTAAAAATCTCCGCAATCTCCCCGATCAAATCAATGCCCGGCATGGAAATATCATCCAGCCTTCCCAGAAACGGCGATACATAAGTGGCGCCGGCACGGGCTGCCAAAAGCGCCTGGGCAACAGTAAACACCAGTGTCACATTGGTATGTATCCCTTCGGCATGCAGCGCCTTCACCGCTTTCAGCCCTTCCACAGTCATCGGAATCTTCACCACCATGTTGGGATGAATGGCGGCGATCTCCCGGCCTTCCTTAATCATTCCCGCAGCATCCACCGTCGTAGCCTTCACCTCGCCGCTGATCGGTCCGTCCACGATGGAGGCAATCTCTGCAATCACCTGGTTAAAATCCCGGCCTTCCTTGGCAATCAGGGACGGATTGGTGGTCACTCCACAGATAATCCCCATATCGTTCGCTTTGCGGATCTCATCCACATTAGCCGTGTCTACAAAAAATTTCATTTTCTCTACTCTCCTTTCCCATTATTCAGTATATAAGCAATGCACAAAAAAGTCAAATTCATTTTCATGCTGTCCCAAAAGGATTCTCCCCCGGATACCGCATCCCTTTGGGCTGGTTAAACCCGATTTCTTCCACCTCTACTCCGATATATTTAAACACCTCATATAATGCCTTCCCAAAATGTCCAAAAGCCACTGCCCCATGATGAGGATAGTTTTTCTCTATCAGCACATGGCGATAAAATCTTCCCATCTGCGGAATGGCAAAGATCCCTATTGCCCCAAAAGACCTCGTAGCCGCCGGCAACACCTCTCCCTGAGCAATATATCCACGCAGCCTGCAATCTGCCGTGCTCTGCAACCGGTAAAAGGTAATATCACCGGGCACGATGTCTCCCTCCAGTGTCCCCTGAGTCACCTCCTCCGGCAGGGAACGCGCCATGATTAGCTGATGCTTCATCTCACAGAACGCCAGTTTTCTCGAACAGGTATTGCCGCAATGAAAGCCCATAAAAGTCTCCCTGTGCTCATAGGGGAATTTTCCCGCAATCTCCTCCTGATACAGATCCGCCGGAACCGAGTTGTTGATATCCAAAAGAGTCACCACATCCTCACTGACACAGGTGCCGATAAATTCGCTGAGCGCCCCATAAATGTCCACCTCACAGGATACCGGAATCCCCTGCCCGGTAAGACGGCTGTTCACATAGCAGGGTACAAAACCAAACTGCGTCTGGAATGCCGGCCAGCATTTCCCGGCAATCGCCACATATTCCCGGCTCCCCTTATGAGCCTCCACCCAATCCAAAAGCGTCAGCTCATACTGGGCCAGCTTCGCTAAAATCTCCGGCTTCTTGTTTCCTTTCCCCAGCTCCTCTTCCATATCCTTCACCACACCGGGAATTCTCTTATCCCCCTCGTGATTATGGAACGCCTCAAACAGATCCAGCTCTGAATTTTCCTCGATCTCCACCCCCAGATTGTAAAGCTGCTTAATCGGCGCATTGCAGGCCAGGAAATTTAAAGGCCTGGGGCCAAAGCTGATAATCTTCAGCTTGCGAAGCCCAACCACAGCCCGGGCAATCGGTAAAAACTCCCGGATCATATCTGCACACTCTTCAGCCGTTCCCACCGGATACTCCGGAATATAAGCGCGAACATTTCGCAGTTTCAAATTATAGCTTGCATTAAGCATGCCGCAATAAGCATCGCCGCGGCCCTGGATTAAGTTATCCCCCGTTTCCTCAGCCGCCGCCACAAACATCACCGGCCCGTCAAAATCCTTCGCCAGCAAAGTTTCCGCAATTTCCGGTCCAAAATTCCCCAGATATACCACCAGCGCATTGCATCCGGCCTCATTTAAATCCTCCAAAGCCTGCAGCATATGGATTTCGCTCTCCACAATACAGACTGGGCACTCATAAATCTCTTCCTTATCATATTTTCTCTCATAAGCCTCTACCACAGCTCTTCTCCGATTCACAGAAAGACTCTCCGGAAAACAGTCGCGGCTCACCGCCACGATTCCAATCTTAATCTTGGGAATATTATTCATCATCTTTTTTTCCTCCTTTACTTATCGCCTGTTTTATATACTCCTGACTCTCCGCATCTCACTACACTGAAAGATTCTCTCCCTTGAGTCCCAGGAAGCTTCCCTTCGGCAGCCCGCCCTCCGGATGTCCGATCAGCCATTTATTACAAGCCGCCAAAAGCCTCTCCTCCCCGCATCTCACAGAAGGCTTCTTCTCCAGCGGCCCATTGGTCCCTTTTGGAAGTACCACCACACAGCGAAATCCATCCTCCCCCGCCTGGCAGGGAGCATAATGAAGCGTAGTGGCGTAAACCTCAACCATCGTCCCGGACGGCACAAAAAAAGCCTTCACCGTAGAAGTATCCAAGGTAAAATCTGCCTCCACATCCAAAAGCCTTCCCAGCAGCAGAATCAGATCCCCTATCGCCACATTTACCTCGGAATCCCGGTGATATTCCAGCGCATTCAGCTTCTTGTTATGTCCATTGCAATATCCGATCTGAACCGGCATTCCGCCATAAATTCCCTCTTCCAGATCTTTCGCTATCGAAAGCTTCTCTAACTCTGACATAGATTGGACATACGCCACATTCTCCGACACTGGTGTCTTCTCCATCTCTTCCATCAGCAAATTCACATCATACCCTTCAATAACCCGGCCATACTCCCTGAATTCCGGTTCGCTCACCTTATATACTCTCATACCCGTCCTTTATAACCTCCCCAGCTCTTTAAAATCCTCCTGCAAACTCCGATACAGTTTCTGATATAAACGATGATACCTCTCATAAACCAGGACATTTTCTGTCACTGGTCCCAGGCTGTCTTCCTCTTCCATCAGCCGGTCGCAGGCAGTCTCCACATCCGGATAAATCCCACATCCCACGCCTGCCAAAATCGCCGCTCCCAGGGCCGGCCCCTCCTCCTGGCGCACCGTCTTCACCGGACAACGATACAGATCCGCCAGCATTTGCCGCCACACCGGACTTTTCCCGCCGCCTCCACATGCCATCATCCCATCTACTTTTATCCCCATCTCCTGCAATATCTCATTACAATCACAGAGCGAATAAGCCACTCCCTCCATCACAGCCCGCAGCAAATGCTTCCGTTGATGAATAGCCGACAATCCAAAAAATACGCCACGGCAATCCGGATCCAAATGAGGCGTCCGCTCTCCCATTAAATAAGGCAAATAGATCAGACGGTCACTTCCTGCCGGCGCCTCCTTCACATCCCGGTTGATCCAGTCATAGACGTCCTTTCCCTCTTTCTCGGCCCTGGCCGAATAGTCCTGGCAAAACTGATCCTTAAACCATTTCAGAGACAGCCCCGCGCCCTGGGTTACTCCCATCACATGCCAGGCTCCCGGCACCGCACAACAACAGGTATGCACTCTTCCTTCCGGATCAATCGCCACCTTGCTGCTGTGGGCGAACACCACTCCGGATGTTCCAATGGTGGTAAAAGCAGTTCCGTCCCGAACCACTCCGGTCCCCACCGCTGCGGCCGCGTTGTCTCCGGCACCGCCCACAACCTTAGTCTCTGCTGTCAGCCCTGTCCTTTCTGCCGCTTTTCGCGTCAGGGTTCCCGTAACCTCACAGGATTCATACACATCTCCCAAAAGCCGCCGGTCAATATCCAACGCCTGCAAGACCTCTTCTGACCAATTCCTGGCCGGTACATCCAAAAGCTGCATACCGCTGGCATCGCTGACCTCTGTGGCAAATACTCCTGTCAGCACATACCGGATATAGTCCTTCGGGAGCAAAATATGGCGGCAACGCGCATAATTTTCCGGCTCATGCTTTCTCACCCACAAAATCTTAGCTGCTGTCCATCCGGTCAGAGGAGGATTTGCCGTGATCGCAATCCATTTTTCCCTGGGCATCAGCTTTAACATATCTTCCACTTCCTCAGCGGTTCTCTGATCACACCAGATGATAGACGGGCGGATCACCTCTCCCTTTTCATCCAGCATCACCAGGCCATGCATCTGTCCAGAAATACCGATTCCCTTGATTTCATACGGATTTAAGCCAGAATGCTCCACCACTTCCCTTATCGTGACAAAGACCGCATCCCGCCAGTCCTCCGGCCGCTGCTCGGCCCATCCGTTTTGGGGCTGGTACAGCGGATAGGCCAAAGCTGCCGAAGCCTTTACCGTCCCTGACTCATCAAACAATACCGTCTTAACAGCCGACGTTCCCACATCGATCCCTAATAAATAGTTATTCTCCATAGCCTCCTCCGTTTTTCTTAAAACAATGGCCTTTCCGATCCCTGATTCCTACTCTTCAAACATGCCCTTTACTACCTGGCGGATATCTCCGGAAGAACTTCCCACCGCAATTTCTTTTCCCTCAAGCCTGCCCTTTAATAAAATTTTTACTATCTTTTTCTCTCCTGGCAGCAATTCTACCTTTTCAAAACCAGCCAGCTCACGGTAAGGCATTCTCAAATCCCGCGCCCTCTGTTGCAGGTATACCTGTACCGTTTCTTTCCCGGCCCGGTTCCCGGTATTTCTGACCTCACATACTACAAATACCTTTCTGCCGCCTGCGCACTGCACTTTCTTGTCATCTGCCTCCGAAGGCACATTCTCTGCCACTGTCAGCTCTGCCTTTCCATAATCAAATTCTGTATAGGACAAGCCATGGCCAAAACAAAATTGCGGTTCAATATCAAAAGTATCCAGATAACGATAACCCACAAACATTCCCTCCCGGTAGCAGACCCTGTCCGTTCCCGGAAAATCTCCCACACAGTGGGCTGAACAATCCTTATGGCTTTTATAAAAGCTCTCCGGCAGCTTTCCGGAAGGATTCACCTGGCCAAACAACACTTCTGCCAAAGCCGTGCCGCCCTCCATGCCGCCATACCAGCACCACACCAGGCTCCCGGCCTTATCAATCCATTCCCCCATTTCCACTGGAGTTCCCCCCATCAGCACAACCACCAGTTCCGGCCGTACCTTCAAAAGCTCGCAAATCAAACTATCCTGCTCATAGGGAAGCTTCATATCCGGGCGGTCATTTCCCTCGCTGTCCTGATCATGATTCAATCCGCCTACAAAGATCACCTGGTCATAAACGGCTGATCCAGCCATTGCCACTGCCTGCTCTTTTAATATCTGACGAAGCTTCCTGGAAGCTTCGTCCGCCTCCTGATATTTCACAGAACCACCGCCATTTTCCAGGCTGGCCTCCTGCCAGTTGGCATTTGCTTTAGTATCCTCCCCGGCCGTCATTCCTCCGTCCCGGCAATACCCAGCGGCATAATCCACCTGGCAGTTCCCACCAAGCAGTTTTTTGATCCCCATCAGAGGTGTGATCTCATACAACGCCTTGATCTCCCCGCTGCCTCCGCCGCCGGCATGGACGCAATCTCCATTTTCCCCGATCACCAAAATTCTCCGGCAATTCTCCGGGTTCAGCGGCAAATGCCCTTTTTCATTCTTTAAAAGCACTACCGACTCCCTGGCCACCTGCAATGCCTTCTGCCGGTGTTCTTCCGTATTATAACATCCCCGCTTTCTCTTATCGTCCATCATATGCAGCCGCAACATCAGCATCAGAATATGAATCACCTTTTCATCCAGGACATGCTCCAAAATCTCTCCCTTTTCCACCATTTCCTGCAACGGCTTTGCCATCTTATACTGGTCAAAATCACTGGTTACCGACATCTCGATATCCAGCTGGGATTTTGCCGCTAACTCCGTGTCATGAACCCCGCCCCAGTCAGAAATTACCACGCCATCGTATTCCCACTCCTCCCGCAAAATCCTCCGCAAGAGAAAATCGCTCTGGCAGCAGTGTTCCCCGTACAACCGGTTGTAGGCTCCCATAATTGTCAATGCTCCCCCGGCCCGGACCGCCTCATAAAAAGCCGGCAGATAAATGGTCCGTAATACCTCCTCATCCACTTCGACCTCCACCCATAGGCGCTCCGTCTCCTGATTGTTGGCGGCAAAATGCTTCACACAAGCCGCCACATCCCACTGCTGCACTCCCCGGATGAAGGAAGCCGCCAGCTCCCCGGTCAGATAAGGATCCTCACTGAAATATTCAAAATTCCTTCCGCATAACGGGCTCCGCTTGATATTGACACCGGGTCCTAAAATCACATCTTTGCCCCGTCCTCTGGCCTCTGCCCCCAGTACGCTGCCTGCCTCATAAGCCAGCTTGCGGTTCCACGTAGCCGCAACTGCGCTGCAACAGGGCAGATAAGTGACAAAATCATCACTATGTCCAATGGCTTTCCAGGAATCCGGCTCAAACTCCTGACGCACTCCCATAGTGCTGTCCGACATCCGCAGAGGCGGGATACCTAAACGCTCCACTCCCTTTGTGGCAAATAATTCTGCACCGTGAATCATGCCTATCTTTTCCTCCAGCGTCAGCCGGGCCGCCAGCTCCTCCGCCCGCTCTCTCAACTGTTCTCCCATTCCTGACCTCCACATTCTGTCTGTATCTTTTCAGCCGTTCTTTTCTTAAAATTTCCTCTTTTCAATCGTTCCATCCAATGCCTTCTCTGCATCCACGCATCCCGGAGCCACAGGGATCTCACTCCCGGCCCGAACCCACAGCGGAATCGACAGATAACTATGCTTTTCCTTTCTCCACACCCCGCCCCGGGTACGTTCCCCGGTCAGATAATTCACCCATTCTCCCTGCGGCAGGTAATACTCGGCAATTCCCTGATCGTTAAAAATCGGCGCCACCAAAAAGCTGTCTCCCAACATATACTGCCGATCCAGATAGCGGCAATTGGGATCCTCCTCAAACTCCAGAGCCATACTGCGCATCATGGGAATCCCTGTCTGGCTGGTCTTCTTTGCCTGCTCATACAAATAAGGCACCAGCTCCAGCTTCAGCCGGGTAAAGAACCGTAATACCTCCACTGCTTCTTCATCATATACCCACGGCACCCGGTAGGAGGTGCTGCCATGGAGACGGCTGTGGGTAGACAGAAGGCCAAACGCTGCCCAGCGCTTATATACATCTGCCGTGGATTGCTGCTCAAAACCACCCATATCGTGACTCCAATAGCCAAATCCGCTCGAGGTCAGCGACAATCCGCCCCGCAGACTCTCCGCCATAGACTCGTAGTTGGACCAACAGTCCCCGCCCCAGTGAACCGGGAATTTCTGGCCTCCCGCCGTAGCCGACCTCGCAAACACCAATGCCTCCTCACGTCCTCTTTTCTTCACCAGCACCTCATACACCGCCTGGTTGTAGAGATAAGTATAGAAATTATGCATTTTCTTTGGATCCGCCCCATTGGCATATTCTGCCTCCATGGGAATCCTCTCTCCAAAATCCGTCTTAAAGCAATCCACTCCCATATCCAGAAGCTTCTCAAGCCCTCTCTGATACCATTTCACTGCCTCGGGATTCGTAAAATCCACAATGGCCAGTCCCGGCTGCCACATATCCCACTGCCATACATCCCCATTCGGGCGCCTGATAAAATATCCTTTCTCCATACCCTCGTCAAACAGCACCGACTCCTGGGCAATATATGGATTGATCCACACACAAATCTTGATTCCCTTTGCTTTTATCCTGGCTAACATCCCTTCCGGATCGGGAAATACCCGCTCGTCCCAGACAAAGTCCGTCCAGTGGAATTCCCGCATCCAGCAACAGTCAAAATGAAACACACTTAAAGGAATCCCCCGCTCCTCCATCCCGTTAATAAAGCTCATCACTGTCTTTTCGTCATAATCCGTGGTAAAAGAAGTAGACAGCCACAGCCCAAAGCTCCAGGCGGGCATCATAGCCGGTTTTCCGGTCAGATCCGTATAGCGCACCAGCACATCCTTCATCGAGGATCCGCCTATGAGGAAGTAATCCAAACTCTCCCCTTCCACAGAAAATCCCAGCTTGGACACCTGCTCGGTCCCCACCTCAAACTCCACCCGCTCCGGATGGTTGACAAACACCCCATACCCTCGGTCGGACAAATAAAATGGAATGTTTTTGTAGGACTGCTCCGTACTGGTTCCCGCATCCTCATTCCAGATAGACACCGACTGCCCGTTCTTCACCAACGGCGCAAAACGCTCCCCCAGGCCATAGATCAGCTCTCCCACGGAAAGTCCCAGGCTTTGATTCATCCACGCCTCTTTCTTCTCATGGACATCATAGGCCAGCCCGGTCCAGTGTCCCCGGATATAGGCCAGATCCTTCCCCTCGCACCGGGTCAGCACCTTCCCGTCCCGCTCAAAGACCATCGCACAATTCGTCCGGTCAACCGTCAGGCTCATAAGGCCATCGACAACCCGCAAAAGTGATCCTTCTTCCTCCACAGTAATCGGGCGTTCCTGCTCCATATTCAACTCAAACTCTGGTCCTCTTTTCTTTACCCCTTTATGATGAACCACCTGCACCCGAAATGTTTCCGGCGCCGGAACCGTAATCCGGATATCAAGATTGACCCCGTCCAGGGTATCCCCCTTCCTCACAATCTTCCTTGCCGGAGCACACAGGTTAAGCGCACACTCTGTCTTTTTTACCTCATAGATCTCCTGGGGAGAAAAGCTCCCAAATCCTTCTTTCAAAAGCCAGCATCCATTATGAAACTTCATTTCCCGTCTTCCTTTCTCTCTGCCAAAATCTTATCATCCATCACTGATTATCACTTGATTTACGCTCACTCTATCATACCGCCAGAAAGAAAAATACCTGTTTTTTTTGTTCTGAAATGCCCTGATTTTTTTACACTATATCCCGTACCATAAAACAGAGGGCGTTACCAAACAAACCGTCCGTCATTTCTCCTATCTCATGTCCGGCTGTTCGCGAACACAGGATAGAGAAATGACGGACGAATTATTTTGCAACGCCCTCTCTGATATCATAAAATTTATCAAACTCCAGAGTTAATGCCACGCCATCTTAATCCTTCCCCAACACTGCCCGGACCGTCTGCTCCAGCACCGCCATATCGACCGGCTTGGCAACATGAGCGTTCATACCGGCCTCCAGTGCATCCCTGATATCTTCAGCAAAGGCATTGGCTGTCATGGCAATGATGGGAATCGTCCGTGACAGCGAATGGCCCAAATCCCGGATCTCTTTTGTAGCCTCATATCCATTCATGAGCGGCATTTGCACATCCATCAGAATTAGCTGATACTGGCCGGCACTCGACTTTTCAAATGCCTCTACCACCAGTTTTCCGTTCTCACAGATATCACAGGTAGCTCCTGCCATATCCAAAAGCTCTCTCAGAATTTCTGCATTGATCTCATTATCCTCAGCCACCAGGATATGCATTCCCTGTAAAACACTCTGATCCTCACTGGCCTCCGGCTCTGGCTCCTGTCCGTGATTCAATACGCAATCCACCTTTTGCCGGAAGCTGGTGAGGAAAAAAGGCTTGGGAAGAAATGCATCCACTCCCGCAGCACTTGCCTTCTCTTCTACCTCCGGCCAATCATAGCTGGTCAAAATCAGAATAGGGCTATCT
Organism: uncultured Lachnospiraceae bacterium; assembly: GCA_910588125.1. Taxonomy (GTDB): domain Bacteria; phylum Bacillota; class Clostridia; order Lachnospirales; family Lachnospiraceae; genus Brotaphodocola. The sequence continues at coordinate 40,578 of CAJUPI010000010.1, forward strand.
TGTTGGGGCATATTCTGCCGGATACATCTTGCAGCCTCCACACCATCCATCCCCGGCATTTTCCAGTCCAGCAAAACAATGTGATAGGGACGCCCTTCCTGTTCGGACTGCCTGACCTTCTCCACGGCAGACCGCCCATCCATCACATAATCTACCTCTACACCAGTACCCTCCATCGTCATCTGGATATTCTGGCAAATCACCTCTTCATCGTCCACTGCCAAAAGCCGGGTTAAGCCATGCTTCTGCCAGAAATACTGGTCTATCGCCTGTTCACTGATGTGCAGCTCCAATTCCACCGTAAAAACAGAACCCTTCCCCTTCTCACTTTCCACAGAGATTTTACCACCCATCAGATCCAATAAATTTTTGGTGATCGCCATCCCGAGTCCGGTTCCCTGGATCTTATTGGTCACGCTGTCCTCTTCCCTGGTAAACGCATGAAAAATCTTCCGGGTATATTCTTTGCTCATACCATAGCCATTGTCCGCCACGACAAAACGAAAATGGGCCAGTTGCCTGGTATACTGCGGCATTTCCTGAACCGTCAAAGTGACATGTCCGCCATCCGGCGTATATTTGACCGCATTGGACAACAGATTTAAAAGGATCTGGTTAAGGCGCAGCTTATCCATCACCACATGCTCGTGCCGGATATCCTTATTATAAACCTCAAAGGTATGGCCTTTTGCCTTCATCTGCGGACGGATAATAGAATCAATATTTTCAATTAAATCCACAATTTTCTCATCTGACAGGTTCAAAACCGTCTTGCCTGCCTCGATTTTACTGATATCGAGAATATCGTTAATAAGGCCCAGAAGATGCTGGCTGGAGGAGATGATTTTCTTTGTGTATTCCCTCACTTTATCCGGATTTTCAGCATCTCGCGCAAGCAAAGCGGCAAAGCCGACAATAGCATTCATGGGCGTGCGGATATCATGGCTCATATTAGAAAGGAACGAACTCTTGGCACGGTTCGCCTCCTCTGCAATCTGGAATGCCTGTTCCGCCGTCTCTTTAGAACGGGCCAACATGACATTGGATTCCTCCAGCCTGGCATTCAGTTCCTCCTGATGGCGCAGATTCTCCTGTTCCTGCCGAAACAGGCGGGCACTGTTTCTCTGCCGTATGACAGACACCATGACCAGAAGTACCATAACTGCCAAAGCTGCTGTCAGAAGCAACAGTAGCCGGACGACTGCTCCTACCATATTTACCGTCCCGGAAGCCACGAAATCTGCAGGTATGAGAAACAAAAGCAGAATGTCATAATCCGCCAGAGAAGTAAGGCAGTAATAATATTCGGTATTCTGATAAAAAATATTGGTGCAGATAATATCCTGCTCCAAAAGAGCTTGCCGAATATCTGAAATCCCCTGATTTCCCATTTCTCCCAATACTTTGAGGACATTATAAGCCTGAATCGTATTTTCTCCTAAAATATCATCATGCATCCGTGTACCGTCGCTTTTTAAAATATAAGTCTCATTATGGTTTCCATATGCCGTACTCTCATAATATTTTGTCAGTGCAGATACATCTTTCAGAAGAATCACATGCGTAAATCGGGCCCCAGACTCCGCCACAAAAGCAGGCGTATCCAGTTTCTGTACAAAAACCCAACAGCCTCCCTGATAAATATGGCTGTCAGAAATAAAAGTATATTGTTCCTTCCCGCTGGAAATCCGGGCAATATCTGACCATACGCCGTGCTTTCCATTTACGTCATAACAATTTCCGTCATTATCCAAAAGCATAATCATGGAGCTATCTCGCTCCATTACCAAAAACTCTTCCAAACCGTCGATAAATGCAACTACATCTTTTGTGGTATCGAACCTCTGCTGTTTCAAAACCTTAACTGCTGTTATCAGATAATTCCAGTGAAAATCCAGGGCATTGCTCAGATTTACCCTTACTTGTGATGTAATTTCGTTCAGCTGAGTCGTTCGCTCCTCAAAAATCTGATGTTTCAGGTATTTTGTAAAGTACGTTCCGCTGCCAGCTGAAAATAAGAGCAGGCAAAGCGCCAATATTACCGGAAGCACAGCCGGCCGTCTCCCCGTCCGGAACCAGTCGGGCCATTTGTCATTTTCCATTCCGCTCCTTCTCCTTTTCCACATGCAAATCTTACCCCCAGGGATTTCCATCCGGAGAAACTATCCTCTGTTCCTTCAGCCAGATTCGCAGAAAATCCATCAGAGAGCCCTTATATATCTTTGCTGATTCTTTCTCGCCGACTTTTTCCGTATAGCCATGAATCAGAAAAACCACTTCATAAACCCCACTGTCTAACAGTTCCTTTTCACCACGAGTCACCAAAATATAAGGATAGGGATTGCCGTTCCCATCCGCGTCAAAGCCTTCCTGCGCCAGTTCCTTGACACGGGCCCCGGTCATGGACATGACTGCATAGCCTTCTTCATTTGTCGGGCAAATCGCGCTAACTATTTCATCATTGATTTTACCCGCATACAATTTTCCCGTAACGCCGGAGTTCACCCCTGCATACCCTTCATGGAACTCCCCGATTGGAACCATAGCTGCATCCACATCTGCAGCGCTCCCCAATGCCTTGCCGATCAGCCTTGCTGTCTCCTCCAAAGAAAAGTCCGCCGTGCTCTCGCAAATATAAAGCAAATCCGACTGTGTCAAGCTGCTGTCCTGAAGCTCATCCATCCGGGAAATGCACCGTTCTCCGTCCATATGATTCTCTCCACGGAACCATTCCTTATATGCCTGCCCCATATTGGCCAGATTGCTCTCCCAGCCAGCATAGGTCATGCGAAACGCCCTCCCGTCCCGAAACGCCTGCAGTGCATCATAAATCAGTGAATTTTCCGGAACCTCACCACTGTCAATGGCGCTCATTACACAAGGCATATCTTCACCAGTAAATGTTGCCTGACCCTCATTGGAATAAATCAGGGACAGAATCCGAATAGCATTTTCCAGCTTCTTTTCATTGCCTGGCTCTGTCAGATGTTTATTGATTCCCAGATAAGTGACCGGATTGTACATATAAATATTTTTACTGCCATCCTCACTGATAAAAGGCATCATGCCCAATTCATCACCAGTATCCGGAAATTCTGAAATATTGACTGTCGTCACTGCCGTACAAAATACCGCCTTTCGATTGCCCAGATAATCCAGTATCAGCTTCGGATTGCTCCGATCCTCCGGGTCAGTATGAAGCATTCCGATGTCTATATACTGCTGGACATAGTCCATGGTATCTTCCCACATGTCTTTTGCCGTAGCATTTCCGGCCAGAAAATCCCGCTCCCAGCCCATCCCTTCCGGCGTGGTCAGCCAACTGGTTTTTGCCAGATTAAATACGGTAGAAAAGGTACTTCCCGTCAATTGTGTCCCTACCACTCCAGGAATCAATCCTGCGGCCTCAATCTTTGCGCACAAAGACTCCAGCTCGGAAAAATTTGCCGGAACCTTCCAGCCATATTCTTCCATCAATGTTTTGTTATAAAAAATACCATACATGGCATAATTTACTGGCAAGAGGTAAATCCCTCCGTCGATAGCCATCTGATCCAGCATACCGGTAGAAAACTTGTTGACAAAATCATATCCTGACAGATCCAGCAGGCGCTCCTTTGCCAGGTCTTTATCCAAAACCTGGGATGTAATAAAGATGTCCGGAATATCATCCCCCCTCATCTGCGCCCAACTATAACCGGTACGGTTCCTTCCTGTATAGGAAATAAACTCCAGTTCAATATCAGGGCAGGTTTCACCGAGCAATTGCAAAAAATTATCATAGCCATTCCAAGTGCTCCAAGTCAGCGCGTCCCCATGGGAATCCGGCGCTTTATTTAAAGGTATGCAGGCAGACAACAGGAAAAGCGCCGCAACAGCCAAAGCCAGCGGACGCCGTAAAAATCTTGCAGCCACGAGATAGCACTCCTCTCAATTTTGTTTCATTTTACTGATAACCGGCAAAAATGTCAAGAGATGGAAACTTTGCCACCGGTTCAGGCTTCTCCTCATGCTCCCGGATAATCTTCTCCATCCAGACCATATTATACCAACGTCCGAATTTATACCCACATTTATAGAACTCTCCTACCATACGATATCCCATATGGGTATGAAACTGAATACTGTTCTTCGTAAGATACTCATCCTCTGGTTCCGGATTACCGATACATGCATTCAAATTCGTGATATTCTGAGCCCTCGAAATCTCCTCGATTGCCTGATAAAGTTTTTTCCCCATTCCCATCCTATGTACATCTTCTCTCAGATAAATACTTACCTCTGCGGCCCAGTCATAGGCGGCCCGGCCCACGAAGGGCCCCGTGTAAGCATAGCCTAACAGTTCTCCCTCACAATCCGCCACAAGGTATGGATATTTTTTCAATGTTCTTTTTATCCTGGCTTGAAATTCCTCAGGCTCCGGCACCTCATATTCGAAAGTGATTGCTGTTTTTTCCACATAAGGCCGGTAGATCTCCAGCAATTTGCCGGCATCCTCCACCCTCGCTGCCCGAATCCGCACTCTATTCTTGTCCATCTTCATTCATCCTCCTTTGATTCACCACGATGTTTGCCACAATGCATTCACCTCTGCTTCTCATAATCAAGGGCTGTTTATACGCTCTTTAAATAGTCTTTTGCGTTTAATCATATCACTGTATCGAAAAAAGCGCAAGCCGGCTTACAAAGCCTGCACTCCCTATTCTTCCATAAAACCTTCCTCCCTGGCTATCTCATACCGGATATACTTTTTCCGGTACAACCACTCCACTTTTTCTGGTATCCCTTTTATCTCTTCTCCATTATGATAAATTTAAAAATCAATACAAAAAGCGGAGGTTCCTTATGAAATTCGGCTATTTTGACGACCAAAACAAAGAATATGTCATCACCACGCCCACTACTCCTCAGCCCTGGATCAATTATCTCGGCTGTGAGAGCTTTTTCTCCCTGATTTCCAATACCGGCGGCGGCTACTCCTTTTATAAGGATGCCAAGCTTCTGCGCCTGACGCGTTACCGTTACAACAATGTTCCTGCCGACACTAACGGTCGCTACTACTTTATCAAACAGGGAGACACCGTCTGGACTCCTGGCTGGCAGCCGGTAAAAACCCGGCTGGACTCCTATGAATGTCGCCACGGCCTCGGCTACTCCCACTGGTGCTCTTCCAAAGACGGACTTCAGGCGGAGCTGACCGCATTCGTCCCTTTAAAGGAGACGATGGAGGTTAACCATCTGATTTTCACCAACACGGAAGCTTCCATAAAAGAATTTGATCTGTTTTCTTATGTGGAATTTTGTTTTTGGAATGCTGTGGATGACTCCACCAATTTTCAGAGGAATTTAAGCCTGGGTGAAGTGGAGGTTACCGGTTCTGAGATCTATCACAAGACTGAGTACCGGGAACGCCGCCGCCATTTTGCCTACTACACAGTCAATGCCCCCATTGATGGCTTTGAGACTGACCGCAGCCGTTTTTTAGGCGCTTATGGCAGTGTCGAACATCCCCAGGCCGTTTTTGGCGGCCAGCTCTCAAATACACTTGCCAGCGGCGGTGCTGTCATCGGCTCGCATCAGCTACATATCACTCTCGCTCCCGGCCAGTCTCAGAGCTTCATCTTTCTTCTGGGCTACAGTGAAAATATGCCGGACGAAAAATGGGAGGCCCCGGATATCATCAGCAAAAAGAACGCCAGAGCAGCCATGGCGCGGTTCTCCACTGACAGGCAGGTTAAAGATGCCATACAGGAGCTGAAAAATTATTGGGATAATCTGCTCTCCTGCTATACCTTAAGGAGCAAAGATGAAAAATTAAACCGCATGGTCAATATATGGAATCAATATCAGTGCATGGTCACCTTCAATATGTCCCGTTCTGCTTCCTACTACGAATCCGGAACCGGCAGAGGCATGGGCTTTCGTGATTCCTGCCAGGATCTTTTAGGATTTGTTCATCTGATTCCGGAACGGGCCAGACAGAGAATTCTTGATATTGCCGCCACCCAGTTTCCTGACGGCAGCGCCTATCATCAATACCAGCCTTTGACCAAAAAAGGGAATTCCGATATTGGCAGTGGTTTCAATGACGACCCCCTATGGCTGATTGCCGGTACTGCTGCCTATATCAAGGAAACCGGTGATTTCTCTATCCTGGATGAGCAGGTGCCCTACGACAATAACAGTGAAAACAGCGCCGTTCTTTTGGATCATCTGACCCGTTCCTTCGATTATACACTGACACATCTGGGGCCCCATGGACTTCCACTCATCGGACGCGCCGACTGGAACGACTGTCTCAACCTGAACTGTTTTTCTACAGAACCGGGCGAATCCTTCCAGACCTTTGGCCCTTCTGAAGGGCCGGTTGCCGAATCCGTCTTTATCGCCGGTATGTTTGTCAAATACGGCGGAGAATACGCTCAACTTCAACGTCTGTTGGGCAATAAAAAAGAAGCTGCCCGGGCAAACGCTGCTGTACAAGAAATGATCAGCCGGGCTCTCGATGCCGGCTGGGATGGCAAATGGTTCCTGCGCGCCTATGATGCAGCCGGGACAAAGGTTGGCTCCCATCAGTGTGAAGAGGGTAAAATTTTTATCGAACCACAAGGCTTTTGCGTATTGGCTGGGATTGGCATCCGGGAGGGGTTGGCTAAGCAGGCGCTCGATTCGGTTCAGGAACACCTGGATACCTCCTATGGCATTATGCTGCAGCAGCCCGCCTATAGCCGGTATTATGTAAATCTTGGTGAAATTTCCTCCTACCCGCCGGGCTACAAGGAAAATGCCGGCATCTTCTGCCACAATAATCCCTGGATTTCTATTGCCGAAACCTGCATTGGCAGAGGGAACCGGGCCTTCGAGGTCTACCGCCGAATCGCCCCTGCTTATATTGAGGACATCAGCGATATCCACAGCACAGAACCCTATGTCTACTCCCAGATGATAGCTGGCAAAGATGCACCTAAACACGGCGAAGCCAAAAACAGCTGGCTGACCGGCACGGCTGCCTGGACATTCGTGAATATCTCCCAGTACATCTTGGGTATCCATCCGGATTTTCAGGGACTGATCCTGGATCCCTGCATCCCGGAAGCAATGGATGATTTCTATATAGAACGCCGCTATCGGAACTGCCGCTATCTCATCCATGTGAGCAACCCTGATCACGTGGAAAAAGGAGTTCGTTCCCTCACTCTTGATGGCGCTCCTCTCACACCAGGAGACCCGCTTCCTGTATATCCGGGAAGTACTTGCCAGGTCGAAGTGGTCATGGGAAGCTCGCTGTCGTAGATGTAACAGAAAAGTTGTTGTGAGAGGTACGCCTTGAAGGAACGCGCGGGGCCTCCCGCTCCTTCCTCCCAGGCGTACCTTCGAAAAGCATTAACTCATAGCCGGCCGATTTCCTCCTGTGGGAATCCGCACGGCCACTCGGGTAAAGCAGCCCTCTTCGCTCTCAACCACCAGCCCATAGCCGTTTCCATATTTCAGCCGCAGACGCTGGTGTACATTGCTGACACCAATATGGGGCCGGTTCAGTTCCCGGCTGTTTAGTCCCTCACGAATCCGCTCCAGCACCTCCGAAGAAATCCCTATCCCGTCGTCCTCCACAATCACCAGAAAATCCTCTTTCTCTCTTCTGGCCCGAATTCGGATATGTCCCACTCCCTCCTTACTCTCCAACCCATGAATAATCGAATTTTCCACAATCGGCTGTAAAATCAGCGGGAGCATCTTCTCCTCTTTTAATCCGTCCTCTGTGGAAATCTCATATTCCAGACGCTCATCAAAACGGTACTGCTGGATCTTCAGATACGACTCCACCAAATCAAGCTCCTGTCCCAGCGTTACATCCCGATCCCCGGCCCGCACATTATTCCGCAAAATTTTAGCCAGCATTTTCACCAGCTCCTCAATCTCCGGCTGGTGGTTTACCCGCGCCTTCATGCGAATAGTCTCTAATGTATTATAGAGAAAATGCGGGTTGATCTGGCTGGCCAACATCTTAAATTCCGCTTCCTTCTGTCTGGCATAGAGCTGCTCCGCATGAATCCGCTCCTGATAGATTTCCGCCAAAAGCCGCTGGATATCCAAAATCATGCTCCAGAGATAACCATATAATTCACTGATCTCGTCATTCCCGCCCAGGCTCTCTTCCAGGTTAAAGTCCCCGGACGCGGCCTTTTGCATTTGCCGGCGAAAACGGTTAACCCGTCCGCTGAATGCCCGGGAAAACAGCCAGATCATCGTCACCGACAACAGCACACTTCCCAAAAACACATAAATGCTCCGGCGATTCTGCCCATTCACCTGTCTTAAGATATCCCGATAAGACTTCATACTGACAATCTGAAAAATATCCTCTGTCTCCCGGGAGCTGACCGCAATGCAAGTCAGGAGGTACTCCTGTCCTCTTACCTCTGTCTGCTCCTGGAACGTACCTGTCCCCCGGTTCTTTAAAATCCCCCGGATATCCTCATACCATGCCTGTCCCTCCGCCCCCATCAAAATCTCCTCCTGATTCAGGACAATACAGACATCTCCTTTCCGCGTCCCCAAAATCTCCTCCAGACGTTCCGGGCGCAAATAAATTGCCAGTACGCCTACATTCTCTGCCTTTTGCGTCCGCAAAAGACGGGTCAGCGCCAGATAATGCTGCTGATCCAAATGGAACGGCAGATACTGCCAGACTGCGCCTCCCCCGCGGCCCAAAACCTGTTGATACCACCCCTTGGCATGAAGCTGTTTGTCAACCTTCTGGAAATGCGCATTCTCCACAATCGTATCGTTTTCCATATAAATTGTAATATAGTGGAGTAGACGGCTATAGAGATTTCTCATAGTATTAAACGCCGTATAGTCCCGGTAGTCATCCACAATCTCCTGGTATTCCTGATACTGGTATTCAGCAATATGCTCTAGCTTCTCGTCAAAATAGAAAGTCTTGGACAGTGAATTAACCGTACTAAACAGACTGTCCGCCTCCCGGCCAATCCGATCCAGCTCCGATAACTCCGCCTGCATCTCCCTTTCCATCAAGATCCGGCTCGTTCCCTGAATCAGGTACATGCCGATCAGGATGACGGGCAGGGCGCCGCCGATAATATAGAGCAGCGCCATCTGATAGCACAGCCGCATGCCCAGCAGCCGATCATACAGATGCCGGAGCCGTCTTTTTCCCCTTTTCATCCCTACACCCCCTCAAACATTCACTGTACTTGATAAACCATCACATCCTTCCCCTTCAACCAGATCTTTGCCCCTTTTTCATACGGTTTCCCTTTCTGTATCCATATCCCGGCTTTCTCCAGTGTGAGTTCTGCATCCTCTCTGCCGTGATTCAGAAAAAATAAGAACTTGCCCTCCTCATTCTGCCTCTCACAGACTTCCACCTGCGGGACCGGGGACCAGAGCTCTTCCACTCCGGCATCTCTTGCCAGCCTTTTGATCAGATCATGATAAAACTCTTGGCTACTGCGTGTCGCCACATACCATGCTATTCCTTTTCCAAAGTGGTTTTTTGCCAGTGCCGGGCTGCCGGCATAAAAATCTGTCTCATACACTGCCTCCCCGCCGGCGCTCTCCAAATGCATTATATCACAGAGCAGCTCTGCCGGATAGTGTTTCCCGTTCCAGGTAAAGCCATTTTGCTCCCCGGTCGGCAACGCATCGATTTCCTCCACCCACACGCCAAAAAGCTCCCGCAACCGCCCCGGATATCCTCCGGCCACCACCAAATCATGCTCCTCTACAATGCCGGAAAAAAAGGTCGTGACCAGGGTTCCGCCTGCCCTGACATATCGTTTCAGAATCTCTTCATACCCGGTTTTCACCATATAGAGCACCGGGGCAACAACGATAGCATATTTCTCCAATTCCTCCTCAACGGAGACAAAATCCACCGGGATATTCTGTTCATAAAACGCCGTATAATAGCGCTCCACCTCATCCAGGTATTTTAAGTCGCAGCTGGGACCTGCCGAGTATTCCAGCGCCCACCAGTTGTCCCAGTCCATCAGGATCGCTACCTTGGCCGGTGTCCGGCCTCCCAGAGTCCGGCCTCCTATCTGTTTTAATTCCTCCCCCAGCGCCTGCATTTCCCGAAATACCCGGGTATGCTCATTTCCCACATGATCGATGAGCGCCCCATGATATTTCTCACAGGCTCCAATGCTTCTCCTCATCTGGAAAAATAATACCGTATCCGCCCCATGGGCTACAGCCTGCCAGCTAAGAAGCCGCATGACTCCCGGACGTTTCAGCGCATTATAGGAAAGCCAGTTGGTGACGCTCGGCGTCTGTTCCATCAGGGCAAACGGCCTCCCGCCGCCAATCCCCCGCATCAAATCATGATTCATGGCAATCACTGCTGCCGGCGTATCATTAGCCGGATAATTATCCCAGGAAACAAAATCCATCTCCCTGGCCCATTTCTGATAGTCCAGCGGTTTATAAAATCCCATCAGATTGGTAGTCACCGGGATATTGGGCGTCACTTCTCGGATCGCCGCTTGCTCATCCTGGTAATTTCTCAGCAAAGAATCCGAACAAAATCGCCGGTAATCCAGGGAAATCCCCTGAAATGTGGTCCGATTCTCTGCAAAATGCTCGCTCTGCAAATTCGGAACCACAACCTCTTCCCAGTCATAAAACGTATGCCCCCAGAAGCTGGTATTCCACGCCTCATTTAATTGCTCAAGCGTTCGGTACTTCTCCTTTAGCCATACCCGGAATGCCCGCTCACAATTTTCACAGTAGCATTCCCCGCCGTATTCATTGTTCACATGCCAGGCAATCAAATTTTCAAAATGCCCATATCTCTCTGCCAGCTTCCTTGCCAGCCTTTTGGCATATTTTCGGTAAACCGGACTGTTGGGGCAGGAATTATGCCGGCCCCCGAACTTCCTTTTCAGCCCGGAAAATTCCATCCGCAATACTTCCGGATACTTTCTGGCCATCCACGCCGGATGCGCCGCTGTTGAGGTCGCCAAAATCACATACAGCCCGTTTTCCTTCACCAGCTCCATGATCCGATCCAGCCGATCAAAGCAATACGTTTCCTCATCCGGCTGCAGGGCCGCCCAGCTAAACACATTAAGCGTCACACAATCCACTCCGGCCAACTGAAACAGCCGCATATCTTCCTTCCAGACTTCCTCCGGCCACTGCTCCGGGTTATAATCTCCCCCATAAAGGATTTTCCGAACTCCGGAATGAGCAAAAATTTGCTCTCTGTTTTTTCTCTTCTCACCATTCATGATCCTATCCTCCTGACTGTATCAATGCATTTTGAGCCAGGCTGTAGCAAAATAAACCGCCTGTCATTTCTCTTATCTTGTGTGCGGCTGCTCACGAACATACTGTCTGATATTGGCGAACTTTGTCCGTTAAGAGCAGACTGTGTGTACGTGAACCATCCGAACACAGGATAGAGAACTGACGAGCGGTTTATTTGGCAACACCCTCTTGTTCTGCAGCTCCCTCTCTTAAATATTGCAGTGTTTTATTCCTCCAGCATCCTCACCTGTGCCTTGACGATGTCTCCCATCATCTGTTCCGCCTCATACATTCCGCTTCCCTCAAATGCTTTAATCATCGCGTCATAATTGGCATCAAACTGTTCCGGCTTTCCAATCACACAGCCAATCAGTCCTGACCAGGCAATTTCATCCAGCTTTTTGGTAATGTCTTCAATCTCTGCCGGCTTTGCATATGCCCATACCGGTGAAAACTTCGGAATCGCAAATTCCTCCCGCTGCGGGAAAATATCCACCAAAAGATCTACATTCCACGCTTCACAGGCCGCCTTCTGCTCCGCATTATACTCTGCCATTACCGCTTCTCTGCTGGCCGTGGTATATCCATTGCCGCTGGGATCCATCACTCCGTTGCCATAGGTGGGAAACGGATATGCATAGAATCCGACCCCGGTTCGCTTACTGTAATCCTTATCCGATTTGGACGCTTCAATTTCCTCCTGGGACCGATAACGCTTCCCGTTCTCATCCACCGAATAGTTTATCCCCTCTACCCCCCAGTTGACCAGCACCTGACCTTCATCTGAACAGAGAAAATCCAAAAACTTAATCGCTTCCTCCGGATATTTACAAGCCGTGGTAATCGCCACTCCCTGCCCGGTGGTAAGGCCTTGGTTCATCAAAGACGGGCATTTCACATCCTCGCTGATAGTCACTGGCAGTGGCGCATAGGTCTTATCCAGCTTTCCGTCTGCAATCAGCACACGTTCTGCGTCTTCATAATCCCAGTCCTTATCTACCAGCGCCAGTACACGGCCGGAAGAAACCTTCGCAATATAGTCCTCATGGGTCTGAGTAGCAAACTCATGATCCAGCACTCCCTCGTTGTACATCCGGTTCAGCCAGCGAAAATATTCCCGCTCCTTATCCGAACGGAACTTATACATGGCATTATATTCATCGTCAATCAGCCACTGGCCGTTATCCGGCTGTCCGTCTGCAATGAATCCAGCCGGATTGCCCAAGGTAATCAGCCAGTGCCAATCTGACGTGGAAAGGGTAATGCCGATGGTATCAAGCCCTTCCTCTGTCTTGGGATGTTCTTTCATATAGTCTTTTAACATTTTCTCCAGATCATCCAGCGTCCGGGGAATCTCATAATTATTTTCCTTCAGTACAGCCCATTGAACCTGGGCATTTCCTGCATCCTTAAAAGGAGTTGCCCCCATAGGATAGGATGAAAGCTGATAGATGGCCGGATCCTCTGCCGAATATTTTAATTTGTCAAATTCATCCCCATACATCTTTTTGATGTTCGGCCCATACTGCTCAATCAGGTCTGTCAAATCCAGCAGCGCACCGGCCTCCACCAGACTGGCCACATCCCCCTTGGCATAAATCATATCCGGAAAATTCTGCTCTGCGATCATCAGTGCCACTTTCATATCGTCCGCTGCCACCGGATAATCCACCTTCAGACGGATTCCGGTCTTTTCTGTCAGCATTTGGGCCACCGGGTTATCCCAGAGATCTTCTTCCCCGTCCTTATTAAAAAATTCCAACTCCAGTACCCCATCTTCATCATATCCACCGCCGGATGATGCAGCAACGCCGCATCCGGACATCATACCGGCACACAGAGAAAAGGCAATCACTGAAGCCATACACCGTTTTGTTCCGAATTTCTTCATCTCTACTTCCTCCATTTCAGAAACAGCCTCAACACCCTCATTGCCAAGCTGCTATCCTTCGTCCATCTTTTTGTCCATCAACCTTCGATAGCAATCAGTCTTTCACCGCGCCTAACGTCATACCGCCCACAAAATATTTCTGCAAAAACGGGTATACCACCAGAATCGGCACCGTAGCCACCACCGTCACAGCCATACGCACTGACATCGGGCTGACCGTATTTTGCACCAGTCCCATACTGGCCGCATGCGTGTCCACCTTGATCTCCGCCGACTGCATCACCTCATACAGCACGTATTGTAATGTTGGCAGCTCTCTGGCATACAGATAAGTATCCATAAAGGAATTCCACTGCCCTACCGCCACAAACAGAGCCACTGTAGCCAGTACCGGCTTACACAGGGGAAGAATTATTTTATACCATATCACAAAATCATTTGCGCCGTCAATCTTGGCCGCCTCCTGCAATGCCATTGGCATTCCCTCAATAAACGAACGCATCAGAATCACATTGTAGACCCAGATCAGCCCGGGAATGATATATACCCAGAAATTCTGCCCCATCCGCAGTGTCCGCATAATCAGCAGATACTCAGGTATCATTCCTCCGCTAACATACATGGTTACGATAAAAATAATGGTAAAAGATTTATTAAAATAAAAATCCTTTCGGCTCAGCACATAAGCCAGCATAGAAGTGCAAATCACCCCCAGCCCGGTTCCTACCAGGGTACGTATTATTGACAGAATCATCGGCTGAAGCATATTATTTTCAGAAAAAATATACTTGTAATTACTCAGAGTAAACACTCTTGGAATGATAAAATTGATCCCTCTCATGGTATCCATCGGGTCATTGAGAGAGATGGCCAGCACGTTCAAAAACGGATATACCGTGATCACGATCAGCACACAAAAAAATGCCAGCAGTACATAATCAAACGCTGTCTTTTTGGACTCAAGCTTCATCTTTCACACCTCCCTAAACCAGTTTGTCTTCGCCAAACATACCAGCAATCTTGTTGGCAATAAACAGGAGAATAATCCCCACTACCGACTGGAACATGCCGATAGCCGTACCAAGCCCATAGTTGTTGGAGCCAATGCCACGGACATAGGCAAACCAGGAAAGTACCATGGCATGGTCCTGGACGATACCATTACTGAGAAGCATCTGCCGCTCCATACCTACATTAAGGGCACTTCCGATACTCATGATCAGCAGTACAATGGCTGTCGGTTTCACTCCTGGTAAAGTAATATGCCAAATCTGCTGGAACCGGTTAGCGCCGTCCACTTTGGCCGCCTCATAAATTCCCTGGTCAATCCCTGCCATCGCTGACAGATAGATGATGGCATCCCAGCCAACCTCTTTCCACACATTGATCAGGCACACCACGATCCAGAACATCGGCGAGTTGCTGCTCATCAAATGAAGCCTTGTACCGCCAAGCATTGTCTCCAGGGGCCCGCCGTCATTTAAAAACATTTTTGCAATACTGGCAATAATAACCCAAGAAACAAAATGAGGCAAATAAGAAACCGTCTGAGTGAATTTTTTAAATCCCTGCATCCGGATTTCATTCAGCATCAGGGCAAACAGGATCGCTCCTGCCGTTCCCAGCCCGATTCCCAGAATGCTGATAAAGATAGTGTTTACCATAGTCTGCGCAAACAAACGGTCCGTGAACGCCGTCACAAAGTTGCCAAATCCCACAAATGGCCTTTCCCACACAGACATGGCAAAGGTCTTTGGCGTTACCTCTTGAAATGCCATAGTCCAGCCCCAGAGGGGTATGTACTTGAAAATGATCAGCCAGATAAGAAACGGAACGGACATCATCAACAAAAAACGCTGCTTATACATCAGTTCCCAGCTGAACTTTTCTTTTGTTGCCGGGTTCTTTTTCGGTTTTTTCATACCGCTTACCTCCCTCGTTTTTTTATTATAATTATTATAAAAATCCGGCACAAAATAAAAAACCCCGAAATTCAGAGGGGTTTTCCATGAAAATTCTAACATAAAGCAGCAATGTCATTAAGTTTATCTCTGAGAATCCTCAGCCATGGAAAAAGGAGCGAAAAGAGGCAGGCCACAACCTCCTTTGAGACTATGGCCTGCCACTCTTTTAATCCTCATCCGGGCATTCTACTGCCACATAATCGGTCACCTCGTAGCGGATTCCCTCTACCTTGACCCTGCCCTTTTTCTTTATCTTGCCGGACTTATTGATCATCACAGCTTCACCGGCCCGGATCAACGGTTCTGCTCCGGCTTTCACCACAATTTCTCCGTCCTCCTCCCGAAAATCCTCCTTGTCATAGATATCTCTGTCCATGGGGAAAACCTCCCAGCCACCTTCCGAACAAAGCATCACTCCATCCTCTCCATAAACTCGATCCTCCACCAGCGCATTGGTGTAGGCCCATCCTGCTTTATGGAAATGATAAGTTTCAGAATCCCCGTCCAGGGAAAGACGAATCCTCTTTCCCTTCGCCATCTGTCCCAAAGTAGCCTCATTCTGGCTCAGATAATAAATTCCTGCCGGTTTACTGGAGCCTCCCTTTCCGATGACACCGGTATTCTCCAGATAATCAAACTCACTCTCCACGAATGGGCTTCCCCCGGTGTCATTGCCGCCTGTGCTGATTAGTCCCGTCACCATGCGCCCATGATCATCAAAGAAATACACCTGGCCATCAATTTTTTTCCATCCAAGAACACTGTCGCTGTCCCTGCCTCCCTCATTGTACAGATAACCATCCTTCTTGTCACAATAGAACCAGTGAGGATCGCTGCTCTCATCACTGTCCGGATCCGAGGCAAAAAGCCAGCCCTTGGCCATGATGCCGGTCACCTTGTCGTAATAACGGTTCACGCCAAAATTTTTTCCATCTTCCTCTTCATCTCCGTTCGGATTATCCGGATGTACTGCCGGGGCCCAGCCGGTGATCATCACACCGTTCTCGTCAAATCCGAATCTCTGGCCGTTTTCAATCTCACATTCGTCCGATCGCTTCATTTTGCCATCCCAGCCAAAATAAAACATTTCATAGCCGTCATACACCTTCGTGGGATCGGTCAGTATCTCGTCCTCATCATCCGGCGGTATCAGATACTGCCACTGGGTATGTACATACCCCTCATTTTCATCTCCCAGATAATAAATATCATAGTTCCCGTCATGGTTCTCAATCTTCTGCCAGCCAGTCAGCATATGGCCATCACTGTCAAAAAAGTATTTTTGCAGCTCTCCCGATTTATCCCGGATATGATAGGCATGATTTTCCTTTCGTTTTGCACTGCCATCTGCCCCGATATAATACCAGACAGTATCCACCTCCTGGTCACAAATCTCCTCCGCATTCGACTGGGACGCCCAGCGGTTCGTGACACGCACGCCGTTTTTATCTACATAATAGAGCTTATTCCCGTTTTCGATGATCCGATCCGTGGCCATATAGCCTTCCTCATCCAGATAATATCGGTTCCGATCTGCCCCGCGGATCCAGGTGTCTGTTTTTCGCTCTCCACTGGAATCCAGGTAGAACCAGCGCCCATCCTCTTCCTGCTGCCAGCCACGGTTTTTCACCTCTTCTTCCTCTGCAAAAGCAGGAAAGATTGTGGCGACAGACAGCAGACTTATCATCCATACCGCACAAATCTGCCGTATCTCTCTTTTCATTTTCCGCTCTCCCCTCCTGAATTAATCCAGATCTATGTCGTATCCAAAACCATCGGTCTCCAAAATATCCTCCGGATCGAAAATTAAAATCATCTGTTCAATCCAATACCCTACTGCATCCAGATCAAAATACAACACTGGGAAGTCTTCCGAATCCTCTTTTTTTGCCCATTCGATCATACGGCCAATCGCATTTCTTTCAGCCGGGGCAAATTCATACTCTCTCTGGCTCTCAGGCTCAACCGGAAGCTTCTTTGTCACAGCCTTCCAGCCGTCAAAAGCTGTGTTCGAAGAAGTTGCCCTGGCCTCGGCAGATTCCTCATATTCTTTCCAGTCAGCAGAGGTTGCGATGCGCAAAATTCCTTTTTGGCCGCCGTTTTCTTCTTTCATAGAATCGCTGACCGTGTATTCCATTCCAACCGGTACATTCATTACTGGCAGACGGAACAAGTTCTTACCCAATTTCACGGCTTCCTCCACAGCAGGAAGCAGATGGTTTCCAGCTACCTGAGAAACCAGAACAACCTTCTTAACCTCCACTTTCCAATCGGCGTTACTCCAGTTCCCATAATGGTTGAGATTCACTTCACCAACACCATTTGACGGTCCGCCACAGTCTTCAAAACAGATATAATAGCCTTCCTCATCATTGCCTGTAATAAGCTCGTCAAAGCCCTTCTGCCGCCAGCCGTCATTCCACCAGCCGGCTACCGAGCCATCTGTCAGAGTAACTTCTTCTGACAGATAAATCTTCAGAGCACAGGTTTCCTCACCGTCTGTCTGATCTTCTATCGCTTCCCCGCTGAATATTACCTTGCCGGTCCAATCGGCAGAAAGCCCTGCCAAGCTGCCAGAATCCAGTGCTTCCTCTATGATTTGAATATCTTTAATGATACAGCTTTCGGCTGAAGCATCATCGCTTAATTTTACCGTTACTTTATTATTTTGAGGATTTCCGATTACAACTGCCTGGCACTCTCCGCCATTGTCATTAGAAAACTCCCCTACTATCGTAACTCCGCTATGGGACGCATCCTTCAATTCCACTTCGCCTTTGTAGCCGGCTTCTGCTGTAAAAGTAATTTCCATTCTCACCGGATTGCTTCCCAGGACTCCTTCTGTGTCATACTTTGCAAGATTGATTTCTGCCGTCTCTCCCTTTACGATATTATCCGTCTCACCAGGGTCTTCTCCTGCTTCCTTCTTCACTGCCACCAGCTTCTTAATCGTCAGGGACGGGGCCGGATTCTCATCCCACCAGGACATCAACAGACCAAAGCTGCTCAAGCTGCCACAATCTGCCCAAATGAAATCTCCATCAGCATCGCTGTCCGTTTCCCAGTCTGCACAGGCAAATTCTGCTCCGTTTACCTTCAGGGCGATTCCACTGTTTTTGATGTCATCACCTGAGAAAGAGTAATACACTTTTACTCCTGCCCGCTCTCCCGTCACGGCCGCCTCTACTGCCTGATCAATAACTGCCTGCGGAAATGCCACGCTGCCCATGGAACCGATTTTTGCCAGGGCAGAATCATCTGCCGGTTCTATCGTAATCTCTTCCACCTCGAATTTTCCGGTCACATCCTCACTCTGGACCGCCTCTATTTTGAGGATATCCTCTGTACTTACCACAGCAGTCAAAACGGGATCTGGTGTATGCCAGGCAGTGGTTCCGCTGCTCATCGCTGACAGTACATAGCCATCCTGACTCGAAAGAGACACTTCTGCCATTGCCGTACCCTCTCCTTCAAACCGCCGTACCTTAACCGTAATTTTTGCCAGGCTTCCTGAAGCAATGCCTGACTGCTCCAGCAGATCCTTTAACGCATAATCCCTTACTTCTCCGGCGTTCATGGTAAAGGACGAAAACTCCTCTTTCTGTTCTGCTGTCTTTACCACCACCAGCTTCTTCACTGCCAGGGACGGAGCCGGATTCTCATCCCACCAGGACATCGACAATCCTAAATCCCTCAAATTCCCGCAGTCTGCCCAGATATATGCTCCTTCTCCATCACTGCCCGTCTCCCAGTCCGCACAGGCAAGCTCTGTGCCGTTTACCTTCAGGGCGATTCCACTGTTTTTGATATCATCGCCTGAGAAAGAGTAATATACCTTCACTCCTGCCCGTTCTCCCGTCACAGCTGCTACCTTTGCCTCATCGATAACAGCCTGAGGGAGTGCCACGCTTCCCATGGAACCGATTTCTGTCAGAATATCTGCCGTCACCGGCTCTACCGTAATATTCTCTATCTCGAAATCTCCCGCCACATCTTCACTCTGTGCCGCGCTGATCTTTAAGACATCCTCCTGGTTTACCACTGCGGTCAGAATCGGATCCGGCGTATGCCAGGCAGTGGTTCCGCTGCTCATCGCTGACAATACATAGCCTTTTCGATCCGTGAGAGACACTTCTGCCGTGGCCGTAGCTGCCGCATCAAGCCGCCGCACCTTAACCGTAATCCTTGCCATGCCTCCGGAAGCAATCCCCGCCTGTTCCAGCAGATCCTTTAATGGGTAATCTACGGACTCCCCTGCTTTTACCAGAACCGGGCTAAATGGATTTTCTTCCTCCTGCTCTATTACTATCACCTTGGTGATAGTAAATCCATCTTGCAGCTCCCACAAATTAAACCATACCTTATTGGCAGAAGCTTCGTATTTCTCTTTGGGAATAAAGATATACATTCCACCATCGTCGTTTTTGACGGTCCAGTCTTTTCCTTCCATACCGTCATCCCAGCCCATATCATTGACAAATAGTTTTCCGCCAAATTTCTCAGCCTTAAAGTCTTTGTCCTCTGTGGTAAAATAAATTTTTATCCCCTCCGGCTCACTTCCGTCATAATTTTGAACCGTCATCGCTTCTCTGCTGAAGTTTGTGATTCCTCCCTGCATTTTCTGCAATACATTCGGATCGTCCTCTTCCTCCAGCACCTCTACATAGATCCCCTTTATCAGAATATCACTGCCGCTGCTGTTTTTCAAATTGACTGCCACATCCTGCTTTCGCGGCGCTCCACTGATAGATGCCCCGGCGGTATTATCATTCTCCTCACTGCCCAAGGTGCTGCTGAAGCTCACGCCGTTTGCTTTGTACATATGAACACTCACATCTTTAACCGGCAATCCTTCTGGATTCTCGACTGCAAATGTGACTTTAAGCTTCTGGTTCTTATTCCGGTCTCCCGAAACCCCGGCAATTTTCATCAAATCATCCCAGGTATAAGACAGCTCTTCTCCATTCTTCACCAGAATCGGATCCTGGTTTCCCTTCTCAATGACCTCGCATCTCATGGCAAAGCGGAAATAGGAACGTTTGTTCCCGGTTACCCATAATTTCACTACCATGGTATTCTGCGCCGGAATAAATACAAACTCCTGTTTGTTGCCCCCGAAACCATTATCCTCCAAACCGGGAATTTCGATAGCGCCAGAAGCCCAATCGTCTGTCAGAGGATAGATCGTCAGACGAATCTTGTCTCCCAGTTCAAAGCCGTCATACAGCTCCTTAATATTCACTGTACAGCTATAGCCATCCTTATTCAGGCCATCCAAGCTATAGGGATATGCTTTTACCTCCCTCTCGCCGTACTGGTTTCCACTTCCGCCCGGATTTGTTCCGTGGTTCGGACGGCCGTTTCCGCCTCCGCCACCGCCTCCTCCGCCGCTGTTCGTGTAGGGGCCAGCCGTATTGACATTTTCTCCTTCTGCATAGAGAATCGTTACCCGGCCATTTTCAAAAGCAAGATCGCTGACCCGGTTGCCGCCTTTGGATTCGTCAGTCCACCACAAAAAGATACCCAGACGGTCGCCGAGCCGCCCTCGTTCTTCCTCGGTGAACATGTAAGTCACCTCGTCGAACACACTGTTGAACTGATATTGCGGTGTGTTGTCGTAGCCGTCAATCCAGATTCCGCCGCCGCCATAACTGTCCCAGTCACTGGAACATATCAGGCTGAACTTCACTCCCAAAATTTTGGAGGGATCATAGGAGGCCAGCGATACCCATCCTCCGGGGCTGATGGGAAGCTGTACTTCTTTATAATTAGTAATAGACAGATCCTTTCTGGCAATCTGCCCGCTGGCCTTTTTCTGAGCCAGCTCTGCATAATTGGCACGAATCTGTGCATCGTAGAATTCTCCGCTGTTCCGTTCAATAAATTTCATGTCGCCGGCATTGCTGGTATCCCAGAGTACCGGACACATGCCATATTCCATGATAATTTCCGGAACCTTTTTCACATAGTCACGGATACTCTGTTTTTCTTTATTATCTTCCGTCAAAACTCCATATTCGCCGATAATTACCGGCACTCCTTTACCCAGGAAGTTGTTGGCCAGCATATCAAAATGTTCTCTCACTGCCGCAATATCTTCCTCACTGCCCCAGGTAGTCACCGGCTCGCACCAGTCCACATTATGCTCTGCCACCGCAAAGGGCGAGGGACTATAATAATGGATGGACAGTATACAGCGCCCGGCCGGATCCTCCGGCATATGGTAACGTCGATCACATGTCTGTTTGATATCGGTGTTAAAACCCGGAATCAGCAAATGACGTCCGGCATTATTTCCGCCTGTCGCCCGCACCGTATCCACAAAAAGCTGATTTAAATGATTCAAAAGTTCATACTGCCTGGACTTACTTGAGGCAGCCGGAAATTCCACCTCATTCATCCCTTCAAAGATCAGGTGATCTCCATAACCCGCAAAATTAGTGGCGATTTGATTCCACACTGCCGCATATTTTCTGGAAGTGCTATCAAAATCCGTGACGATATTGCGCACCCAGGAATTATCCGCAGCACCGCTGTCATGATGAATGTTCAAAATCACATACATATCCTCTTCCATGCACCAGTCCACTACTGTCTGCACTGCGGACATATACCCAGGATCAATCTGGTTATTGCCGTCAATCCACTTTGCCCAGCTGACAGGCAGACGAATGGTCTTAAAACCTGCCTGATGTACCTTCTGGATAAAATGCTTGGAAACCGGATCATTATTCCATGCCCTCTGATACTCCCAGGGATCATCAATCGTAATCCAGGAGCCAATGCTGTCAAAGGTATTGCCGATGTTGTATCCCAGCCCCATATCATCTACGATCTGCCAGGACGTCATGTTTTCACGGACAATACCGTTTTTCCCATAGCTTTCCGCATGGGCCGGGAATACCAGCCCCTGCATGCAGGTAGTCACGGTCAGTACCGCTATCAATACCCGGGCTGTCACTCGCTTTAAGTGGTCTTCCCATCTTGTTTTGAAGTGCTTCTTCATGTTGCCTCCCCTTTCTTAAAATAATTAGTTTTAATACTCCTAGGACTATTGTAACATTCTCCCCATGATAGAAAACACCCGAAAAAATGAATCTGAATTTCCAAAATTTTAGAGATTTCTAAAAAAACGAGGGCGCCACAAAATAAGTCATTCGCCATTTTCCTTATTTTGCAACACCCTCATTCTATATCTCACTTTTTTTACTCTTCGTTTTGCAGATTTTTACGATATTCCTTAGGGCTGATCCCGACATATTTTTTAAATTTGATGTAGAAATAATCAATGCTCCCATATCCCACCCGCTCTGATATCTGATATACTTTCAGATTCGTCTCCTGTAAAAGCCGCCGGGCATTGGCAATGCGAATAATATCCAGCGAGTTGTTAAAGCTTTCTCCCATCTCCTTGCGAAATAATTTTCCCAGATAAGCACTGTTATAATTAAAATTTTTAGCAATTGTCTCCAGCTTCAAATCCTTATCATAATTCTTTTCCATATAATAGTAGACTCTTCGGATAATATTTCCTGCCCCGCCAGTGCCTATCTCCCGGCTTAAGTCTGTCATTATGCCTTCAAAATATTCCAGTAATACCTTCATATCCTCTGCTTCCATCAGCCGGCGAATCAATGGCTGCATCTTCTCGTCAGATAACGCATCCGAGGTATATTTCTTTCCCAGACGCATCTGAAGCTGCATCAGCTCCTGAATCAAAAGCATTTTGATCTCTGCACTTTTCAGCATATGCCAGGCGCAATAATCCCGAAACATTCCCATGGCCCGCCGGATTCCTTCTTCCTCGCCCACTTCAATCAACATTTCCAGATATTCTACCGAAACCGCTTCTCGTCTCTCCTCCAAATTGCAGATCAGATCAATGGTCAGGACATCTTCCTCTCCAAAAATAAACGATTGATCCAGCAGATAACGGGCACTCTCATAAGAACAAATCAATTCCCGCCAATGATGTACATTATTGCCGATCGCAATCCGAAAGCCGGAACCATAATAACCTGCCAATCGTTTATTCCTCTTTTCCATGCGGCTTTTCCACTGTTTATAGGTAACGCCTTTCCCTACCAGAACTGCGATCCCTATCATAGCGAAACTCCCTATACAGGCAGCATCCCCTGCTGTCAAATTGTTCAGCTTCTCCTGAAATTTTCTGTCTTCTTTGTCTTCATTCGCATCACTGTCTTGGCACACAGCCACACAAAAGCAATTTCCTTCCACAGGCAGCTGATAAAGCTCAATCTCTCTTTTGAGATTTTCCGGAGAGTCTTCATTAAGAACCACCCGCCGCAAGAGTTCTTGCCTGGCTTTATCTTCGTTTTGTCCATGATAGCTTTTGAGATAAGCCTCTGACTCCAATTTTTTGTGAATCTGGCGTACATACCGAAGAAGCTCATCCTCATCAATGGGCTTTAAAAGATAACCTTCCACTCCCATGGAAATAGCCGTCTTGGCGTATTCAAATTCAGAATAGCCGGTCAAAATGATAAAATGTCCTGCAAATCCCTGTTCCTTTGCCTTCTGGATCACTTCAAGTCCGGAATAGCCTGGCATTTTGATATCAATCAATACCAGATCCGGCTTATATTGCAAAATCATGGCAAGCCCTTCTCTGCCATCTTTTCCATTGGGTAAAAGACGATATCCTTCTGCATTCCAGTCGATGAGATCACAGATCCCTTCACGAACAATTTTTTCATCATCGATGATCATTCCGGTAAATTCCATCTGTTCCACTCCCTGTTTTGTATATGCTGCTTTGCCATTTATCAGCTGGCCTCTTTTGCACGACTCATTGCCTGTGTGGACATTATACCCTTTAATCCGGTAGAAAAAAACCGTAAAAATCAGAGTTCTTATCTCTTATTTTATTGTCGTAAAACTGCTTTCCCGACATCCGAATCAGCACGCCAGTGCCAGTGCCCCCAACATTCCCAGCTCACAAAGCTGCAGAAAGTATCCTGCCAGATCTCCGGTAATCCCGCCAAATTCCTTTAGTGCCATCTGATGATACCAGATAAATATAACGATTGCCACAGACACAGTGAGCAATCCAGCCAGCCAGCCTCCTGTATGGAACAAAAAAATCACGGCGGCTATTCCCCAAGCAGCCATCGATATCTGTACTGCCCGTTTTTGCGCCTCTCTTGCAAATGTACTGGCAAGCCCCTCTGCTCTCGCTTTTGGCCATGAGACCACCGACCAGCCGCTTAAAGCCCGCTCCAGCACATAAATTCCTGCCACCGCCGGAAATGCTCCTTCACTCAATTCGCTAAATACTGCCAAATATAACAGAAGATAAACGCCGCAGCCCAAAACAGCAAACGCTCCTGTATGTGGATCTTTCATAATTTCCAGCTTTCTTATGGCTGTCTGGCAGGAGCTGCGGGCATCCACTACATCCAGAAATCCATCCATATGAATCCCTCCTGTAAGAAGCAAAGGAAGGCACACGCCAAGGCAGGCATAAGCAATCCCTCCTATTGCGGCTCTTCGAGCCAGCCAGCAAACCACCGCCACCACCGCACCAATCACCGCCCCGAGCAGCGGAAAAAAACAAAGTGCATATTTCATTCCCCCGGCGGTCCACTCTACCTGTGGAACCGGAATCCGTGAATACATGGCAAATGCAATCATCAGGCTTTCGTAAACGGTTCTGCTTTTATTCCTGTCCTTCTTCTCACTGTCCATACACTTATATTCTTCCTGCCTTTCTGCACCGTATCCTGTCACCAGGAACCATCGCCTGCCGGCTTCACCGATATGGCAATCCCATAAACCACTTCCGTCACCCGATCCGCCATAGCCGCCAATTCCCGGTTCATTCGTCCCAACAACCGGATATAGCGCATCGTCTCCGCTTCATAAAAGCAGCCATCCGAAAACACTTCATTAGTAACCACAATCACAGTCCCGGCACAATCCTGTAAATGCCGGACTCCCCTTTGAATCCGCCCTGCAATCTCCTCATCCGTTCCCCCCGCTTCAAACAGCTCATTCGCCACCAGGTTGGACATACATTCTAATAAAACCACCGTGTTTTCCCAAAGCTCTGCCCCGGATACTCCTGGTTCTGTTTCCAGAGTTCTTCCCGGCAGCATCACGTTTTCCAGATTGCGATATACTTCCATGGTAAAAAATCCCTTGCCCATACGCTGCTGCCGGTGCCTGGCCACCCGTGCCCGTCCCTCCTCGCCCCAGGGCCGCATTGTAGCCAGGTAATAACGCAACCTGCCTTTGGCCTCCACTGCCATCTGCTCCCCATAAGCTGACTTCCCACTGGCACTGCCCCCGGTAATTAAATGGATCATTTCATACCCCCGGATATCGTAATAATATATACGGGGTTCTGGCCTTGCATCAGATGATAATTCCCCAGCTTTTCGGCTCTTGCCACCTGCACGCTGACAATCTCCGCTTCCAGTTCTCGGCGTCGAAGATATTCTCCCACTTCTGTCAATGTCTCCAGGGCAATGACCGTCAATACCACCCGTACCTGGGGATTGCAATCCCGTACCTGATCCAATATCTTCGCCAGCTCTCCCCCGCTGCCTCCGATAAAAACCCGATCCGGTATTGGAAGTCCCGCCAGAGCCTTTGGTGCACGGCCTTCAACCACTGTCAGATTCTTTGCTCCCAGTGCCGCCTGATTCCGGCGAATCAGCTCGCACCCCTCTTCCTTCTGTTCAATGGCATAGACATGGCCCTGTCTTGCCGTCAGCGCCGCCTCGACTGCCACCGAGCCGGTCCCCGCTCCGATATCATAAAGAATGCTGTCTGCCTGCAGCTCCAGCTTGGCAATGACAATCGCCCGAATCTCACTTTTCGTCATCGGGATTTTGCCGCGAATAAAGTGTTTATCCTCCATCTCCGCTCCTCCTGAAATCCTGATCTGCATTTATAAGCTCTCTCATTTCCGGATTCTCCTGAAAAGCATCGGGATGCTCCAGAATCACCGCCGCCAGAGAATCCGATTCCTGTCCACAAAGCTCTCGTGCCCGCGCTGTCAATATTCTTTCCTCCGGATAGCCCAGCTGAATCCCTGCTGATACCCAAGCATCGCCTAACCCGGATTGCGCCAGCCTTCTGCACAAGCTCCCCAGATTTTCCTTCCCTCCCAGCAGCAAAAATATGCTCCGATATTCCAGCAGCAGCTTCTCCACTTCACAGTCCCTGCCATGGATGCTGGCCGGATAGATGCGCTCCCAGGATTTTCCCAGCCGTGAACAGAGACAAGATAATGTGGAAATTCCCGGAAAGATACGAACCCGGATTCCCGGCCTGGTATTTTCATCCTTTTTTGCCAACGCCCTCAGCAGCGAACTGCAGCCGCTGTAAAACCCTGTATCCCCGGAATATACTACCGCAATCCGGGAAAATTCCGGGTGCCCTTCCAGCCAGCTTCGTATCTCTTCTCCCAGATAGAGTATCTCTCTTGGCTTTCCCTCCACCCATTTCGCCACATCTGCCAATAGCCGGGATGCCCCCAGTACGATCTCACACTGCTGCAGTGCTGCCAGCGCTTCCTGTGTCAGCTGGCTCCCACCGCCCATACCTGTGCCGATCAAAAATACCTGCTGACCGGATTTTATCAGACAGCTTTTCCCCAATCGCCCTTCTTTATCCTTCGCCAACCGCCGCAGCTCCTCTCTGGCCTGCTTTGCCGAGATTCCCTGTTCTTTCTCCGGCCTCTGAATCACAATCGTAGAAACACCGCAGGTTTCCGCCGCCCTGAGCTTTTCCCAAAATCCCCCCTGGCTGCCTGACTCCTTCGTCACCAGCCATTTCGCGCCGACAGCACGGAGCATGGCTATATTCATCTCCTCTGAAAACGGCCCCTGCATGGCTATCAGCTGCCTGCCAGACAACCCCAGCTTCTCGCAGCCTGCCAGTATCTGGCTGTCCGGCAGTACTCTGGCAAAAATACGCTCCCTGTCATCCAATGCCGTTATAAATGCTGCCAATTCCTTGCTGCCGGTAGTCAAAAATACCGGCCCGTCGTCTCCGGCCAAAATCTCTGCTGCCTCCCATGCACTATGCACCCGGAAAACCGGACACTTTGTTTGCTCCCCCTGTGCTTCTGTCCCCTCCTCTTTTCTCAGCACCCGCAGGCAGCGGACTTCGGCCCGCCGGCATGCTTCCCGGATCTGCCCGGTTGCAGCCGCTGCATGAGGATGCGTGGCATCCAATACCAGTTGCGGCTGAACCTTCTGAAGCAGCCGGAATATCCCCTCCTCATCCAACGCCCCGCAGCGCACCGAAAAATCCGCCGTCTTCCCCGCCGTCTTTTTTCCGTATTCCGAGACCACACTGAGCAGAACCGGGATCTTCATCGACGCCGCATATACTGCCAGCTCCCGGCCCTCTGTCGTCCCTCCAAAAATTATCACTTCTGCCATCCTGTCCATTCCCCTCTTCTCCTGCATGCTCCCGAACCCCATTCTGCCAGCGCTACCGCCACCGTCACTCCGTTTTCCGCCTTCTTTCTGACTAAAAGTCTTCCCCCTGCTCCCGCTCCGGCCAACGCCGCCCGTTCGCATACATTCCCGGTCCCTGTCACCTGCCGGACAAAAGCAGATTCCTCCACGGATTCCTGAATCTGTTCCAGCTGTTTTGCCGAAAATGTGACAAAAGGCACATCCCATTCTTTGGCCAGCCGGCAGATTCCTTCCTCATCCCTTTTTCGTTCAATGCTGGCCAGGGCGCTTATTGCGCACCGCTCCAGCCTTGCCTCCTTTAAAATCCGACTGGCCATTTCCTCAATCTGTTCTTTTGCCATTCCCCGCCGGCAGCCGATCCCCAGGATCAATAGCCGGGGCAAAAGCCGCAAAAGCCGCCCTTCCGCCGCCAGATTTTTCAACAAATCCTCTTGCGAATCCGGCTGTGTCCTCACGGTCAGCCATACATTTTGCTCGCCGGCCAGACCATAAAAGCAGCCAGCCGGTAACGGCTCTGACAGGGGAAAATCGCTGAAAAACCCCACCGGTTTCTCCTCCAGCAAAGCCGCCGCCACCTGTTTGGCCTGCCTACGGTCCCCGATTCGCAGCCCCCTCTTTGTTGCCCAGACATCGATTGCCAGCTTCCCGTTTACATCTGTCGCTGTGGTAATCACCGGCTGTGCACCACAGATCCCTGCCACCATCCGGGTCAGTTCATTGGCTCCCCCCACATGGCCTGACAGCAGAGAGACCGCATAATGCCCCGCATCATCCATCACCACTACCGCCGGGTCAGCCAGCTTGTCATACAAAAAAGGAGCCACTGCCCGCACAGCAATTCCCACCGCCCCGATATAAATCAATCCGTCCACCTGTGAAAAATGTCTTCCTGTCCATTCTCTCACGGATTCTGTCACTGGATAAAGCCCTGATTGCCGGACTCCCGCCCCGGCAAAAAAACGAGGCTGTACATATCCCTCACAAATAACTCCGGATTTTTGAAAATGTTCTACCAGCCGCCGGCACCACCCGGCCCCGGCTCCGGTAAAACTGATCACTGCCAGCTTCATATCCTTCCTTTCCACAGGCCCAAAAACGCTTCTGCCTGCTCCGTCTCCCCCACAACACCATGTGCCGAAGAAAATACGATAACCTCTGCCCGGATCCGGCCCGCTGTCCACTGTGATATCTGTCTTTTTATCCGCTCAGCTGCTATATTCATAACAAGTCCTGCCAGCCCGGCTTCCTTCAGCCATCCTACTGCCTCCTCTGTAGTATTCGCCTGGCCAATCCGCCCAGCCAATTCTTTTGTCTGTATCTCCGTCAGTCCCGCTCTCCGTTCCCCTGTCTGCTTAAAGAGCCTCTGATTTTTTGCTTCGCTTAGCATTTCTTTACGCACTTCCCGCACCAGTTGCTCCATCGTCTCCATTCGACGGTCCCCGTACCGGGAATGGGTATTTTTTACCCCTCCTGCCACCTTGACCAGCTTTCCGATATGTCCTGTCAGCAATAACTTTTCAAAGCCCTCTTCCACCGCAAATGCCACGGAATCCCCGATAAAATTACTGCATTTCACTGTTTCGCCTAACGGTATCCCCAACTCCTGCATGCAAAACATCTCTCCATAATTGCCCGGCGTCAGCAGCAATACCCTGTCCCCGGCCACCGCCTTCATTCGGATATCCAGACGAATCGTTTCTAAAAGGGCCTGTTCGCTCATCGGCTCTACGATCCCGGTAGTCCCCAGAACCGAGATCCCGCCCCGAATTCCTAACCGCGGATTAAATGTCTTTTCCGCCAGATGAATGCCTTCCGGAATAGCAATCTGAACCTCCAGCTTTCCTTCATATGCCATATCTCTTCGCACATCCTCTACAGCAGCCAGAATCACTCTCCGCGGCACCGGATTGATCGCATAGCTGCCCACTGGACAAGACAGCCCTGCCCGCCCGGCAATGCCGATTCCCGCCCCGCCATTCAGATAAAGCCCTGGATATTCTGATAACCAATATCCCGCTCCCTGAGAGCAAAGCTCCTCAAACCGCTTTTCCGAAACCGGAGATACCCTGGCATATATCCACACGCCATCTGTCACATCCGGGTCGTCCCCGGCATCCTTTTTTACGCGGCACCAGCCGTTTTTCTCCCTTACCCCCTCCAAAGTCTTCCCATACTCTGGACAAAAATCCGCCACCGCACCATTTCCCAGACGAACCCTTATCTGGCCTGGCAGCCTGCTGGCCTTCTTTTGAAAGTCAGTCATTTGATGAAACAAGAAAATAGCTGCAGCCATGGCCGCAGCCGATGCACAGCTCCCCGTAGTATATCCACTCCGCAGCTGTTTTTCCATCCTTCTTTTCCCCCGACTTCTTTTGCGATATCTTCATCTTATCACAGCCATTCTTTCTTTTCAATATCTTCGGGATATTCGTGCTCTCGCTCTTGTCCACAACAGCCAAAAGACTCCCGCATCATCTCTGATGCGGGAGCCTTTCTCTAATATCCTTACTTCTTATTCATTTCCATACAGATTTACCAGCTTGGACAGATACTCATATCTCTCCTTCGCCTCAGCCTCATTCTTCTCGAACAATTTAGCTGCTCTCTCCGGATTCTTCATCGCCAGGGAAGCATAACGCACCTCACCCTTTAAGAAGTCCTGATAGCCTTCCATATTCGGAGCCTTGCTGTCTAAGGTGAACTTCTTCTCGGCAGCCGGATTGAAACGGAAGTTATTCCAGTAACCAGTCTCAACTGCCAGCTTCTCCTCGGTCTGGGCTTTGCTCATGCCCTTCTTGATACCATGGTTGATACACGGAGCATAAGCCAGAATCAGGGACGGACCCGGATAAGCTTCTGCCTCTGCGATCGCCTTCACGGTCTGGGCATAATCAGCGCCCATGGAAATCTGGGCCACATATACATAACCATAAGACATGGCGATGCTTGCCAGATCTTTCTTCTTGGTTTCTTTACCACCGGCCGCAAACTGAGCAACCGCACCGGTCTTGGTAGCCTTGGAGGACTGACCGCCGGTATTGGAATAAACCTCGGTATCATAAACCATGATGTTGATATCCTTGCCACTTGCCAGCACATGATCCACGCCGCCAAAGCCGATATCATAAGCCCAGCCGTCGCCGCCGAAGATCCACTGAGACTTCTTGGCCAGGAAATCCTTATTCGCTACGATATACTTGCAGATCGGGCAATCGATCCCTTCCAGGGCCGCCACCAGCTTATCGGTAGCGCTTCCGTTGAGGGCGCCGATACCAAAGGTATCCAGCCACTCCTTGCAGGCAGCCTTCATCTCCTCGGTAGCTCTCTCATCAGCAGCAACCGTCTCCACCTTCTCCTTCAGCTCATCGCGGATCGCATTCTGAGCCAACAACATACCAAAACCAAACTCCGCATTATCCTCAAACAGAGAGTTATCCCATGCCGGACCCTGTCCCTTGGCATTTACGGTATACGGGGTGGACGGAGAAGAGTTACCCCAGATGGAGGAACATCCCGTCGCATTGGCAATGTACATTCTGTCGCCGAACAGCTGGGTAATCAGCTTCGCATAAGGAGTCTCGCCACAGCCTGCGCATGCGCCGGAGAACTCAAGCAGCGGCTGCTTGAACTGGCTGCCCTTCACGGTAGTCTCTTTGAACTTGTCGATCACATCCTGCTTGATGGCAACAGTCTGGCCAAAGTCGTAAACCGGCTGCTCGTCCAGATGGTTCGCCAGCTTGTCCATGGTCAAAGCCTTCTCGCCCTTCTTGCCCGGGCAGACATTCGCACAGGAACCGCAGCCGGTACAATCCAGAGCCGATACGGTAATGGCAAACTTGTAATCTGCCATGCCGGTCATCGGCAGCATCTTCATGCCGGCCGGAGCTTTTGCCGCCTCGTCAGCACTCATCGCCACCGGACGGATAACCGCATGCGGACATACATAAGAACAGAAATTACACTGGATACAGTTGTCCGGATTCCAAACCGGTACGCTGACAGCAATACCGCGCTTCTCATATGCAGCAGAACCAGAAGGTGTGGAACCGTCCACATAATCACTAAATGCAGATACTGGCAGGCTGTCGCCTTCCTGGGCGCTGACCTTCGTCTGAATATTGTTTACAAAGTCAATGACATCTTTTCTGCCCTCAGTCACTACCTTATAATCCAGTCCTTCGTCCGCACAGCTCTTCCAGCTCTCCGGAACCTCTACCTTCACCACGTTCTCAGCACCGGCATCGATCGCGGCCCAGTTCTTCTTCACCACGTCCTCACCCTTGCGGCCATATGTCTTCTGTGCAGCATCCTTCATCAGCTGAATCGCCTTCTCCTCCGGGATAATACCGGTCAGCTTGAAGAACGCAGACTGCAAAATCGTATTGATACGAGTCGGGCCCATGCCGGTCTCAATACCAATCTTTACGCCGTCGATGGTGTAGAATTTGATATCATGATCCGCGATAAATTTCTTCATCTGGCCCGGCAGATGCTTCTCCAACTCCTCCGCATTCCACGGGCAGTTCAAAAGGAAAGTACCGCCGTCCACCAGTTCCTGAACCATATTGTACTTGCGCACATAAGACGGATTGTGGCAGGCCACAAAGTTCGCCTGGCGAATCAGATAAGTGGATTTGATCTTCTTGTGTCCGAAACGCAGATGGGACATGGTCACACCGCCGGACTTCTTGGAATCATAATCAAAATATGCCTGTGCATACATATCGGT
>CAJUPI010000011.1 GCA_910588125.1 uncultured Lachnospiraceae bacterium
ATTCTTGATCCCGAAACCGGAAAAAGCAGCAGACCCTTTCCCGCCGCTTCCCGCTTCTTTTTCTATGGCGTACCCTCTGAGAAAATCAACTGAATGACATTGATATTCTCATTTGTCCTTACCGTTTCAGCACTTCCTTCTCATGCTCTACTACTTTTTTCGAATTATCCAGTGAGCTGCCCAGCACCGCAAATAAATCCTTCTCCGGCAACGTCGGTGCAAAATAGAAGCCCTGCTGCAAATGGCATCCAAATTGCTGTAAAACATCGGTCTGGTTCTGCGTCTCCACACCTTCTGCAATCAGTTGCTTGCCAATCTTTTTAGCAATCTGGGTTAATCCCTCCAGTACCGGCGCTGACTGCGGATCCGTCTCTAACTGCCACACAAACATCCGGTCGAACTTCAGGGTATCCACCGGCAGCTCGAGGATACGCGCCAATCCGGAATATCCGGAGCCAAAATTATTCAAGATCAACTCCACTCCCAGCTCCTCTAACTCCTGCATCAACACCATAATATTTACATAGGCCATGCTGACAGCATACTCCTCTATTTCAATGGCAAGCTTGCCGGCCGGAATATCATAAGTGCGGATCACCCGCCCCACTTCATCTAAAAAGTCCCCCTGCAAAAGCAATACCGGCGAAATAGCTATGGCAATGGAGTCAAACTCCTTTTCCTGGCTGATGAGCTGATGAATCATGGAAGCAACCCGCTCAAGCGCATAATACTCCACAGTCCGAATCTGCCCGGTGTCCTCTGCGATCGACAAAAACTCGGAACTTCCTACCATTCCAATATCCTTGACAAAGATACGCATGTAAAATTCCGCCCTGGTAAACCTTCCTCTTTTGAGATCGTAGGTCGGGCGATAACGTACCTCCACCTCATTGTTGGCAAAGGCTGTGCTCAAATAGCGGGTAATCGCCTGGCGCCTCTGGAAACGGGTATGCATTTTCATGTCATAGACCGCGTATTGGCTGCCATCCATCTCCGCTGCATGAGAAACCGCCAGATCCAGACATTTCAGCATCTCACCGGCATTGGTCGCATATCCCGGGTATGCGCACAGGCCCATACGGATCGAACACAGGCAATCCGTATCTCCGACCGTCCAGCTGTATTCAAACCGGTCAATCAGCTGCTCAGCCAGCCGGGATGCCTCTCCCATAGTACGATCCCGCAAGATAATAATGAACTCCACGCCGACATAGCGATAGACCTTGCACCGCGTCTTCTGCTCCAGAAAGTCAAGAATCTGCTCCAGCAGCTCCTCACAATATTCAAAGCCAAACAATTCATTCATTCTTTTGAAATTCTCGAGGTACACCTTCAGCACAACGCCGCGATATCCCAACAGAAACTGCGCTTCCAGATGATTGTAGCAGGTTTTGCTGTCGCTCTGCTTTTTATTCTCCATCAATGCCTGTTCCGCCGCCAGCCGCCTGGCATCCTCGATTTCCATTGTTGTTTCTTCCTTTTTCCAAAATAAGCCCATAGTATTTTCTCCCTTGGAAGTATTATTTATACGCTGAAACCATTATAGCTTAAAAACCATTCTTTTACAAGCGCGAAACCATTCCGCTAAACTGCTGATAACCGCCGGGGAAACATCCGAATAACAGAACTGCCACCACTGCCGGCAGACAGCAAAGAAGCGCTTATGCCTGACTCACATAAGCGCTCTTTGTCCGAACTAAAAATACTTTTTGCTGCCCCAGAGGTTGGCCTTTTTCAGATCCAGATATTCGTTATAAGCCTTCTCTAAAATCTGTTTTTCATTGGAAAACTTCAACAGATGATAAGCCTCATAAAACTTATAATAGCCGGAATCCATAAAATGTTCCTCCCGTTGTGGTTTGCTGTAATAGCTGTCAGCCATCATCAAATACCAGTGAACATCCTTCTCCACCATATCCTGAGGAGTGGTGAAAGAATATGAGCTTTTCCCGATATACTTGATAATAGAAGCGCTGACACCGGTTTCCTCTTTTACTTCCCGAAGAGCCGTCTCCTTATATTCTTCTCCTGCTTCTACAGTTCCCTTCGGCAATACCCAGCCCTCATACTTATTCTTATAATTCTTGTACAGAACCAGTATTTTACCCCGAAAAATAACCACACCTCCACAGCTCGTTGCCTCAATCACTGCAATCCCTCCTGTATCGGCGGCATCGATAAGATGCCTCCATGGTGTGTCACAAGACTGGTTTTAGTATACCTCGTTTCGCTGCAAGATGCAAGGAAAAAATCGCGCAAGTATCATCTGGCAAAATACCGATCGAAAATACTGCGGGCAATCGGGGCGGCAATCTGGCCGCCGGATCCGGCTTCCTCCACTACTACCGTGACTGCCAGACGAGGATTTTCCACAGGGGCAAACCCGGTAAACCAAGCATGGGTTTCGCGTCCGGCTTCAAACTCGGCAGATCCCGTTTTGCCGGCAACCGTATAAGCATCGGTCCGCACAGCCGAGCCGGTCCCTTCTGTCACTACCAGACGCATCAAGCCCGTTAATTCCTGTGACTCCTTGGCGGTCATCAGACTGCCGGCCGATTCCGGCAAAAATTTCTTTACCTCTTCCCCTGCCGCGCTTTCTACCCGTTCCACAAGATACGGCTTCATCAATATTCCTCCGTTGGCAATGGCCGCCGTAATCAGCTCATTATGCATGGGGCTAATCTGCGTATTCCCCTGGCCAATCGATGTCTGAAGCACCTCCCAGATATCGGCTCCCTCATTCATGGTAAAAGAACTTTTACTGTAGGTCAGCGGCAAGGGAAGATCCTGATTAAACAAAAGCTGCTCTGCCAAATCATGCATTGCGCCCAGATTCAGCTCCTGCCCCAGAGCAGCGAAAGCTCCGTTACACGAATTGGCAAATGCCTGCTCCAGCGTCTGATGGCCATGGACATTACCGTGATAGCAGGATATCGTATAGTCCCCGCATGTATAAACCCCTTCGCAATCAAAGGTGTAATCCCTCCAGGTATCCGGATGTTCACGGATATATTCCAAAGCCGTCAGCATTTTAAAGGTAGATCCCGGGGGATAGAGTCCTTGAAAGGCCCGGTTTAAGAGCTGCGCCTGCGTATTGTCACCGGCAATCAATCCATCCCAGTCCGCCTCCAGCGTATTCGGATCAAACTCTGGCCGGGATATCATCACCAGTATCCGTCCGGTATCCGGCTCCATGGCAATCACTGCCCCCCGTCTCCCTCCCAATGCATCCGATGCTACCTGCTGCAAATCCACATCCAGGGTAGTGATCACATTATCCCCAATATTTTTCACGCCAGAAAATTCATTCACCGTCTGCTCCACCAAATTGATATGAGAGGTCAACAGATAAAAATTCGCCAGCGCCTCCACCCCTGTTTTTCCATGATCCGAATATCCTACCGCATGGGCAAGCAATGCCCCATACGGATAGACCCGGCGCTCATTTCCCTCCTCGTCCTTCTCTGTCCTCGCCAGAACATGTCCATCGTTGCTTTGCAATTCCCCCCGAATAATCCGATCGGAAAAACGATCCAACCGTGCATTGTAAGAATTGTTGATCACAGTTTCTCCGCGTACCTGCAGAAAATATCCAAAATAGCCAATCATTCCCACAAACAATCCTACCATCAGATAGGTGATCCACAAAATACTTTTATTGGCATCCGGATTCGGCTTCGTCTTCTTCATAATCCTCCTCATCATTCTTCTTCAGGATATACAGCCCCTGAATCACTCCAAATAAGATAAACGTACTGAGGATTGAACTGCCTCCATAGCTAATCAACGGTAACGTTACTCCCGTAGACGGGATAAACTTAATAACGCCTCCCACGGTCAAAAACACTTGAATCAAATACTCTATTCCCAGGCCAAAAGCTATCAGCTTATAAAAAACTGCCTGCATCCGCACTGCCACCATCACAAACTGTAAAAAGCATCCCAGACAGATAAGCAGTACACAGAGCGCAAAAATCCCTCCCAGCTCTTCCGAGATCGCAGCAAAAATGAAATCCTTCTCCACCACCGGAATCTTATAGGGCATTCCCTGATAAAGCCCCATGCCGAACCAGCCGCCTGTTCCCATGGCAAACAAGGACTGGGTGATTTGATAGCCCCGGTTATCAATATCAGCCCAGGGATTCCTCCAGGCGGCTACCCGGGTCCTCACATGGGCAAACATAGTATAAGCCAGCACCGATGCGCCGCTGCCGCCCAGAACGCCAGCCAACAGATAAAGCCAATTGCTGGTAGCCACAAAAAGCATAGCCAGATAAGTCACAAAAAAAATCAGCGCGCTTCCCAGATCCTTAGAAAGTACCAGAACCAGTACATGAGCGGCTGCCACAGCCGTAGTCGCTGCCACTGTCACAAAATCAGTGGAACGATAAAACATAGTAGCCACAAAAAACACAAAACTGATTTTCACAAACTCGGAAGGCTGCAAAGAAAAGCTTCCCATACTGACAGAGAGCTGAGCCCCATAACTGTTGTTGCCCACCATCCAAACCACGATCAACAACGCCAGCCCCAGCGAACCATACACCCAGGGAATCTTGGAAAGCTGCCACACCCGATCCATGATAAACGGGATAATCCATGTCACCAATGCTGCCGCTGCCACAATAATAAACTGCCTGACCGCCTTGTCAAAAGAAAGCCTCGTCAGAATAATCCAGCTCACACACAAGAGCATGCACATATTATTGACCAGAATCCGGGTCAAATTGCGGTAAAACAGCTGATACAGCCCGATATATGCCGCCAGAAAAACCACCTGCGCCAGATAAAACAGCACGATCCGCTCATCCTCGGATTTCAAATACAAAATCAGATTGGCCAAAAAATGCAAAATAAACATTGCTGCATTCTGCTTTCGGCACACCCGCCTCTGTTTCCTCTCTTCGTGAAACCGAAAATAACTGAAGTTCAGATACGTATAGGCAGCAATCAACAGTATCATCAGATACTTTGACACCTCAATGATTACATTAACCATGCCTCACTCCACTTTGCGCTTAAAATGCCCGCGGGTAAACTCCTTAAAAGGCGCCGGGATATCTTTCCCTCTCCGAAAATGTTCCCCAAACGCATGTAGCACCGCCTGTATTTGCTGCGGCTTCTCAATCGTAAAAGAAAGACGCAGTACCGCTGGCGCCAGTTCCTTCACCTGCCGGTTAAATCCCAGCAATGACAACGGATCCGGATTATAAATCGTATTATAGCAAAACCGGCAGTGATTTTTTACCGGAAGACGTTTCCCTGTCCGATCTCTGATATATAGCGCCTCCGGACGCTGGCTGCAGCCTTCCAACGTCCGCCGGACGCATTGTGCCGAAACCATAGCCGGCAGATATCCATATCCTGACAGTTCCTTTCCCCGGCACCCCAGCCTCTTTAACTCCTGCCAGTTCAACTCTAAAGGCAGTGTCAGCCTCGCTGCCCCCGCCGCCGTCATCACCTCACAGGCCCGCCGGTTCATCCCGTAAAGATTCGCATCCAGTACCACAGGAATTCTTACATTCTGCTCCTGCAAGAACACCATCTCCTCCAGAGAGCGCAAAATCAATTCGTCAAACCCTGCCTTCTTTAGCTCCCGGATATACGTCATAAAATATTGTTCGGCTCTTTCCCGAAAAATATGCGGCAAAATTAACGCGCACTGCTTCCCCGACTCATGGCAAATGTTCACTGCCCTCTGCCAGTCCGCTGCCGGAAAACCGCAGGCATCCAGATATATCTCATCTACATCCGGATGTTTTGCTGCTGTGAGCAGCCCTTCCGGTTCTTCCAGAGACACATGCAGACGTAATGCCGGAGAATTTTGTCCACAGGCCTCAGCATCGCCAGCCGTCTCCCTGCCACTTTCTGGTTTGCAAGATTCTGTCTCATCCGGTTTTCTTTCGCTTTTTCCGGTTCCGGAAGCCTCCTCCCGGCGATATCCCTCCAGAATCCTGCTCTCCAGCTCTTCCAGCCCGCGCCGGCGCAGATCGTTTAACTCCTGCACAGAGACAAAGCAGCTCCCGGCAAGCTTCACCTCCAGGTTTCGGAAATAAAAGGGAGTCCCTCCCGTCTTATTGAGCTGCCTGCCTAAGCGTTCCCTTGTCATTGGCTGGTTCCTGGCCGTCTGTACCGCTTTTCCCCAGACCTCGGCCACGATCTCCCTGCCGTCTCTTTCTCCTTTTTCCTTATCCTGCCAGCCGCCGGATTTCAGCCTCAGCATCGCCGGCTCTCCCTCCCGGATCTCCAATATCCCCTCGATTGCTTCCTGTCTTCTCGCATTCACGTATTTTTGATCCAGACTGTCAAACAAAGTAGCATCGGTCTCCCGAAATCCCGGTTTTCCTCTCAGGGAAATCATCTCCCGACCATTGTGCTGCCGGTAGTATCCTTCCGTAAAGCCGCCACGGTCAAACAGCTCCAGCAGCATCCGTTTATCTGCCGGATCTACCCGATAACCGTCCCGTCCGTTTTTCCGATAACAATCCACATATTTCCGATATACACTCACTACTCCTGCCGTATAACGAGGGCTCTTCATTCTCCCTTCAATCTTCAGAGAATTGACTCCTGCCTCCAGAATATCCGGCAGGATATCCAAAGTGCACAGATCCTTTAAATTCAGCACATACTCGCCGGACGGACGGCCCCTCCTTTTTCCATTGCCAGATAGTCCGCCCTCCCTGCCAATTTCCACATCATAAGGCAGACGGCATGGCTGCGCACATCGTCCCCGGTTCCCGCTGCGCCCGCCGATCAGACTGCTAAGCAGGCATTGTCCCGAATAACAATAGCAGAGAGCCCCGTGGACAAAGCTTTCAATTTCAATATCTACCTTGTCCCGAATCCTGGCAATCTCCTCCAGTGACAGCTCCCGGGCCGTCACGATCCGCGACGCCCCTAGCTTTTGAAACAACTGGGCCGAGCGATATCCGGTAACCGTCGCCTGCGTACTGATATGCATCGCCAAATCCGGAAAATGCTCCCGAAGCAGTGCCAATACGCCCAGATCCTGTACGATCGCCGCATCCAGCCCCTGTCGGTAATACGGCTTCATAAAATCCGGCAGCTCCTCAAACTCGCCTTCCTTCACCAATGTATTTACCGTCATATACAACCGGCAGCCATGGAGATGGGCATAATCAATCGCCGCCAAAAATCCGTCTTCTTCCGGATTATCTGCATAAGCCCGTGCTCCGAACCGACTCCCGCCCATATATATGGCGTCTGCTCCGGCATTGATGGCAGCGACCATACTCTCTGTCGAGCCGGCCGGCGCCAAAAGTTCTATCTGCGGTTTCAATCCATTTCTCCCTTCTCCCAATTAGAGGCGGATCGCCTTATTTTCCGAAGCCGTTCTCCTCTGTGTTGTGGAAGAACGCTCTCTTTTCGGCTTTTCCGACGGCTCCTCCTGCTTCTCTGGCCGCGGTATCTGCTCCTTTATCAGCTTCTCCATCTTCATCTGTGTCGTGATCAATTCATGCTTCAGGCTGTATATCTCCTTTTCCAACTCGGATTTGTCATTTTCCAGCCGGTTTGCCCGCTCCTCTTCCTTAAAATAATCATCTGCTATATTCAATTGAAGTAGAACTGCCTGATAGTCGGAACTCAAGCGGGAAAAGCCTTCTGCCTCCCGCAGCTTTCCAATCTTCCCGTTGAGATAGGCAGCCACCTTCTGCAGATACATCTCCTCCTCAGCTCCACTTAATTTGTATATTTTTCCATCAATCAAGACTTCCATCTGGTTCTTTTGATTCACGTTTTCCAACCTCTGATCTTTCCTGGCTTTTTCTTATAGTTTCGATATCTCTGCTAAATAAATGGCATATCCAAATGCCGGTAGGCATGTCTGGTCGCCACTCTTCCTCTGGGAGTCCGGTTTAGAAACCCATTCATCAGCAAATATGGCTCATATACGTCCTCCAATGTACCGGCGTCTTCTCCCAGCGCCGCCGCCAGCGTATCCAATCCCACCGGGCCGCCATCAAACTTTTCAATAATTGTCAGCAAAATACTCCTGTCATTATGATCCAGTCCCACTTTATCCACATCTAAAATATCCAAGGCAAAATCCGAAACCTCTTTCGTAATCACCCCATTATATTTGACCTGGGCAAAATCCCGCACTCTTTTTAACAACCGGTTCGCCAACCGCGGCGTCCCCCGTGAACGGCGGGCAATCTCTGCCGCGCCTTCCTCCTCGATCTCCACTCCCAACATCTGAGCCGAACGCCGGACAATAACCGTCAGCTCTTCTGGCGTATAGAATTCCAGCTTTTGAATCACCCCAAAACGATCCCGTAAAGGCGCTGTCAATAGCCCAGCCCTGGTAGTGGCTCCCACCAGGGTAAAATGAGGCAGATCCAAACGGATAGACCTGGCTGAGGACTCCTTTCCCAGCATAATATCAATGGCAAAATCCTCCATCGCCGGATACAGCACTTCTTCCACCTGCCGGTTCAGCCGGTGAATCTCGTCTACAAAAAGCACATCTCCTTCCTGAAGGTTATTGAGAATAGCCGCCATCTCCCCCGGCTTCTCGATGGCAGGTCCCGACGTCACTTTCATATGAACCCCCATCTCATTGGCAATGATTCCTGACAATGTAGTCTTCCCCAGACCCGGAGGGCCGTAAAACAGCACATGATCCAGCGACTCTCCCCGTGCCTTGGCCGCATCCAGATAGACCTTAAGATTTGTCTTGATCTTCTCTTGTCCAATATAATCCTTTAACATCTGCGGACGAAGATTCGGCTCAATTGCCCGATCTTCCTCCGTCACCTCTGTCGTTATTATTCTCCGTTCCATTCTTCGCTCCAACTATCCCTATCTTAATCGCCTGTCATCCAAAGCCTTCCTCTTATATCAGAAATTTAAGCGAAGCTTTCAGTACCGCCTCTGCCGTCATCCCTTCATCCACAGGCACCTGCCGCACAGCCTTCGACGCCTCTGACAGGGAATATCCCAAAGCTACCAGGGCTTCCACCGCCTCCCGGGCCACGCCGTCCGCCACTGCCGATGATATCGGGGCGGCCCCTGTATTTTGACTGTTTTCGTCCATCCCTCCCGGCAGAATGTCCTCTGCTTTGATCCGATCCTTCAGATCCAGAATCACCCGCTTTGCCGTCTTTGGCCCAATGCCCGGTGCCCGGGCGATACTCCTCACATCCTCAGAAATAATCGCTATTCTAAGCTCCTCCGGCCTGATGGCCGACAAAATCCCCAGCGCTGCCTTTGGGCCGATGCCATTCACTCCCAAAAGCATCCGGAACATCTGCAGATCCTGCCGGCTTAAAAATCCATACAATGTCATGGCATCCTCACGCACCTGAAAAGCAGTATAAATCCGCATCTCTTCCCCCGTATGGGGAAGCCGTTCCAGAACAGACAAAGGAACTCGAATATTCCAGCCGATATTACCTGCCTCCACAACAATCCCGTCCTCAAAGACTTCCACCAGAGGCCCTTTTATATAAGAAAACAATGTTCTTGCTCCTCTCATTCAAACTGTCTTTGGACATCATATCATATCACAATCACAAGTGCAAGTACAAGACCGAACAAAGATTCGTTGCCTATTGACTTCCGGTTTGTTCACCGATATAATCACTATGAAAGGATGCAAAATCAATGTCATGACATTGGGGTTAAAGTAAATCCTTTTTTATTTATGATGATGCCTGATGGTTTCTGCTTTCTTGACATCAAAGGAGTTTATTCATGCTTACGATCAAAAAACAACTGGCCATTCCTGATTCCTATCCTTTAGAACGAATCGGGAAACAGGAAGAAATCCTCTTTTTTGATATCGAAACCACCGGTTTTTCCGGTGAATATTCCCGGCT
The DNA here is from genome assembly GCA_910588125.1 of uncultured Lachnospiraceae bacterium. Classification (GTDB taxonomy): domain Bacteria; phylum Bacillota; class Clostridia; order Lachnospirales; family Lachnospiraceae; genus Brotaphodocola. The sequence continues at coordinate 9,846 of CAJUPI010000011.1, forward strand.
CTATCTTATCGGCTGTACCTTTTTCCGCCAAGGCTGCTGGAATTTGCTTCAATGGTTTGCCGATACCGCCAATTCCGAAGAAGAGCTTCTCCATGCCTTTTTTACTTTTATCAACGAATTTCAAATCTTGGTTCATTTTAACGGTGATCGCTTTGATATGCCTTTTCTTATCAAGCGCTGCTCACATTTTGGACTTTCCTATGATTTTTCCGCTATAGTCAGTGTAGATATCTATCGCCGGATTAAACCCTATCGAAATCTTATCGGACTAGACAGCCTAAAACAAAAGGCCATCGAAAAATTTCTTGGCGTCTCCCGCACGGATCTCTATTCTGGCGGGGAATTGATCCCCGTCTATGAGGAATATCTGCGCTCTCCGAATCCCGCTCTCTATGAGCTTCTGATTTTACATAATGAAGATGATTTAAAAGGCATGCCCTCCATCCTTCCCATCCTCTGTTATTCTGACTTTCTGGAGCATTCCTTTTCTCTGGCCGGCCAGAATATCCGGCAGGAATCCGATAAGGACGGGAAAACTCATCATTTCCTGGATTTAATCTGCCAAAGCAACTACCCGATTCCCGTTGCCTTTGAGACCGAAAAGTTTCCGTTCCGATGCCATGCAAAAGAAAACCATCTTCTGCTGTCGATTGAACTCTACGAGGGCACATTAAAGCATTTCTATCCCAATTACAAGGATTATTATTACCTTATCTATGAAGATACCGCCATACATAAAAGCATTGGGGAATATGTTGATAAAAAAGCCCGAACGAAAGCCACTGCCAAAACCTGTTATACCAAAAAAGAAGGGATATTTGTCCCTCAACCTGGCCCCATTTGGGAACCTGTCATGAAAAAAGACTTGAAAGATAAGCTGGTCTATTCTGCCCTTTCCGATATCCGGTGCCAGGAGGCAGAATCTTTTCAACGATATGTCATGTTAATTTTGCAATATCTTGGAGGATAAAAAGTGGGCGCCGCAAAATAAAAAATCAGCTTTTTCCCCTATCTTGAATACGGAAAAAGCTGATTTTCTATTTTACAACATCTTTTTTACTTCTTAAATATTTCTTCTCAACTGGAACTTACCAATCAGCCGTTTGAGAATCTGTGCCTGCCCTGCCAATTCCTCACTGGCTGCCGCACTTTCTTCTGAAGTCGCCGAATTTGACTGAATTACTGTGGAAATCTGTGTAATGCTGTCTTTGATCCGGTTGATCGCCACTTCCTGCTCTACAGAAGCAGCAGAAATCGCCTTGATCTGCTCGGTCACTACTACTGCCCCATCCACTACGGAATGCAGAGAATCCTGGGTCATATTCGTCAGTTTGGAACCGTTATCTACCATTTGCAGCGTTTTCTCAATCAGTTCTGTCGTGTCCTTAGCAGCATCTGCACTCTTTGCCGCCAGATTACGAACCTCATCCGCTACAACAGCAAAGCCTTTACCGGCGCTTCCCGCCCGGGCGGCCTCGACGGCGGCATTCAGGGCAAGAATATTGGTCTGAAAAGCAATATCTTCGATAGTCTTGATAATATGCTGAATCTCTCCGGAACAGGAACTGATCTGGCGCATAGCCTCTGCCATCTCCTGCATCTGTCCGTTGCACACATTAATGCTCTCTCCCACCTGATCGGCTTCCTTGGTGGTAATCGCAGCACTATCAGCATTCTTATTGATCTGCTCGGTCACCTGTTCGATCATATGCATCAGATTATCCACCTCCGATGCCTGCTCGGTAGCTCCCTGGGCAAGATTCTGGGCGCCGTCTGCCACCTGATTGGAACCAGCATCCACCTGGCTGGCCGAAGAATGGATCTGCTCCATCGTTTCGCTCAACTCACGGCTGATCATTCCAATCGCCTTTTGAATCTCTACAAAATCACCAATATATTGGATCTTGCTCTCACTGCCCAGATTGCCGCCCGCCATCTCATTCAGCACTGCGGTGATATCGGATATGTACGTTTTCAGATTCTTCACAGAAGTATTCAAACTATCCGCTAATACGCCAATCTCATCTTCACTGTTTATATCAATATGAAAATTCAGATTTCCCTGAGACAGATTGCGGCTGGACTCCGTAACGATCTGCAACGGCTTCACAATCCTCTTCATCACATACAACACCAGTAAAACGCTGACGATCAAAGTAACAATAACCGTAATGATCGACATCATCTCTGTCATAGCAGCTGAACGCATCAAACCGGCCTGATTCTCTGCCACTTGGCCGTTCGTAATCTCCGCCACCTGATCTAAAAGCCCTACCAGCTTCTGGACGTCCGCCTTGGTACCGTTCAGATACATCTCATTCGCTGCCTTCTGATCCGTCTTGCCCAGCGCCAGAACGCTTTCCGCCGACTCATGGATCGCCTGATGGATCGGCTTCATCTGCTCAATCAACTGTAAAACTTGATCATTCGGAATCTTGGACACATCCGGGTCATAGAACCATTTTCCCAACACACAGCCTTTGTAATCGGTGCTTCCGGTGAATTCTGTCCCCATGGCTACCGCAGAACACAGATTCTCCACCCAACCATAGTGGGCCTTCTCAGCAGTCAATACCAAAGAATGAATCTCTGTCCATTCTTCTGTCGATTTACTGTATTTTCTTACCTTTCCCATGCCGCTGACTGTCACAATCCCGCTGACAATCACTACAAGAAAGATAAGGGCAATGCGTACCATAATATCCTGTTTGATGCTATGCCTCATTTTCTCCACCTCATGTTTTAATTTTTGAAGTTTTGCATACTTGTGTCTTTAATACTTGTCATTGCCTCCGTAAGTGGTATAGGAAGATAAATCGACATAGCTTTCATCCTCTTGAGCAGGCTCATACTGCGGCAATTCCGGCATTGCACTCATGCCGCTTTGTCCCTCTAAGCGGAACTTCTTCACCAGCTCTTTCAAGATCTGCGCCTGTCCGGACAACTCCTCGCTGGCCGCAGCGCTCTGCTCTGCCGTCGCTGAGTTGGTCTGTACCACACTGGAGATCTGATCGATACCGATAGTAATCTGGGTAATCGCTTCCGCCTGCTCCTTGGACGCCTTGGCTATCGAATCCATCATACTGGTAGCATCAGTAATGCCCGTCATAACCTGCTCTAACGATTTGGCTGTCTCGTCCGCAATTCTCTTTCCGTTCTCTACCGCATTGAGAGAATTCTCAATCAACACTGCAGTATTCTTGGATGCCTCCGCACTCTTGCTGGCAAGATTGCGAACCTCATCGGCCACAACAGCAAAGCCTTTTCCTGCCGCACCTGCCCGTGCTGCCTCAACGGCGGCATTCAAAGCAAGAATATTGGTCTGGAACGCAATATCTTCGATAGTCTTGATGATCTTTCCGATTTCGCCCGAAGCATTGTTGATATCTGACATGGCATTCAGCATATCCTGCATTCTGCGGTTGCTCTCTCCTGCCACATCGCCCACCATCTCTGCCTTCTGGCCGGCAACCTGTGCGCTCTCGGCATTGCGGTTGATATTGCCGGAAATTTCATTGATAGAAGCAGCCAGCTCCTCAACTGAGGAAGCCTGCTCCGTAGCGCCCTGCGACAACGCCTGAGCCCCGGAGGATACCTGATCCGAACCAGAGGATACCTGATCCGCCGAACGGTTCAGCGTGGTAAGCGTACTGTTGAAGCTGTCCTTGATCTTTTTCATGGACTGGAAGATCTTCTGGTAATCTCCAATGTAAAGTTCCGGCACCGTGGAATGGATAGTAAAATCTCCGCTGGCCATAGCACTCAACACCGTCTCAATATCACGGATGATCGTCGCCACTCCTTTCGCTACCTTATGCATGTTCCCTGACATATCGCCGAATTCATCGCTGGAATCATAATTAACCTCCACGGAAAGATGGCCTTTTACCATCTCCTCCATGGCTCCCTCAATCTCCTTCACCGGATTCAGGATGTTGTTGGTCAGCATCACTGCAATCACGCAAGTAATCGCAAAAGCGACCGCCGCAATCACCACAGCCAATGCCAGAAGCGCGTTATCCAGAGCCATTGCTGTCTCATAGGTCTTCTGGCACGCTGTCTCCATATTATTAAATGCAGTCTGAAGAATGTTCGCAAATTCCTCTGTCCGGGGATTATACTGATCCATCAACATCTCCTGAGCCTGACTGTCACCCTGAGCATTATTCATGCGGGCATACTCACAGATCTGAAGACGCAGGCTCTTGGCATCTCCCATCTTCGTCTCAAAATCCTTCAATAAGGACACATCGCCCGTGTAATTGGAATAAATCCACTGCAGCTTCTCCTGAATATTGCTCACATGCTGATCCACGGTTGTAATACGCTGCTCTATTTCCGAAGAATCTGTGCTCATCACGCTCAGCATCAGCTCCTTCAGCGCGCGCTGAAGGCTAATCCGCATCTCATAGATGTTTGCCATGGCATGATAATCTTCCTCATAGAACTTCTCATAGCTTGCCTTTGATTTAGAAATCCCAATACCGGCGGCCACAACTGACACAAGAAATAATGTCAGTATAATGCCAAAAGACACAAGAAACTTTTTACCAACCTTTAAATTCTTCATTCGTTGCTCCTCCTTGTTGAGCCCTCATTTACCGGCCAGCCATTTATCATGATTGAAAGGCTGTCCATTCCACACTCTTTTATATTATCTCGGCACATTTTCCCATAATATAATACATATAATAAAATTTTTTCAAAAATTCTCTTTCACCATTAATATTTTCTTTTTTTCGTCGATATTATAGTTCAGTATGTTGTGGTCTGGTATACTCTTTTTTATACAGGACTATTTTATTTTCATGCAAAACATTAAAAAGGATAGGTGGTGTATCGAATGGATAACGGTATGGAAAGTATGCTTGATACATATCTCTTTGAGACGAATTCCCTTTTAGACCAGCTGGACGAGATGCTTGTGAAGGATGAAAAACTGGGAGACTTTTCGTCGGATGATGTCAATGAGATTTTTCGTATCATGCACACCATCAAGGGTTCTTCCGCCATGATGGAATTCGGTTCTCTCTCCAGCATTGCACATCATATAGAAGATTTATTTTTCTATATCCGCGACAAGGGGATCGATTCTCTCAGCGCCCAGCACAAGAAAGAGTTATTCAATCTGATGTTCCGCTCAGAGGATTGTCTGCGCGGGCAGGTAGAAAAGGTGGAAAGCGGGGAGCCTCTCGACACAGACATGGACGCCTTTGCTTCTGAGATCAACAGCTTCTTAAAAAAGATCAGCAATGCACCGGAAGAAGCTGCCGGGACGAATTCCACGGCAGAAGCTGCAAAGACAGACTCTGTCGCGTCTGCTGCGGACGGAAACCTTCCGCAGGATCCCAGCGCCGTATGTTTTATCCACGTCTTCCTGGACGAGGGAATCGGCATGGAAAATCTGCGCGCTTTCATGATTGTCAACGCATTGAAGGAATGCGAGCTGGAATTCCGCTACTACCCGGAAAATATGGAGTCCAATCCCGATTCCTGCGCCGTCATCATTGAAGATGGTTTCTATATGGCCTTCGATTCCGAAGAGACGGCCGCTAAAGCCGGAGATCTCCTCCGGACACAGAACCATATTCGCTCTTATGAACTGGCATCCGTTCCCGAACCGGAGCCTGCACCAGCTCCTGCTGCTCCCTCACCGGCTCCGGCACCTGAGGCCGCTGGACAGGCAGCGCCTGCCGCCCACAACGAAGCGGCGCCAAAGCCTCAGGCCCCGGCTAAGCAGGCTCCTGCCACCCCGGTCAAGCAGAATCTGATCAGCGTGAACCTGATGAAGCTCGATGACTTGCAGGCTATCGTAGGCGAGATTGTAATTACTGAATCCATGGTTACATCTGCTCCCGAATTGAATCAGCTGAGCCGGGACGCTTATGATAATTTTATGAAATCCGCCCGTCAGCTGCGTAAGCTCACTGACGATCTGCAGGATATTGCTATGTCTCTGCGGATGGTTCCCATATCCGGTGTCTTCCAGAAGATGAACCGGATCGTACGGGATATGAAACAAAAATTAGGTAAAGACGTCCGCCTGACCCTCATCGGTGAGGATACCGAGATCGACAAGACTATCGTGGACAGCATCCAGGATCCGATCATGCACATGGTCCGCAACGCCATGGATCACGGGATCGAGGACGATTTCAACGATCGTATCCGGGCCGGGAAGAATTCTCAGGGTGAGATTATCCTGTCCGCCTCCCACACCAGCGGTGAGGTGATGATCACGATCTCTGACGATGGCCAGGGCATGGATCCAGACAAGCTTCTGGCCAAAGCCAAGGAACGCGGCATCCTTACCAAACCGGAAAGCGAATATTCCCGCAAGGAAGCCTTAGGGCTGGTGATGCTTCCTGGCTTCTCCACAAACCAGACCGTCACCGAGTTCTCCGGCAGGGGCGTGGGCATGGATGTGGTAAAGAAAAATGTAGAATCCGTAGGCGGTGTCGTCTCCCTCAGCAGCGAGCTGGGCAAGGGTACTACTTTCATGATGAAGATTCCTCTTACCCTCGCGATCATGGATGGCATGAAGGTGACGGTGGGCTCCTCTATATTCACAATACCCATTGCCAACATCCGCCAGTCCTTCAAAATCCTGCCTGATGAGATCATCCGCGATGAAAACGGCAGTGAGATGGTGGAACGCATGGGGAGTTTTTACCCCATCGTAAGACTCCATCAGTTCTATGGCATCGAGACCGAGGTTACCAATTTGGAAGACGGGATTCTTATGTGGATCGAGTCCAGCGACCGCTCCTTCTGCCTGTTTGTCGATGATCTGATCGGTGAACAGCAGGTAGTAGTCAAACCGCTTCCCGTATTCTTAAACTCCTTTGAGCTTAAGAATTTTGGCGTCGGCGGTTGTACTATCTTAGGCGACGGGAATATCAGTATTATTCTGGATGTCCCAAGCCTCTACACAGCGACCTTGGAGAACATATAAAAAAGGGAGGAATTAAGCATGTCTGAACAAATCAATGACCAGGAGCTTCTGGATCTGTCTGATTCTGTGGATTCCGATGAGAATTCCACCGTGGAGCGCTGCCTCACCTTTGAATCCGGCGACCTGATCTTATATATCAGTACCAAACATGTGATTGAGATTATCAACAACCATACCATTACCACCCTGCCTCTGGTAGCACCTTACATCAAGGGAATTATCAATCTGCGGGGACAGGTGCTTCCGGTCATCGATCTGGAGCTTCGTATGGGGAAAAGCTGTTCCAATTCCGACGAGAAAACCTGTATTATTATATTGGATATCAATTCTGTCTCTTTGGGGATTCTCGTGGATTCCGTACGTCAGGTAGTTGACATCAATTTAAAGAATGTGCGTCCCATTCCCTTAAAGCGGCAGCAAAAGCTGCTTGACGGAATGGTAATTATGGATGACGGAAGCGTTTTCATGTCCATCGACTGCCAGGCGCTCTCCAGCACTGATGACTAAAAGCTGTTACGAGATTTTTCGTGGCCGCTTTTGAGAATTTAAGATGAAAGAAACAGGAGTAATCCGATGCTGACTCTAACTGACAACGATTTCCATCGCTTATATACTTATATTAAGAAGAATTATGGAATTGACTTAAGCAAGAAAAAACAGCTTATTGTCAGCCGCCTTTCCAATACTCTGGCCGCTCAGGGCTTTCAGAATTTCTCTGCTTATGTGGATGAGATCATTTCCGGACGCGATTCAGAGATGGTGACGGCCATGCTCAATAAGCTGACCACCAATTACACTTATTTTCTCCGGGAGGAAGCACATTTTAAATATTTTCAGGAAGTTGTTCTTCCCGATCTTGCCAAAAAGCATGCCCGGGATAAAATACTTTCTATTTGGAGCGCCGGCTGTTCTTCCGGTGAAGAGCCCTATACGATTTCCATCTATCTGAAGGAATTTTTCGGCGCTCAGGCTTCCCAGTGGGATACCCGGATTCTTGCCACGGATATCTCTCAGAAGATCCTGAACACAGCCATTGCCGCCTCCTATAATGAGGAAAGCATTGCTCCTCTCCCCGATTCCTGGAAAAAGAAATATTTCGTCAAAACTGAGCCGGGCCGCTGTACGGTATCTCCGGCACTGAAGCAGAATGTAATTTTCCGTCCTTTTAACCTGATGGATCCCATAACCTTCAAGAAAAAGTTTGACCTGATTTTCTGCCGTAATGTCATGATCTATTTCGACCAGGATACCAAGGACGCCCTGGTACGGCGTTTTTACAATGCTACTGTCCCCGGTGGCCATCTTTTTATTGGCCACTCAGAAGGACTGACTAAGGCGACCTGTCCTTATGAATACGTCCAGCCTGCTATCTACCGCAAGTCGGGGAAGTAGGTTCGATTTAGAAAGAAGGTTTGATTATAATGCGCAAGATCCGTGTGATGGTCGTAGATGATTCAATCCTCTTCCGAAACTGGCTGGTTCAGAACCTGGGAGCGGATTCTCTTTTTGAAGTGGTCGGATATGCTGTCAATGCCTTAGATGCCAAGAACATGCTTCCACAAGTCAAGCCAGATATTATGACGCTGGACATTGAGATGCCCGGCATGACCGGTATTGATTTTTTAAGAGAGGTTCTTCCGGTCCACCCAATTCCTATTATCCTGGTATCCTCCCTCAATGTACGGGTGTTCGATGCCCTTGCTGCAGGTGCGGTTGATTTTGTGCGCAAACCGGATATGAATATGGAAGGCGGAAAGGAAGCTTTCCTCAGCACGTTGAAGTCAAAGCTCTGTGCCGGTGCAGAAGCCAAGGTCAAACTTCCGTCTGCTGCCAGACATGCGTCAGAAGGAGTCTCCGCCACTTCTGTCGGAATGCCCCCAAACAGCTCTGCGACATCCTCTTCCCCGGTTTCATCCACCCGGTTGCCAGCTAATTTCGGAAATATCGATGTCATCGCTATCGGCGCCTCCACGGGAGGAACCGAGGCAATCCTTGAAGTAGTACGCCAATTCCCAGCCAAAATGCCGGGAATTGTCATCACGCAGCACATGCCTCCTGGATTTACTGCCATGTATGCCGAGCGCTTGAACCGTATCTGTCAGCTCAAGGTAAAAGAAGCTTCTCACGGTGATAAGGTCGTCCCGGGACAGATCCTTCTTGCTCCCGGCGGCCTTCAGATGAGAGTTATCCGTATGGGTTCCGGCTACTCGGTCAGCTGCACCGAAGAAGCCAAGGTCAGCGGGCACAAGCCTTCAGTAGACGTACTTTTCGATTCGGTAGCCGCCACTGTAAAAAATCGTGCCATCGGTGTGATTCTTACCGGTATGGGAGCAGACGGCGCTGCCGGCATGCTGCGGATGCGCAAAGCCGGTGCATATACCATCGGCCAGAACCGGGAAACCTGTGTGGTATATGGCATGCCCATGGAGGCTTATCGGGCCGGAGGCGTCTGTGTCCAGTCTGCCTTAAGCTCTATCCCTCAGGTTGTTATGGCTCGCCTTTCCAAGCCTTCCTGACGGAAGTCTTTCATCTATTCTTTTCATCATTATGAAAAAAACAATGAATTCTGTCAAAAAAAAACCCAAGCGGGTTCATAAAAGCTTTGCCGAGTATCTGGTCACAGCAGCTATTGCTGTGACCACTCTCGCTATTGCTGCCAGCCTGTTTTTATATTTCCGGCCTTTTACTCTGGAGGATGTCTGGAACGCAGCCAACCGGCTGACTTCCTATGTAGCTGGGCAGGCTTCTGATTTTCGTGATCATCAGATCGCTCGCTATCAGGAGTGGAAAAAAAATCATCTGGACGCCAAAGCCGGCAATACAGCCGTCATCTCCGATGAAGATTCTGCTCCCCTCTCCTCCATGGCTGGAGATACTGCGGTGCCATATATTGACCGTACCTCTGATTTGGGAGAAGTTGCCGGCTTAAACAGTGAACCAGTGTTTCCTTCTCAGGAGGATGCCGTTTTTTCCTTTATGATGGACACCGCCTTAGGCCCCATGCTCTACTATAACCAGGGGGATATTCGCTGGAAAAATTATCTTTATGGCGGCGTAGATCCCATCAGTCGTTATGGCTGCGGTCCTGTCTGTGTAGCAATGATTATCAACAGCTTCGGTTCTGCCGGTGTCACCCCTGTCGAGATGGCCGACTGGTCTGCCGCCAACGGCGGATATGCCCGCCACGGCGGTTCCTACCACAATTTGATTCCGGACAGCCTCTCTGCCTTTGGTCTTCAGGTAGACAGCGTCACTGAGCGTACCGCTGAAAATGCTGCCTCCCTTTTAGAAAGCGGACATATTCTGGTAGCTCTCATGGGCCGTGGAAGCCTGACTCAGAACGGCCATTTTATCGTGATCACACAACTCTGCAACAACGGCAATGTCTATATTGCTGATCCGGCCAATTATGAAAATTGTACAAAGGAATGGAATTTACAGCAATTAATGGACGAATTAAAAAGAGTCTACGACCATGGAGGGCCCCTGTGGGCCGTCTCAATGATAAACTAAATTAATTTTCTCAGAAGGTACGCCATAGAAAAAGGAGCGGGAAGCAGCGGGAAATGATCGGCTGCTTCCCGCTCCTTTTTCCCTGGCTGAGTATTCTCAAAGATAAACTTAATGACATTGCCAGAGCCTGTCGGGATTTCTCGACAAGCTGGCCGCCCTTTTGTTTCCTGCCCCAAGGCGTACCTTATGGAACTACTAAACGGATTGCCATTGATTCTGCGACGCCCTCTTCACAATTTACTTCTAGCTTTTCCCTCGCTCTCCTGCCAGCGCCTGATCCACAACCGCCAGCTCCTCTGGGCGGAACATCCCCCGCATCACAGTCACCATGCTGCCATAATTTGCTTTCATCGCCGCCTTCAGGACGAACAGGCGATCTTTAAGCGTAGAAAAATCATAAAGATTCTGTCCCAGAAATGCTGCGACTGCCGAAGCCGGCGCCGCTTCCGCTCTCCCGCTCTGTTCATCAAAAGAAAATGCAGTCAGCATCAAATAAAGCGTACTCATTAAATAGCGATCTGCTTTCAGCAAAATGGTAGAATAGTTGATGCAATCCATCAAATTCCCATTATTAAAACAGCAGGTCGCCAGCATTTCATAAGCCTGCCGGATATCCCCCGATAAAAACATCGATTTAAAAGCTGTCCCATACTTTTCCAGCTGTGCCAGCGCCCGCCTTAAGTGCTTCTCCGCCGCCCGATAATTCCCATGGCGTGAAAAATACTTCCCGGCATAAAAATCAAAGTCTCCCTCCTGTGGCAGACGGAGAATTGCCTTATTATAAATTCCCATAAAATTCTCTTCCGTGGTATCGGATTTTGCATAAAGAATCTCCAGCAGCTTGGTAAAAGTCATGGAAGCCCGGATCGGATCCATCGTCTCCTCCGTATCCGGCATCAGGGCAATCGCCTTGCGGAATGTAGCCTCTGCCTGCTCTAAATCGCTCGCGGAATAATATTCATCTCCCAAATATCCCAGCATCCGGTGGCTATCCGGGTGCTCCTCCAGCTCCTTTAAAATAATCTTTAAATTCCGTCCGGTGGATACTTTATTTTGATGCCCGATCTCTCCATATCCAGTATGATAAATAGAAAGCTCCTTGGTGGCATCCACAAACCGAAAATCCGATCCATCCACAGAAGTGATATATTCGTGAATCCTCCCCACATAGCGCAATCCTTTTTCATTGCGGAATACCCGGGACTGGGTTCCCACGGCCACCACCTTTCCCTCATCCGTCAGATGCACCCAGGCAGACAAAATTGCATCATAATGCTTATCCTGCAATTGCCTTACATAATATAATACCTTCCTGGCATCCTCTTCGGAAAAATACTCATCGGCATCCAACAGAGCAATCCATTCATATTTTGCCTTGCTGATAGCAAAATTCTTTGCCGCCGAAAAATCATCAATCCACTCAAAATGATATACCTTCGCTCCCATCTGCTCCGCAATCTCCACAGTCCGATCCGTAGAGCCGGTATCCACAACAATCTGCTCCGCCACTACTCCCTTTCCCCAGGAAAGAGCACGTTCTATATTCCTCTCCTCATTCTTCACAATCATACATTGAGAAATCCTTGCCCTGCCACGGCCCTTCATACTGATGTCTCCTCTCTGTTTATTCCCTTCCTGATCTTATATCCCAATTCGGAGATGCCAGGATCAAAATGTCTTTTGCCCCCAACATCATTCCCATCTATATCATCACAGTTGCCTTTTCTCCTATTCATTCAACCCTATTGCTGTCCGTTCCCCGGGAGTAAAAAGCTTTTCCGCCATATAAGCGGCAAAGCTCCCACATCCCCCCTGACGAGCTGTCTTCCATAAAAACAACCGATCCTTTAAAGAAGAAAAATCATAAAGTCCGGAAAAGAACTCTAAAACCCGTGGATATTCCTGTTCTCTCCCATTATCTCCCGGTGCCAGAACCAAGAGCAGCCGCGAAAGTACCGTCATCCCATATCGATTCGCTTTCAGATATGCCACCGCATAGTTCACGCACTTCTGCCCCTTTCCTGCCTCATAGCAGCACCGTACCAGCAGATCATAAGCCTCCATCAGATTCCCTGCCAACAAAAGCGCCCGGTTCGAGCAACCAAAACGATTCAGCTTCTCCAATGCCGCCTCCAAATATAGTACTGCCTGTCCCGCATCCTGAGAAGCTGCAAAAAAGCGGCCGGCAATATAATCAAAATCGGCCTCCTTCGGCAGCTTCCCCACCGCCTGCCGATAAATCCCATCCGCCTCTTCCCAGGAAGCCTCTTCTTTCTCTGTCAAAATCATCAGCAACCGCGTATAGGTTGCCGCACTTCGCTGATCCTCCTCTGACAGCTGAGGCGGCATATGCATGACTGCCCGGCGATACCATGCTTCCGCCTCTGTTCGATCGCCGTCATCCAGGTACTCATCCCCCATATATCCCATCATTTCATAATCCTCGGGATGCTCCTTCAGCTCCTCTTGTATCAGCCTCCGGTTTCTTCCGCTTCTCGTCTTCTCGGCGTACGCCTCTCCCTGATATCCGGTATGAAAAATAGATAAAGAAGCCACTACATCACCAATCCGGAGCGCCCGACCGGTGGTGGATTCCAGTTGTTCGTGTATTTTCCGGCGGTAACGGATATCCGGCAGATTCCGGAAAAAACGAATCTGTGTCCCGGAAGCAAAGATTTTCCCCTGTCCATCCAACTGCTGCCAGCCCGTTGAGATTCCATCAAACCGAGCCATCTCCGGGTTATTTATAATTTCCGCCAGCCTCTTTGCATCCTCTGGCATCATATATTCATCCGCGTCCAAAAAGGCAATCCATTCTCCTTGCACCTGCTCTATCGCATAATTCTTCGCGGCCGCAAAATCATCAATCCAGGTAAAATGATATACTTTAGCCCCCAGCTTCCGAGCCAGCTCCACGGTCCGATCGGTAGAACCTGTGTCCACTACAATCTGCTCCCACATCAGCGGCCTTCCCCAGGACAATGCACGTTCTATATTCTTTTCTTCATTCTTTACAATCATACACTGGGAAATCCGCACTGGCAGCTCCTCCTTACCGGTATTTATAGAAAAAAGCCATCTCCCGGTCTGATTTGGGAAAAATGACTTTCAATTCTCAGACATATTCTATTTATATATCGGCTTTTTGGCCGGGAAATTAAGATATTTCATCAGGAATTTCTATTTCACACAGCCAAAAAGCCCGCCAGACAAATCCGGCGGGCCATATTCTTATTTAACACAATTCTCAATTAAACTCTGTCTGTACTAAATCACAGCCAGCTCCTGTCTAAAAATTACTGCAACAGGCTCAGGATGCTCTGCGGTACAGAGTTGGACTGCGCCAGCATGGACTGAGAAGCCTGCAGAAGAATGTTATTCTTCGTGAATGCAGTGATCTCATCCGCCATATCGGTATCACGGATACGGCTCTCAGCAGAGGTGATGTTCTCAGAAGTAACTTTCAGGTTGTTAACCGTATGCTCCAGTCTGTTCTGAGCAGCACCGAGTTTTGCACGGTAGCTAGATACTGCATTGATAGCAGAATTGATGGTATCGATAGCTGCATTTGCTACAACCGTGCTGCTGCCGGAGATGTTCAATGTCGGAAGCAGAGTAGAAGCAGCGGTGCTCTTGCTGTTAAATTTCACATCCTTAAAATTACCGCCATCCTTTACAGCATCAATATAATCCTGAGACACTTTACCATCGGCACCAATAAAGCCTTCTGTCGCTGCAGTAACAGTCACAGTATTATTGTTCTTATCACCGGCCTTTTCAAAGGTGTATTCTACATCATTAAGGCCATTCTGAGATAAGCCATCCTTTGCATACTGATCTCTGTCAAAACCAGTCATCTGATCCCAGATAGCTGCCTGGATACCACTGACGGTCATCGCCTGGCTGTTCACCACGATAGTTTCTTTTCCGCTCGGGCCGATCTGGAAGGTCATCTTTCCAGCGCTGCCTTCGTTTGCCAGCGGCTTAATACCGTTGAAGTCGGTGTTGTTCGCGATACGATCGATTTCCTTTAACAGCTCGGAAACCTCGCTCTGCAGGTTGCCTCTTGCTACGGTATTGTAAGTACCGTTTGCTGACTGAGAAGCCAGGGTAGTAAGACGCTGCAACATGGAATGAACCTCGGTCAAAGCACCTTCTGCCGTCTGAATCAAACCGATAGCATCCTGGGCGTTCTTTGCTGCCTGGTTCAGGCCGTTGATCTGAGATCTCATGCTCTCGGAAATCGCCAGACCTGCTGCATCATCACCGGCACGGTTGATCTTGTAACCGGATGACAGCTTCTCTAAGTTCTTGTTCAATCCGCTCTGGTTTACGCCTAAGTTTCTGTAAGAGTTAATCGCCGCTATATTGTGTTGAATAATCATAGATCGTTCCTCCTATCCCTAAACAATACCTCCAGGAACTTCCCTGTCCCTGGCTTTCCCCTCCCATGCGGGCCCTTACACCGGAGAGTCAATAAAATCATGATTTCTTGATTTTCCTTACATATTTCTATATCGACACTTTTAAAAAATTATTAAGCACATTTATTCTTTATAAAGAAAAATCAATGGCAAACTCACTTTTGGCTCTTTAAATAAAAATGACATTCCCCACAGGCAATGTCATTTTCAATCAAAACAGATATCTCTTTCTTCAATTAAGAAAAACAAAAGTTCTTCCCGCTCACCCCTACTGCAACAACCGCAAAATCAACTCCGGAACCGAATTCGCCTGCGCCACCATCGAACTCGACGCCTGATAGACGATATTATCCTTCATATAGGTAGTAAACTCCTCCGCCATTTTTGTATCGCGGATCTGGCTCTCCGACACTGTCATATTCTCAGAGGTGACACTCAGATTATTATGCGTATGCTCCAGATGGTTCTGAGCCGCACCAAAGCTCGCCCGGATATCCGCCACTGCCTCGATTGCCTCATCGATCTTAGTCACAGCCGCATTCGAAGCAGGCAAAGTAGTAAAGGTAGTATCTTTCAACAACAATGCCTCACTGCTCAGATAATAACGCGGAACATCCAGAATCTCATCTCCCGAAGCACCGATCTGCAATGTGATATCATCCCTCTTTTGCGGCGGCACATAATCTGTCGGCAATGCCGACGTCGCATCAAACAACGGTATCTCATCAAAATCCGCTGTCTGGCCGATCCGGTCGATCTCATCTAAAAGCTGCATCCTCTCTGCATCCAGATTCTCCCGGGCAAGCGTCGTATAAGTACCATTTGCCGACTGAATCGCCAAAGTCTTCAATCTTCCCAGCATAGAATGCACCTCAGATAACGCGCCCTCACCGGTAGACGTCATACTGATACCATCATTAACATTCCGCATCGCTTGATCCAAAGCAGTAATCTGATTCCTCATCAATTCAGAGATGGCCAGACCCGCCGCATCATCCCCCGCCCGGTTAATACGGTATCCGGAAGAAAGCTTCTCCAGCGACTTTCTCATCTTACCCTCAGTAATACCCTTATTCCTGGAAGCGTTAAAACCTGCTATGTTGTTCTGTATGACCATATTCACTAACCACCTTCCATCAATACAGTTCTATCTCACGACCTCCTGCAAAGAAAAGCCGCATTCTCATTCTTTAAACCTGTTGACTATAATATCGGCAGGATTTCCAGGTTACATAAGAGCATATCAGTAATTTTTTCAGATTTCACATTTCCCTCACAGTTTACCAAAAGCCCCCCTGCAAATTGATAAAGCTCACATAAATTTCCACCCCCAACACCAATGTCATTCAGTTAATTTTCTCAGAAGGTACGCCATGGAAAAAGGAGCGGGAAGAGGCGGAAAAATGGTCTGCCTCTTTTTCCGGTTTCGGGATCAAGAATTCCTAAAATCTCTGATTTTTGCGAAAAGCGAAGCGAAAATCCCCAAACTCGCTTCGCTCAGACAGAGCGCATTTTCGTTTCAAAGCAAAACTCAGGGATTTAAGCACTTCTAAATCCCTGCAAAATCCAAAGCAGCAAACCATTTCCCGCCCCTTCCCACTCCTTGTTCCACAGCTGAATATTCTCAAAGATAAACATAACGACATTGCCCAGCACAGGATCACTCAGCCCAGGAGGAAGAAAAAAGTGGCAGAGGCTTGCCCGGATCAGGGAACGTACCGTCTTTGCCTTTGCAGGAATTTTAGAAGTCCTTAAATCCCTGGATTTTGCGTTGAAACGAAAATGCACACTGTCTGAGCGAAGCGAGTTTGGGCATTTTCGTTTCGTTCTTAGCAAAATTCAGAGATTTTAGGACTTCTTAAATTCCGAAACAGCAAAACCGGTACGCTCCCTGATCCAGGCAAGCCCCTGCCGCTTTTTTCTTCCTCCTGGGCGTACCTGATGAACATACCCCAGCGCGCCTTATAGTCGTACTCTATCAACTCCACCCCTTCTTAATCCTCTTCACCGCCGGCGCAAACCCCTCCTGAGCCGCCGTCAGATATGCCCGGGCCGCCCGGTCCATCTGCCCGGAAACCTCATACCAGGCCCCCAGATTATACGCCGCCCGGAAAGAGCCAGTACCCACGACCCCTCCAAGCTCCGGCTGCTCTCCCAGCTCTAAGCATCTCAGATAACACTTCTCAATATTCGGCAACAAATCAATATAACGCCCTACATCTGACATAACCCGCTTCATATAAAAAAGGCCGCATACAAAACAAAAGTCTGACCAGTTTCCCAGTACAGCCTCTTCTCTCTCGATAATCGCCGCCGCCTCATCCAAATGCTCATTCTTTGCCAAATCCAGCAACGTGTACAAATAGAGCACTACACCTCCGGCCCAATAGCCATCCTCCTTGCCTGCCAGTCGGTAGAACTCCCGAAACCAGGGCAAGCTATCCTCCTGCTTTTTGAGATTCCGTAATGTATAGGCTAGCTGAAACACGTAATAACCGTCCCCCGGATGCTCCTTCACTGCCTGCTCCAGATAAGGCAGATTACGCTCTCCCTTGTCGGCATAAAGATATCCGTCATGATCCGCCTGCAAAGAGAGCAGATAACAGGGATAATCTCCTGCCGGCTGCTCATGGATCTTTCCTTCATAACAGACGCCTCTCGGAAGCAGCCGCGGCAGCACAGCGGTACTCATGCTGAGCCCCTCCTCATTGCGGAACGAATCATATCGGGTAATGCATCCCAGCCACATCCCGTTCCGCCCCAGAAGCTGCTCTTCCAGCTTTTCACGGGTAACTGCCCTCAGATATTCATCTCCGTCCAAGATCAGATTCCAGTCACCGTCCGATTGCGCCAGCGCAAAATTACGGGCAGCAGAAAAATCATCCCTCCATAAAAAGGAATGTACCTCCGCCCCCATCGCTCTGGCAATTTCCACAGTTCTGTCTGTAGAACCGGTGTCTATCACAATTTTCTTATCCACCAGCCCTTCTACGGTCCGCAGGCAACGTTCCAGAGAACGCTCCTCATTTCTTACGATCATTACCAGATTGATCTTCATATTATTCTCTTCCCTTTTTGTTTTGCTTTTCTACCTGTTTGGCAAAAACAAATTTTCGGATAGCCGCCTCCGAATCCAGGGACAGTCCCTGGAACTGACATCCGTAAGTATACTCTCCCCGCATCAGTCCGCCCACCCGCAAGACCTTTGCTTTTATCTCGCAATCCTCTCCACTGAAACGATAGCGGAAAGAGAAATGATCATTCTTCTTCAGTTCCTGCGGCGTTGCCAGAAGAATACCTCCGGCGCTGATGTTCCGGATTGTGCCGGAGAAAATCCAGCCGGACGCGGTCTGGAACTCTGTCCATAACTGAACCTCCACCCGCAGATCTTTCTGCCGCTGGAATACATCTGTAATCTCCAAAACCTCGCACTCCGCCATCCAGGGCTCTTTCATCCTGGTGGGAAGAGAATTTCTCTGAATCACCAGCTCGCAACGGCACCGAATGACTCCCTGTGAACGGTCATAAAAATCAATCATCGTGCGAAACCGGACACTGCGCAGCTTGGGGTTCCGAAAAAACAGCCGGATCTCTTCCTCACTACGGCTCTCAACTCTGGCTCTGGACAATGGCCGGTTATCGGTTCCATACACCAGGCAGTTATCACAATCTCTCAATTTCATGGCGCCTACTCACCCTTCCCTGTTATAATGTAATCGTGCCGACCTCTCTGCTGGCATTCATAATCATCTGCATACGCAGCAATTGAATCAGGCTGGCATAGCTTGCCTTATCCATCGTTATCGTATCCCCTTCTCCCTCCGATACGCCGCTCAAAAGGCTGGTGATATCCGTCCCTCCGGCCATAGACATCCCATACAGCCCTGCCAGCGGATTGTATGAGGCTGTCCCATAAAGGCTCCCTCCATAAAGTCCTGCCAGCTGCCCATAGCTGTCTCCGGAAAGGCTCTTTAATGGACTTATGGTACTGTTTACTACCTTTCCTGAATAAATCGGTTCCCCATTCATATAAGAAGTAACCTTTTTGACATAATTCTGAGTCTCCCGGTAAGGGGGAATCCCGCCATATTTCTGGACGCTGTTCGGCCCGGCATTGTAAGCAGCAAGCGCCAGGCTTACATTCCCGTCAAAACGTTCCAGATTCTCTTTCAGATACTTTGTTCCTCCCATGATATTCTGCCTGGCATCATAAGGATCGGTGACTCCCAAAAAACGAGCCGTTGAAGGCATCAGCTGCATAACCCCGATAGCCCCTGCCTTTGACACCGCATTCGTATTAAAGTTGGATTCTGCCTTTGCCACTGCCTTGATCAGATTCACCGGCACCTGATACCGGGAAGATGCCTCCTCAAAAATCGCATCCATGCTTTCTGCAATCCCCTGGCTGACGCCTTGAAACACGTTCTGAAAACTGTCGTTTTTCTGTTCCGCCTGTGTGGTGTAGCGGTTCTGTGTGCCTTGTAGCTTTTGCGTATGTAATGCATTCAATGCTGCTACAGATGTCGCATAGCTCATGATATCCTGTCCTCTTTCTTCCATAAAAATGATATTGGGGCCAAACAATGTCATTATTTTTAGCTCTGAGAAAATTAACTGAATGGCATTGGGAACCAAACGATATTTTTCCCTATAATACACGGATTGCTCCGCATTTCATGTTCCGGCAAAGCCGGAGAAACTCACTGCACGGCTCCGTCGGCTCCCAGCCCCCAGCCATCTACGGTAGTATTCGCCGCCATGCTGCCATCGCCGTTCAGATAATATCGCTTGCCGGACACTTCTACCCAGCCCCGCTGCATCCGGCCGCTCGCATCCAGATAATACCACTTCCCGTCTACCTGCTGCCAACCCCGCTGCATCATGCCGGAACCATCCAGATAATACCACTCTCCCGGATCGGGCTGCACCCATCCCGTGCAACGGCTGCCATTCTCATTCAAATAATACCAGGAATCGCCGGACGGATTGACCCATCCGGTCTGCATCCGGCCGTCGCCATCCATATAATACCAAAAACCATTGATATTCTGCCAGCCTTTTGTCATCTCTCCGTTCTGATCAAAATAATACCATTGGTTTGACACTTTTTTCCAGGTATTGCTGTCCTTTCTGCCGTCGGGCAGGATATAATTATTTCCCCGGATAGCACCGCCGTCCCCGGCGCCTGCTCCCGGCCCTTTGCTGCTGCCGCTTCCACTGCTGCTCCCCGGCGTACTGCTCGTTCCCCCAGAGCCGCTTTCGCTGCTGTTCCAGCTTTCCCAGTCATCTGCATCGAACTCCTGATCCGAGGAAGTGACAAAATCCCCCTCCTTCAGATATTTTTTCTCATCAGAGGTGACAGGAATCGCCTTGACCTCATAATAGTAGGTCTTATCCACATCATTCATATATTCGGTCAGATTCACCGAATTGGTGCCAGTCACTGTCATACGCTTCACTACTTTATCATTGCCGTACAGTACCACAGAATAACCGGGAGCATAATCCACCGGCTTCCAGACTGCCCGCCGCCGCGACGAACTCCACCCCGCCTCCGAAGTATTGCCAAGAACCGTTGCCGGGCGATAGTCTACCTTTACCTGCAACGTAGTATCGTCCAGTGCCTTTGCCGAAACAAAATCCGCGCCTTTAACCTTGCATTTGGAACGGCTGATAGAAGATGGGAACAGCTTCCCTTCATCTGCATAGACCGTAAGCTCCACCCGCACCTTCTTCCCGGGCTTCCATCTGTCATAATCCGTATGGAACTGGATATCCCCTAAGGTGCATCCCGTACCGCTGATACTGATCTCCGGATCCGGTATCTCTTCCTGCTCTCCGAAAGTTGTCTTAAAAGTAACCGACAGGCTTTCTATCACGCTGGAATCCGCACTATAACCAGAGATAACCATCCCGGCAGCCATGATGCATGACATCAGCAGCCCAACTCCCGCTCTCACAGCCCCTCGCTGCCAGCCCGTTTTGTCGCATTTATTCATTGCCTGTTTTACCTCGTTTCTGAATACTCCTGTTTTCCTGCCCTGCCTCCGGCGATCCCTCGCAAAGCCTCAGCTCTTCTTCCTGCCCGGCAATCTTTATCTCCACACCCCATCCGAACCGATGGCAAAGCCATCCACCTGGGTATCATGCGCCATCTCTCCTGAATCCGGGTAAAAATAGTACCAATCTCCGTCAATCTGATTCCATCCCTCGAGAATCTCGCCGTTGGAATCGGCAAAATAGGTCTTCTCATCCCGGCGAATCCATCCGGTAAACATCGCTCCCTGAAGACTGTTTTCCACTGTATTCAGATAGTAAAGCTTTCCGTTCTCCCGCAGCCAGCCTGTATACAGACTCCCGTCTTCGTTAAAGTAATAGTAATAAGGCCCAATCACCCGCCATCCAGGAGACACCATCGTCCCTTTCAGCTCTTCTCCTTCTGTCTCCGGCCGGAAATAATACCAGCGATCCGCTATCTCTGACCAGCCTACTGCCATCTGTCCATTATCATATAGATAATAATACTTCCCGTCAATCTGCTGCCACCCGGTAAGCATTCTTCCTTCCGCATTGAAATAATACCAGTATCCCTCGATTTCAAACCAACCGTCCTGGAACAGCCGGCCGTCCGGATAACGATATCCCCATACGCCATTCTCTTCGAACCAGCCCACCTTTCCGGCAGTTCCCCTCACCACCGTAGAGTCTTTTGATTGCTGGCCTTTGCCATCAGATACATAGCGATCCGTGATTTCTAAGCTTCCGGATTCCACCCAATCACTTTTTTTGCCGTATTTTTCCTGGACGTCCGTCCCCGGTATCGTCCGCACTTTAAAGGTATAATCCCCCTCCTTCGTCATATAGGGGTAAAAATTATAGCTTTTTCCCGAAACCTTGGCCACTTTATGTACATTTTTCTCATCCCGCAGAAGCTGCAGTTCATAATAACCCGAATCATTCTCCGGCTTATCCCAGCGCGCCTCTCCCAGATTCTTTTCATTCCAGTAAGCATCCTTGGGCGGATCATACTCCCCCTTCACCGGCTTTACCCGCAGAGTAACCACCAGAGAATCCCCGTCCCGTCTGGCTGAGACAAAAGATCCGCCGCTGATCTTGACATTGGAAGATTTATAGCTGGCCAGGAAATAATATTCACTCACATCACTGGGCTCCAGCGTAACCTTCATCCGGGGTTCATCCGCTGCCGTGATCTCCTTTGAATTCTTATCCACCCATTCAGCGGCAGTCACGGTATAGCGGCCGCTGGCACCTACTGTCACCCCGCCATCCTCGGCGGTGCCGCCGTCAATCTGGATATCGGGAAGGTGAGTCCCCGGCTCCAGCTTTGAAGACACTTTGACGCTCACGCTGTTGATCGGCTTCGTCGCCGCAAATGCTTCCAGCGGCAATCCGATTACGCTCAATACCACGAGCAGCAACGCCGCGCCTCTCTTTATATTTCGAATCATGAATATCCTCCTGTATTTCTGTTATCCGTTCCCGGCAGGTATCTCTTCGCCGGCTGCTTCCTCCCCGGAATCCGGCTCTTTGCCGGCCTCTTCCGGCACCGGCTCCTTCCCCGGTACATATCCCAGAAAATAAATATAGATATCAACAATCGCCTGATACAGCTCCCGGGGAATCTCCGCCCCCAATTGCAGCTGGGTCAGCAGAGTAGCTAAAGAATCGTCCTCATAAACCGGCACGCCTGCTTCCATGGCCGTCTCCGTAATCTTCTCCGCCAGATATCCCATACCGGATGCCACGATCACCGGAGCCCCGTTCTTTTCCGGGTTATATTTCAGAGCGACTGCCTTCTGCCGCATCAAATCATCAAATTCTGACATTGATCGTTCTCTCCTTCTCCCGGATCTCCGGAAAAATTTCTTCTACCTTCCGATCCCGGACCCGCTCTCTCACCAAAAGCTGGCTGAAACGAATCCCGTTCTTCTTCAGGATATCCGCCACCTCGTTCTGAATCTGCTTTTCCTGCTTTGCCAGCTGAGGCGGGACAAAAAGCTGCAAGCGGGACAAACGGTTCTGCAGCAGCATCACCAGCTCGAACTTGCCTACCCCTTGTATGTCAAATTTCAAGAACAGTTTGATCTTTCTGCCATCCTCTTCGTTGTCTCTTTTGGCATCTGGATCAATCCACATTTCCGACATCACATTGTTGTCTTCATACTGGAAAGGCAGGATAAAATGAAGCAGCGGCATATATACGCTCTCGTTCAATAACATGCCGTTCATAATGTTGTAAAACTGCTGTACATTCTCCAGGCCCCCATGACCGTTGGCCCCCTTCAGAAGCAGCGTGGCCAGATTATCCGCAAACTCCGACAACGGCGGCTGGCTCTCTCTGGAGCCAGTTGCCAAAAGCTGCTCCATATCCGCCTCCGGATCCCCCTTGAACATTCTGCCAAAATCACGATTGGCCAGCATATTGTCAAAAAGCCGGAACAGGCGTCCCTTGTCCCCATTTTCATATCGCACCGCATGAAAAATCAAAAGCATCGTGGCTTCCCGGACCGCACCATAATCATGTGTGCGGGAAATATAAGAAGACAAAAACGGAATCAGCCGCTGATTTAAAACACCAGTATTCTGCTCCGTATCTCCATTCTGGGCATCCCAATTCATAGAATCCGCCAGCCCGCGGAACTCTTCCCGGTAGGCGCGAAGCAACAGTTGTTCGATATCTTCCGTCAAAGACTGCATCTGTTGTAAGAGATGCGCCCCGGAAGAGTAGTCATTATATCCTTTCAGGAATCCCAGCACCGTCTCTTTCAGACGCTCGGAAGGATTCTGTGAGAGCAGCGAGCGGAGCTTGTTGAAAAAATCGCCTCCAAAACGAACCTGCAGCTCTCCCTGCCCCTGAAGATACTGCAACAGATCCTCGGGTGAGTCCATGCGCATAGACATCAAAAAACGCTCTACCAGAGCACTCACCTCTGCCTGCTCTGTCCCGCGCAGTCCCGCCATGTCCGTAAACAGCACGCTCTCCAGCAACGCAGAGAGATTGCTGTTCTCCCCTAAGCTTTTCACAAAAGCGCCATAATTGCTTTCGTAATCCAGCACGCTGAGCAGGGCATCCTGTGTATTCGCCCCAGCCTGCTCTCCGTCCTTGCCGTCGGCCCGCACCACACGGGTGGGATCGACCGGATTATGGATCGCCTGGCCTGCCTGCCGGGGATCCTGAGGATTCAAAATGTTACGGTTATCGGTATTCAGAGTCGGCGTGGTCACCTGTAAAATATTCGCCATATATCCTCCAGCTTGTGTCTCATTCTGTCATTTTTCTATCTTATTTATATCGACACATTTTTATAAGATATTAATATTCTCTTCAAAAAGGTATTTTTATCCCTAATGATATACGGATTATTCCGCATTTGGCACTCCCTTGTATCATTATATTATTTTTTCTCCTATTGCACAAGATAATTAAAACAATAATTTCAAAAACTTGTAAAGCCGTGTTATCTTCCGGTAAAAAATGCCGATATTAAAGAATATAAAATTACTGGTTTCATAGAAGGGAGGTAGCTATGAACGTTAAATTCCACACTTTAAACAACAATACGTACCGTGCACCGGTTTCTTCTCCGCGCAAGCGTATGCCGCAGTCTGGAGCAGTGAAGGCCGCTGATTACGATACCGTAGATATTAAAAGAACCCGGAACGCTCAGGACGATGAGGAGAGCTTTTCCCGTCTTCTGGCGCGCAAAGCCTCCGCGCAGCTTGGAAGTGGGGCCAGTCCGGAGCGGGTTCAGGAGCTTGGCCGCAAGATTGCCGACGGCACTTATCAGCCGGATGCCGGACGGATCGCCGGACGGTTGCTCGGCCTCAGCTGACGTATCCCCATATATAGAAGGGAGTTTACCACAAATTTATGGATTTGAACACACAGGAAACACTGGAAAAGTTTGCCGCCGTCATTCGTGAACTGACGGACACTGCCGGGCATATTGCCGGTATTGAAGAGAACAAGGCCGCTGCTGCTTCCGAGAAGCGCCATGAACTGCTGGATACTTTTATTCAGGATGAGCAGGCCCAGATTCTCAAGCTCCGTGGACTGGAGCAGCGCCGGTTGCGGCTGGCAGACTCACTGGGATGGAAATCTCTTACCTTTCGCCAGATTTTAGAAAAGGCCGAGCCAGGACAGCAGACACTTTTACAGCCATTATTTTTGGAATTGGAGCATCAGCTGAAGCGCTTGGAAAACGCCCGTGGGAATGCGGAGCAGATCATCAGCACAAGGCTTCACGAGATGCAGATCATTCTGGCAAGGCAACAGGGAGGTTCTTATGACAACACAGGAAACATAAACCTGAATTCCCCTGTTCACACAAAGCTACAGAACAAATACGTTTAGCCCCTCAAAACGGGCTTACTTTATATGATAGAGAAAATATTTGGAGGACGAGAATATGCTACGAGCTACTTTCGCCGGTTTTTCAACCGCCTTTTCTTCTGTACAGGCAAATCAAAAGCGGTTGGATATTGTCGGTCAGAATCTTGCTAATATGAACACACCCGGATATACCAGGCAGGAGCTTCGCACATCCAGCCTGAATCATACGCATCCTGTTTCCCACTACATGAACGGTGCAGAAACTGTAGTGGGTTTTGGCGTGCGTATGGATACTGTGGCCCAGATTCGGGATCCCTTTTTAGACTCCCAATACCGGGATCAGATGCAAAAATCCGGTTACAGCGACGCTCTCAACACTGGCCTGACTCAGCTGGCCCGTTTTCTGGATGAGAGCGATATCAGTGGAATCCGCAATGCTTTTATGGAGATCCAGCTCACTTTGAATGATATGCAGGATTCCTCCAAGATCAACGATCCGATTTACGAATCTGAGCTCCGCACCAAGATGCAGACGCTGACCAATATGTTAAACGACGCTGACCGGCAGATCACTAAGGCTGAGAAGGATGAGTTTAGCCGTCTAGACGGCACTGGTACGAATGAGAACGGCGCTGTCCAGGAGATCAATGATATCCTGAAGCAAATCAGCAGCTTAAACCGCCTGATCAAGGATGATCAGATCTTTGGCCAGCCGGCCCTGGAGCTGATGGATGAACGCAACCGCCTGCTGGATGAGCTTTCCAGCTATATTCCTATCGAGGTTTCCTACTATAAGGATGCGGCTCACGATGGCAAGGATGCGGCCGGCAATACCAATACCCAGGCTGCTCTCAATGAGATTTATCATCTTGACGGCAACGGCGATCCTTTTGCCAAAAAAGACTGGCCGGATGACCTCCGGGTGGAGATGGTTTATCAGGATGCCACCGGTTCGACGCAGAGAGTGACCTTGGTTGAAGGTACGATAGGTTCCGGGACCGATAACGTCGGCTCCGTTGAGATCTCTCCCACGCTGGCAAATAATGATCCGTTTGACGCCAGCAAGATCAATTTAACCTTCAACAGCAGCAAATATTATGACAAGGGAAACGCCAGCGGGGCCATCAAGCCCTCTGTGTCTGTTGTCTTTGAGAAGACGGCAGCCGGCATTTCCAATCAGTTCCCGGATCATTCCGGTTCTGTCCAGGCCAGCCTTGATATGTTATGGAAGGACGGC
Source organism: uncultured Lachnospiraceae bacterium (assembly GCA_910588125.1). Taxonomy (GTDB): domain Bacteria; phylum Bacillota; class Clostridia; order Lachnospirales; family Lachnospiraceae; genus Brotaphodocola. The sequence goes on from CAJUPI010000011.1 coordinate 36,329, forward strand.
AGCACTCCCGGCGTGGATGACGCCAGAGGCTACGGATTTTACCGGAATCAGCTGGATAAGCTGGCGGAATCTTTCGCCACGGTGATCAATACGATCAACATAAAGGGCAGTCCTCAGGTCAACGGAGCGGATGACACTTCGCAATATTTATTGGCGAATAAGGATGACGGTACGAACACCGGTATTACTGCGGCCACCATCGGCATCAACAGCCAGTGGAGCAACGGCACTGTCCATATCGGTAAAGCCGGTGAAAGCTCCAACGATACCGTGTTGAATCTGTTAGAGGCAATGACTACCACTTATCCCGACAACCGGTTCATGGACGGCAGTTTTGCTAATATCGATTTGAACGGCAATTCCTTCGGCGATTTTATGAATTACACATCTACTATCCTGGCCAACGACACCTATAGCAACCAGTTCTCTTTGAAGAACAATGTCACCGTGCTCAACGGGATCCAGGATTCCCGGGATTCCATTTCCGGAGTCAGCCTGGATGAGGAAGCCGCCAACATGATGGTCTATATGTCCGCTTACAATGCCGCTTCCCGTCTGATGACCACTCTGGATGAAGCACTGAACATTTTAATCAACAACACCGGTCTGGTAGGACGTTAATAACTGACTTTTTCATTTGCAATTTATCTGAGCGGCTGGCAACAGCCGCCGGATGTTTATCATGGTTTTTATTACGGAGGTAATGCATATGCGCGTAACGACGAATTCCACCTATCGCAAATTTACGGCATCAGTCAATGATGTCCATTTAAAGCTCAACAAGAGCATGAATAAGATTACCACCGGCGCGGCTTATGAATCCGCTGCCGAGAATCCTCTGGCTTATTATACCGGCAAAAAGATCGACGATCAGTACCTGGATACCAAGAGCAAGAATACTCTGCTGACCGATATCAAGAACCGTCTTTATCAGCAAGAGCTGGGCGCCCGTGACATCCAGGATATCCTTTCCAAGGCTAAAAAACAGGTGCAGTACGGCCGGACTGCCACGACGACCGGAGAACATGATATTCAGACGATCAAAGAAGATCTGATTCAGAAGGTAAGGACAATTGCCAATGATCTGAATACTCAATATCAGGATTTCTATGTGTATGGCGGCAATGACGTCACCACCACACCTTTCGCACTGGAGGTGAATTTAAGCGCCAACGATCCTAACCTGGAGCTGACTTACAGCCATACCTTCCCGGGAGAGGATCAGGTTACGGAATTTCATCTGAAATTTTCAGAAAATAACGGAGAATTCAAGTTTGAGCTTGATCAGACAGCTACTCCTGAGCCTGGACATAAGCTGGGAACCATGGATGATTTGGTTCGCGCCATGTCCGAGCAGGGACGGGTGGATATCGGCTATGGCGATATCCGGGATCGCGAGACGCTGCTTGATACCTACACTGGTGGCCTGAATATCCTGACCGGCGTCAACTCCGACGCTGTCCGCTCTCTCAACGCACAGGATAAAACAAATGCTGCTAACGGCAATCCCACTACTCTTGCCCAGGACAAAATCATGGAAACACTCGACAAGAGTCCCATCGCCCTCATTGGCAAGGCCATCATTTCCATTAACGACTATAACACCAGCGGCAGCGCTCATTACAATGACAAGGATCTGCTGGATGATCGTCTGGAGGAGACCATTGATCAGATGACGGAGACAGAGCATACCATCAGTACCGCTTATTCTGACCTGGGCAACAAATATCTTCTTCTGGAAGAGACCGGCAAAAAGCTGGATTCCATTGAGGATGCACTGACCGAACAGTATAAGGATACTCTGGGCGCAGACCCTTATGCTTCGATTATGGAGATGTTCAACAATCAATATGCTTATAATGCCGCCCTCCAGGTTGGCTCAAAGCTTATGTCCTCTTCTCTTTTTGATTTTGTGAGATAGTATCAAATTTACTTTTAAAATGCGCAGAAAGGAGGCTTCTTTTATGGGACCACTTATCAAGATTACGACCGAACCGATACAAATGGTACGTTTTACACAGAATGCCAGGCTGGTTAGTTCTGATTCTGTCGATATCGAGAGAAGGAAAGCTCTGGCACGTCACATTGCGGCGCAGCGCAGCAATCCTCAGACACAGTCTACTGTCTCTGTTGAGGAACTTACAAGAATCAACCGCGCTTTTTCTCGCAACCACACGACACCGCAGCCCGTTCAGACGGAATCCTTCCAACAGATGGCTTCCCGGCAAATCATGCAGCCTTCTGTCCCGGTTTCCTCCAAACGAACGGCATCCGTTGTCGCTAACACCAGCAGCGTACAGAATTCCTCTGCTTCCACCGCCTCCATAGCGGCTGCTTCTGCCCCGGCAGTTGTGCAGGATATCTCGGTAGAGACGAACACGTCCTATACTGCACAAAGAGGCGCTTTTGAGATGCGGGTAGCCAGAGGAGATCTCACTTATCTTCCGCCGCTGGTGATGACGATCGTCACACAGAGACCGCAGGTACATGTAGAATATTTAGGTGGTTTTAATTATGTTCCTCCCCTTGATAGCAGCCCGGGCGGGAATATCAATCTATTCACATAGGAGTGTTGATTCGATATGACAATACAAACAGACTATGGTATCGTGGAGTATGAAAAGGAAGATCTTTTAATATTTCCCGACGGCCTTTTTGGGTTTCCCAAGCTGACACAATATCTTCTTTTATATCTGAATGAAGATGATGATTCCATGCTTCTGCTATTGTCAGTGGAGGAAAGTAAAGTAGGATTTGTGCTGATCAATCCGTTCCTTCTCTGTCCGGATTATGCCCCGGTGCTGTCACCCGAAGAGCTGGCATGCCTTGGAGTCCAGGACAGTGGAGAGCTTTCATACTATTCCATCTGTGTTGTACGGAGTAACTATCTGGAGAATACTGTCAATCTGAAGTGCCCTCTGGTGATTAATCCGCAGACGCGCCATGGCATTCAGATCATTTTGGAAAATTCTCCTTATGAATATCGTCATGAGCTGCGTTCTTTTCCAACAGTAGTTGGTTCAACAGATGGGAGTGAAGAAGATGCTGATACTTCGGCGCAAGAAAAATGAAAGTATTTTGATCGGGGATAATATTCGTATTACTATTATTGAATGTGCGGGAGATGGCGTCCGCTTAGCGATTGACGCTCCTAAACAGGTTTCTATCTTGAGGGAAGAGCTCTCAGAAGCAGAGCAGGCCAATAAAAACGCCTCAACTCCGGATATGAATTCGATACGGATGCTACAATCAATCTTTAAAAAACACCCCGAACCGGAAGCAAAAGCAGATTCGGACTCGCAAGATGAACCGTAAAAATGTTCATGATTGCTCGCGGAAATTAAACCGCCCGTCATTTCTCTTATCCTTGTGTTCGTGAACAACCGGACACAAGGATAGAAAAATGACGGGCGGTTTACTATTTGGTAAACATCCGTAACAACAACCGTATCCCTCTGACTCCCCAAAATACCGGCAACAACACCGGAATCTTTTCTACTGCCGGATAGATGGATGACATGTAATGATAGTCCGGAAATATCCATTGCAGCCTCTTCTTAAAAGCGAGCAACCGTTCTCCAAGCTTTTCCCAGAACATTGCTCTTCCTTCTGCCCGCTGCTCTTTATCTATCTCTTTTTGCAGCGCTTTTTCCAGCTTTAATGCCTGTTCATCGCTCTCCTGGTTGATCTCTCCCTGAGTCAGCAGGCGATCCTCCAGAACATTAAAAACACTCATATCCTCTGGCTGATCGATAAAATAATTATCCTTTTTATCTCCAAACCACATATAAGACACTCGAAGCAGCTTGTTTGCCAGCTCATCAATCTGGAAATCCTCTAGCCATTTTGTGACGCTCTCTTTGTCCAACTCGTCCCGACAAGATTGATGAAACAACTGCAGATCCAATACTTCCCGGAGACGCAGTTCCTCAGTGACATAACCATATACAGCCCTTGCCATACGAAATACGAATTCGTTTTCCTGAGAAAGCATCCGCACATGTGTATACGGCTCTTCCAGATTTGCTGTCTCCAATAACCGCTGCATACTCTTGAGGTAAGCCGGAATACGGAATGGCAGCTTCTGATACAAGATCACGGATACTCCCGACACCTTCCGCATACGTTCTCCATAGCCTTTGTACACCTGATCTGTCTCATATCCCAGATCCACCAGATATCCTTTAGCCAAATAATAATCTTCTTCATCCAGCAAAATCTGCACCGGAGAATTCTCCGCAGTCTCCGGTATCTGATAAAGTCCGCGAATCGATGCCGAAGTCAGTACCGTACAGGAAATCTCCCGCATATCCAACCAAGTCAGTACCTCTTTCAGAGATTCCTCACAATTTTCTCCAAACGCCAATGCCTGCTGATAGCGTTCAAAAAATCGCTCCCGCCACCGATCCGGCAGTACATCTCCTTTACCCAGAACCCCAAGATAAATGACATTCGCAACCCTGTGATAATCGGCCAGACGAAACATCCGCTCCCAGTCCATCCGATTATATGCCACGCGCAGAGCATCCTGGCGGATAATGGCAGAAACCATCCCTACCAGGGTGCGTCCTTCATATAATAATTGATTCATACATTTCTCTCTTTAACCGGACAAATTTTCTTACCTGTTGCAGCCTTTTTCACAGTACTACCCCAGAGTATTCAACATCAATCCCACAGTATAGTAATTTCCAAGACTGTATGGCCCGGACCCGGCAAAGCCTGCCAGATAACGGAAAGATGAAAATACACTTTCCTGGCTGCGATCCATTCTTGTGGAAATGTCCTGATCTACTAAGCTTCCCGAGGATGTGGCTGTCGCTGTATCTACCCGTTGCGATACCCGATCCGCTATTCCATGCTGACCGCCCAGCAGCTCCCTAGTGCCTTCAAAATCATCCGTCAAAGCCTTTCTGAGAGCCGTCTCATCCATCTGCAGCCTGCCGCTCTTATCATAGCTGAGGCCCACAGCATTCAATGTCTTCTCACCGGCAATTTCCCGGCTGAAGCTCTCATACTGAAGTTTGCTTCCCCTTCCCCGACCGGCATTTGCCTGCAATAAATCAGTAGCATTATTATAACTGTCTACCAGATCCTTTACGGCGGCAACCACCTCATCGGTATCGGTTCCTGCTTTTATTTCCGTCTTACCTGTGCCAGTCAGAGTTGCATCAATTCTCCCATAATCCAGGGATATCTGATTCGACTCAGAGACGCGGTTTGTACTCCTGCCATTCTGTGTCACCGTATATTGGGCGTTCTGTCCCTGAACAGCCGATTCCTCTGCACCTGATGCTGTTCCCATCTGCCCCTGAACGGAAAAGCCGTTGCTCTCTCCCGTCTTCTCCGAAGTCAGTACCAGAGAAACCTTTCCGTCCTCTTTTGCTACAGATGCCTGCACTCCCAGTCCACGGCGGCTGTTAATCTGCTGCGCCACCTCCTGAAGCATCTGCTCGTTGGTCTTCTGAGCTCCGTCCGCCATCGTATTGCTGACATTGACTCTTATACTCCGGCCTCTTGCCGACGTCACTTCAAAGTCCATCTCCGAACCGTCTGCCGCCTTTTCACCGGCTGTCACCGCCTGGCTGCGATTCTGCTGGGCCTGCGCCAAAGACTGAACCTCCAAGCCTATCTCTGTCCCTTCACGAGGACGAAATGTCTTATCTACTTTTGCTACCGAAGCGTCCTCACTTTGCATAGAAACGGCAGAAAAGACGCCGGAACGATTCCCTTCCTGCAGCCGGGATGCGCTCAACTTCACATCCGCCATATTTTTGCCATAAGACTGGACATATTTTAATGTGTCCGAATACTGCACAGAACCGGAACCGGAATTCACACGGGGAACCCGGTTGATGGGAGCCACCGCCTGTCCCTGATTCATCCTTGAGGCACTTGCAGTCCGGGATGCCTGCAGGGTACGCATCATCTGATACATGCTTTCATAATTAAAAGAATTGTTTCCCGATACACGCATCGACATATATGCACCTTCTTTCTTCTTTAAAATTCCTTTCTTGATAAATTTATTTCTTAAAAATTCCTTTCGGAATATTGGTTCCGTTAAACGCGGAAAGGTACCAGGGCTGCTCCCGGCAGCCCAAGTACCGCATCACACCGCTTATCCCGAACGGATTTTCGTCTTAAACTTTTATCGGACGTTTCTCTTCTCTGCCGGTTTTATAAAAGGACTTCTCTCCCGTCACTCTCCGGTTCAGCCTCCGATCCTCTTCCTTCAGTTCATCCAACATAGTCTGGGTCCTCCGGCGGATATCATAAATCTTCTTCTCTTCCGGAGTCTCTCCCACCTTATTCTTCGGATCGGATGTCAACAAGACGCGAAGCTGGCTCAACACGGTTCGATCCGTCTCTCCTAACTCCCACAGCTCACCGATACAGGCATCCACCTTTGCCATCTCCTCTGCCCGCATTTCCAACAACATTGCAGCTGAAATATCATCATTCCGTGTAAAAGCCTCTCCCAGATCCTTTGTCAGCCGGCTAATCTCCCGGATTGCATTGTATTTTCTCTGAAGAAGCACCATCACCTTAGCCGTATCCAGTCCCATCCCTGTCGTCCTTTCCTATCCGCGGATCTCTGTCTCCTTTACTATGTGCATATCACTGACCTGCTTGCTCGCCTCACCAAAAGCTTCCCGCAACTCTGAAAGAATATGACGGATACGTACGATCTCATCCTGCCGTCTTTCCCTTCCTGCCTTCACGATGCTGAGATCATATACCAGATAATTATATATCCGTCTCAAATCACGGCTAATTGGCTGCTCCATATCCAGAATTTCAATCAAATAGCGAACAATTCGATTCACTCTGGTGATACAATCATCAAAATCCGGATAGTTCTTGTCTGTCAGCGAATAATCCGCCCGGCTCAGACGGCTGATCGCCTCATCAAAGAGCAAAAGAAGCTGCTCAGAACTTGACATGGAATAAATGCTCTTTTCCTTATAACGACTATATCCGTTCATGCATTCCCTTTCTATTTTCCTTAGCCGGTAATCTGTGACAGATAGCTGGCCTGGGAATTCATCTTATTGATCATGGTCTCCATCGTAGTAAACATGGAAATGTAACGATCCTCTTCTGTCTTCAGCTTTGCCCGCAGCTGCTCAATCAGATCCTGCTTGGATTTGATCTCGTTATAAATCTGATTCTTCATGATGGAAGTCGGAATCTTCTCAGAACCGGCCTCCTCAATCAGACGGCCGTAGGAATTGCCGTTCCTGGTAGCATAGCGGGTGGCATATGGCGTAAAGGTATCTTCCACAATCTTCACTAAGCCATTTCCCATGCCGCTGCCGCCGGTAAAGAGCGCCGATACCTTCTCAGGCTTATTCTCCATCGCACTGCGGAACGCATTCTCGTCAAAGACCAAAACGCCGCCGTCCTTTTCGTTATCGGAATAGCTGATACCCAACTCCTTCAGATCTTCATAGCTGAGCCCCGTCTGCTTCATCAGCTTTGTATAGACTGACTGAATATCCATGCTCAGATCCCGCATCGTGGAATCATTGAACAGCAGACCGGATTTCGCCTTTTTCTCCCAGTTTTCAATGGAGGTCTCGTTCATCTCATCCTTCTGCTCATCCGTCAGAGGACCATAGGAGCTGTCCGGACGGGTGGTGACCTGAGTGTTGACCTCGGTTACGATAGCGTTGAAATCCTCGAAGAATTTCTTGACCTTCTCTGTAACCTTATCTACATCGGCTTTGGCGCTGAAGGAGACGCCGGCGGAGGTATCAGCCTTCCAGACCTCTTTCCCATCCGCACCTTGTACATATTCTCCACCAAACACGCCGGATACGGTAACCGTCATGCCCTCCAGATCAAAAGTATTGGAAGCCCGCTCCATGCTGACGGTCACCCCGTTGCCGTAGCTGACATCGATGATGGCATCCTGGCCTTTTACCATATACGCTTCATTTCTGTCTGCAAAGAAGGCTTTTGCCTCATCGGACGCCCCAGCTTTAAGCAATGCTTTTGTCACATCTTTATCGCCGGCCTTCAATACAAAGCTTCTGCTCTCTTCGTCAAATTCTGCCGTTACTGCTTCTCCGTCATGAGTGATTCCTGCATTTTTAATCTTCTCAAGAACATCAGAAATCTTATCATCTTTTTCTACCGCTATCGACTGGCTGCCAATGGTGAAGGTCCCGGTATCTCCCGTCTGATCCCACAGCCCCATACTTTCGATCGTACTGTCTTCCGTTACCTCCGAACGGCCAAACAGATCTCTTGCCAATGCAGAATCCAGGCTGATCTCCCGCCCGGAGCCGGTTTCTTCCGACACCAGCATAAACTGGCCTGTAGCCGCCACATAGGTAGCCTTCACTCCGGCATCCGAGGAGTTAATCTTGGACAAAATCGAACTGATGGAGGTATTGGCATTGATTCCGCCGATCTTGACACCGTTGATCACCAGGCCGTCGCTGTATTTTTCATCGTTGATGTCGATCTCCAGCGAGGACTGCTTTAAAGTGCCGTTGAGATTAACCTTGTTGGACTCTCCGTTGGCAATCCCCAAAGTGTACAGCACACCGCCGTCGTTACTGCTGACAGATATGGAGGAATCCTGCTTTTTAGTCTTAAATGTGAGATTCTCCCCTTCGATCCCTACCTGAACATTGCCTGTACCAAAGGCTTTATCCAAACGCTGCTGAACATTGTCCTTGATCATCTCCAGACGTTTCTGGTTCAACTCCTTGGATATCGCATCCTGCTGCTCAAGCGTCGCTTCTTCTGTCAGCCGTGCAGTCATCGATTTGTCAGCCAGACATTTATCCACCCTGGCCTGCAGAGCTTTTTCTGTCTCGGCATCGATTCTTTTAATCTGCCCGCCTTTGCCATCGTCGACCATCTCGTCTTTCGCTGTCGTCACCCGGTCTTCGATAGCAAGCTCGGCCTGTCTTTCCTTCACCCGTTCCTCGATTTTCTTTTGCTCCAGCTTGGCATCAACAATTCTTTGTATCTCTTCTTCCTTCAGGTCTTCCGATGGGAATTCGGTATCTCCCAGCTCCTCTTCCGCTTCTTTTCTTAGAGCATCTCTTATCTCAGCCTCTACACTGGTTGCATCATGGCCGTTTGCCTCTGCCTCCTTGACCAGCTTATCCTGGAATGCAACGGCCAGTCCTCCCTTTTCCTCCAGCTTCTTATTCATGGCGGCAATCAGATCTTTGTCATCATCCGGTTTGTCGGCCAGCTCAGGCTTCTCCGCCTTCACCTCTTCTCTCAATTCCTCGAGGAATTCTTCCTGTGCCTTTGTCAGTACATCCGCCCGAATATTATTATCGGCATCCTTTTCGGCCGCCTCTTGCTCCTGGGTCCGCAACGCATTGATAATCGCTTCTTTTTTGCTTGCCAGCTCAGCTTCTGATATGGGCGTCCAGGTCCCATCCGCCTTCTTTGTCCCCAACAGCTCACGAAGCTTATCATCGCTCAGCGCCAGATTGTGCAGCACTTTTGCCTCTTCATTCGTGATCAGCATGATATCTTTAGCACTGCCGTCATAATTGAAGCTCAGCTTTTCATTTCTCAGAAAATCGATCGTATTGATTCTCGTAGTTACTGATTTTTCAAATGCACCCAGATTGGCATTGTAAGTATCCAGATCGATAGTGTCCTTATTCGTCTTGCTGCCTGTATATCCCAGGCCGGCCAGCGCCGTAGAGTCACCCTGGATCTCATAATTGCCGATTCCATTTAATGGCTTAAGCTCCATCGTGCCGTTCGTCTTGTTATACTCGAACTGAAAAGCTTTGCTGATCGAAGTATTTTCATTATCCTTATCGCCAAAATGTATGGAAGACTGCTTCAACAGCTCATTCAAATCCTTCGCCAGCTGCTCATATCCTTCCGCATCCTCTGGAAAATAATCTATATTGTGGGTGACTCCCTTCTCGTCTACATAGCTTCTGGCAAACTCAAAGGTTCCTGCTGCCTTACCGTTCTCATCCACAAACTTTAACTGTGCCCCGGACAGGTTCGAATAAGATCCAGCCTTGCCGCCCAGCTCTTTAAGCGCCATCGTCAACGCCTTATCCTGGCGCTTCTCCGACATCCGCACACTGGAGGAAGCCAACTGCCGTACTGCCTGCACCGATACGTTCCCCACCAGCTCCGAAGCCCCGGAAGCCGTGACAAACCGGGTGGACTCCTCCTTGCCCAGAACACTGATCAGGCTCTTGGCAAAGGTGTTCGGATCCTTCAGGCTGTTCACCGAAGTATAGCTGGAAAAATTGTCATACAGATCCAGGATCTTATCGCTGATGCTTCTGAATGCCTCCTGCTTCCACTCCAGCTTGGTGATCGCACTCTCCTGATTCCAAATCTTGGTATTTGTACCGGCAGTCATCTGCTCGATGATCGCGTCACGGTCGATGCCGGATGCCATGCCGCCGTAGCCTCTCAACGATGTATTGCCCAGACTGCTGGTTGATGATACACTGGCCATTTTTATGTCTCCTTTCTCTTCCACTCGTTTCTCATCTGAAAATGAAATCCCTGAAAAAAATCAATTTTAATCTATACTTATTTATCGACATGGTTTATAATAAAATTAATATCTGAACTAAAAAAATCATTTTAATCATTTACTATTTTAACATTGGAGGTACCGTTTTGTCTATCACAATTACAGTTTCCAATCAGAAAGGCGGGGTCGGCAAGACCACTACATCTGCGGCGATCGCCTCCGGGATCTTTCTCAAAGGCAAGAAGGTTCTTGGCATTGATCTGGACCCGCAGGGGAACTTAGGCTTCTGTCTGGGCGCCGGTATGGATAACCGTTATACGGTTCTGGATGTCCTTAAGGGCACGGTTCCGGTTCAGGAAGCCCTTTTTAAGAGCGATTATGGAGATCTCCTGGTCTCGGATATCACCTTGAGCAGCAGCGGCTTAGAGAGCATCCCCGCCCGCCGGGAGTACATTTTAAAAAATGCGATTGCCCCCATCGTGGATCAATACGATTATATTATCATAGATACCCCGCCGGCGCTGAACCTGCTGACCGTCAACGCCTACTCGGTTTCAGACTTTTTGATTATCCCGATGGCTTCGGATATCCTGAGCTTAGTAGGGCTGGCTCAGCTGAAGGAGACGATTGAGACAGTCCGCGACACCTTCAATCCGGGACTGAATGTCCTTGGCATCCTGCTCACCCGTTTTAATGCCCGCACGCTTCTTTCCCGTGACGTGCTGGAGATGGCGCAGCAGCTTGCCGTACAGATCCATTCGAAAGTATTCGATACCAAGATCCGCTCCGGAGTGGCAGTTGCCGAGGCTCCGGCGCACGGCGAAAGTATCTTTTCTTATAATGCCCGCTCAGCAGCGGTTAAGGATTATATGGCGTTTCTCGACGAGATCGCACCGGAGATCCACTTAAAGGAGGAATCAAACAATGGCTAAGAAAACCAATAAAACATCTCATGTAATGGATTTGCTGACCAACGGCGCTTCCGGCGAGGTAAATGAACCCGCCGGCGAAGCAGCCGCTTCCCCGGAAGGCGCAGCCCCTCAGGAGAAAAAAGGCGACGTCCAGTCCCATACCGTTACTCCAAAGAAAGTCACTGTCGTGGACGAAAGCAGCCGGAATGACCGGCTCTCCCAGGAGATTCTGAATAAGCTTTCTGAAGAACTGGAGTCTGACGCCGCCGGACAGAGCTCCGGGGAAGAACCCCCCGCTCCGGCTGTGCAAACCGCTGACGCAGCCTCCGCCCCCGTTGCGGCACCCGCTGCTTTGGAAGCAGAGACTGTTCTGGAAGCGGCGGCCCCGGCCGAAGAGATTCCTTCTGTAGAAGAAGATGCAGCCCCCAGCGAAGTCCCGGCCGCCGAAGCCGCCAGCGAAGCCCCGGCCGCCAGTGTCCCTTCCGCCCCGGAGGACGCTAAAGCCTCTTTGGATCCCGCCCTCGCTCCGCCGTCAAGAAAAGATATCCTTCCCAGCATCATGCCCAAGAGCAAGCTTCATGAGCGTCTGAACCAGGATGATTATCACTTTGTCAACGTGATGGAGCTTTTGCTGCTTCGTCAAGATCTGGACAGCTATCTGGATCAATACGGAGTATGTAAATGCGATCGCTGCCTCGCTGACGTCTGTGCCCTGGTGCTGACCGGCCTTCCGGCCAAGTACGTGGTGGCAGGAAAAGATTCGGTATCCCCGATTCTCGGCTACTACGAAAGCAAATATAAAATCTACATGCTGACTGAGCTTATCAAAGCCTGCAATAAGGTCCGGGAGCATCCGCGTCATTAAAAAAGCTAAAATGAAGTTACCCGATCCCCAATGTCATTTCGTTGATTTTCTCAGAAGGTAACACCATGGAAAAAGGGGCGGGAAGAGGCGGGAAATGGTTGGCTGCTTCCCGCTCCTTTTTCCATGGCTGAGCATTCTCAAAGATAAACTTAATAACATTGCACCCGATCCTGGGATTTATCATCAGCAGTGCCAACGCCCTCATCCCTGGAAGCGCCTTACCTCCCTGCAAACACATGCATAGCCGATTCCTCTTCAAACTGCCGGGAATACAACTCATAGTAATATCCCTTTTTCGCCAGCAGTTCTTTGTGATTTCCACGTTCTATGATTTTCCCATCCTTTACCACCAATATCAGATCCGACTGGCGGATCGTCGACAGCCGGTGAGCAATCACAAAAGAGGTATGGCCTTTTAAAAGACGGCGGATCGCCTTCTGGATCAACTGCTCCGTCTGCGTGTCAATTGAGGAAGTTGCCTCATCCAGCACAAAGATTGCCGGGTTTGCCAGAATCGCCCGGGCAAATGAGATCAGCTGTTTCTCCCCCACGGAAAGACGGCCGCCGCTTTCTCCCACATTGCTCTCATAGCCATGCTCCAGCTTCGCGGCCACCACATCGGCCGACACCTCTCCGGCCGCTTCCTCCACTTCTCTGTCCGTGGCATCGAGACGGCCATAGCGAATATTCTCCCTTAAAGTTCCGGAAAACAGATGAGGGCTCTGCAATACATAACCGATCTGGCTGTGCAGCCATAATTGAGAACGCTCACGGTAATCCCGGCCATCTATCAGGATTCTTCCCTCCGTAGGTTCAAAAAACCGTCCTAAAAGATTCACCAGCGTCGATTTTCCCGCGCCGGTTTCCCCCACAATCGCCACATTCATCCCCGCCGGCACATGTAAATCAAAGTGCTCCAGTACATAGTCCTTGCCGTCCGGGTAACGAAATGACACATCTTCAAACACGATATCTCCCTGAATCCGTTCCCAATTCTCTTTTCTGGCATAGAAAGCATCTCCATACCGGGCAATCACCGCTTCTTCATCCACCACATCGGGCTTTTGTTCCAGCAGATCCATGACCCGCTCGATATTGGCCTGGCAGGATATCAGCTCGGAAAGCAATCTCGCCAGCTGTTGGACCGGCTCAAACAAGATCACGGCATAAGACAAAAATACGGACAGTGTCCCCAACTGCATCAGCTGCTCCCTGACTAAATTGCCGCCTCTGGCCAGTACAACTGCCGAAGCCACCGAGCTGCAAAGGAGAATGAGCGGAATATAGATCGCATTCAGCTTTGCCGAACGGCTGGCTGCGCGGTGCATCTCTGATGTCCGGCGGAAAAACTCCCGGTCATTGTCCGGCTCGATTCCCATTGTCTTGGATGTCCTTACTCCTGTGATCCCCTCGTTATAAGCGCTGGTTATCTGAGAATTTATCTTGCGTACCTTGCGGTTCCAATGCAGGATCTTATTCTGGAAATAAAGGGTCAGCAGGGCAATCCCCGGTATAATCATCAGCAGGATCCGGGCCAGCCCTCCATCCAGCAAGAACATGATAACAAACACACTGGCCACATAGATGAACGCCCAGAACATATCCACCAGCCCCCAGGCAATCATAGATGCAATCCGCAGGGTATCACTCATCACACGGGCATGGATATACCCCACCGGTGTTGTATTATAATAGGGAAAGGACAATGTCTGTAAATGTTCAAATTGGGCCCATTTTAGATCTCTCCCTACATTCATCTCGATTGTTGTCGCAGCATGTACGGAAAAATACACACTCACCGTTTGTGCCACAATCATCAGCACATAAGCCGCCGCAAAGGGCTGCAGTCCATCCAGCGTATTCTGCATAATAAAATGATCGATGGCATAGCTCTGGAATAGCGGAGTCAGCACATCCACGGCTGCCAGAAAAACATTCAGCCCCATGGTAATGACAAAAAACCGGCGATAAGGCTTGAAAAAAGGCAGCATTTTTGCCCAGACCCGAAAGCTGAAAGGTTTTTTATATTCCTGTTCCTCATATGCTGCCATTTGGCACCTCCTCTCTCACTTTGGCGTATCCGTTATCTTGTATCTGCTTTCTGTCGTCTCCGCTCATCTGAAGCTCGTAAATCTGCCGGTAAATCCCCTGCCTGCCAATCAATTGTTCATGAGTCCCCAGCTCTTCTGCCCGTCCCCGGTTCAGCACCAGAATCTGATCCGCTCCCATCAATGTGGTAATCCGATGAGAAATCAGAATCACTGTAGCCCCCTTCATCCGTTCCTTCAAAGCCATGCGGATCCGGAAGTCCGTTTCCGAATCCACCGCTGACAGAGAATCGTCAAAAATCATAATCGGCGCCTTCTGCAAAAGCATCCGCGCGATCGCTACCCGCTGCCGCTGGCCGCCGGATAACGTCACTCCCCGTTCCCCCACCAGAGTGTCATAGCCGTCGGCAAAGCTCATAATCGCCTCATCGACACAGGCAATGCGGGCCGCCTGCCGGATCTCCTCCATCGTGGCTTCCGGCGCGGCAACCGCTATGTTTTCCCGAATCGTCCGGGAATATAAAAATGGTTCCTGAAGCACCATTCCCACATTCCGGCGCAGCCATTCCAACGGAAGCTCGCAAATGTCTGCGCCGCCGATGGCAATGCGTCCCGACCACATCTTTGCTGCCTCTTCCCTTCCGCCATCCAGTTCATAAAGCCGGGTCAAAAGCTGCACAATCGTACTCTTCCCGCTTCCCGTGCCGCCCAAAATGCCAAACGTCTGTCCCTGGGGAATCACGAAAGAAAGATGATCCAGTACCTTCTCGCCCTGTCCATAGCCAAAAGAGACCTGTGAAAATGTGATATCCATGCTCTGTGGAAGCTCCTTTTTTTCCAGCTCTTTATCCCGATACTCCTCTTCCTCTCCCTGGATAATATAATCCACTCGCTCAAAGGACACTCCCGCCTTACTCATGTCCGAAAGAATTCGCCCCAATCCGCGAACCGGCCACACCAGCACCGTATTATAGGAGGCAAAAGCCACAAATTCCCCTACGCTCATCTCTCCATGAACGGCTGTTGCCGCTCCCAGCACCACCACTGCCACTACCTGCAAACCAGTAATCAGATCCCCGACTCCCCAGTAAAGCCCGGACAGCGTTCCCAGATGAATCCACATGCTGGCAAAGGCTTCATTTTTTTCTCGAAAGCGTTCCAGTTCAAACCGTTCCCGCCCAAAGGCGCGCACCACCCGCACTCCGGTGGCATTCTCCTGCACCACCGTGGACAGCTCTCCTTCCGCCTCATCCGCCTTTGTAAACCGTTTCGCAATCAAACGGTAAAAAACAGACGAATATCCCGCTACCACCGGCACAAAAAGCAGCACTACCAGCGCCAGCTTATGATTCATCGAAAACATCATAGCAAAAGAAATCCCGATCAGAAAAACCGTGCGAAACACCTCCAAAAGCTGCGTGACCACAAAATTCCGGATTACCTCCACATCAGAAGTGCACCGCTGGATGATATCCCCGGTCTGATTTTTGTCATGCCAGCTCATCGGCAGTCTCTGTACATGGGCAAACAGAGAATCCCTCATATTTTTTGCAAAATTCTCGCCCGCCCGTGCCGTGCAGGTGCGGCTCACAAACATCGACACCCCTGACAGCACTGCCACCCCTACAATCACGAGCGCTAAAAGCCAGAGGTTTTCCTCCAAATACTGATATCCGCTCCCACCCAACACTTCATCGATGCTGAAGCGAAAAATCTGCGGTGTCGCGGCATTTAATATCGTAGTCGCTAAAGATGCGGCTATGGCACATAAAAAATAACGCTTTGATCCATGGAAATAACGCAATACCAATTTAATTTTTCTATATTTTTTGCTCAAATTCTCCCGTCCTTATCTGATATGTTGATAAAAGCTGTTCTACAAGCTTACCACAAAGCGGACTTTTTGCCAACAATAGCTTTTGCTGTGTTTACCGTATTGCTGCGAGCTGTTTTATTATAAAGGTGTATAGAAGTGTATAGAAGAAAGAGAAGAAAGAGACAGAAAGCAATATCATTAAGTTAATTTTCTCAGAAGGTACGTCATGGAAACAGGAGCGGGAAGCGTCCGGAATGGTCTGCTGCTTTTCCCACCTCTTTCGCCTCTTTTGCCTCTTTCTCCCCTTCCTTCCCGGCAGTATTTCGCACTGGCGGCTTGTTTTGATTTATGTTATACTACTCTTATCACAATGAAAATAGAAATTTTCATGAAGTTTTCATACATAGGAGGGAACAATTATGCAAGCATTTACTTATTTGTGTCCTACGGAGGTTGTTTTTGGTAAAGATGCCCAGGAGCAGGCGGCCGGATATGTCCGCAAATATGGCGGCAGCCGCATTCTGCTCGTCTATGGAAGTGGCAGCATCGTCCGCAGCGGCCTCTTAAAACAGGTCCGCCAGATTCTCGAAACAGACGGGCTGTTCTGTGAAGAATTCGGCGGCGCAATGCCTAATCCTACTCTTGAACATGTCCGGGATGGTGTACGGCTGGCGCTTGATTTTTCCGCAGATTTTATCCTCGGAATCGGCGGCGGCTCTGCTATCGATACCGCCAAAGCCATTGCCATCGGCAGCGCTAACCCAAAGACGGATGTCTGGGACTTCTGGTGTCGCAAAGAAACCCCCGTCCATGCCCTGCCGGTCGGAGCGATCCTCACCATACCGGCCGCTGGCAGCGAAACCAGCAACTCTTCCGTCCTCACCAATGCCGCCACCGGCAGCAAGCGGGGCCTCAGCTCTGACTTAAACCGCCCCCGGTTCGCCATTATGAATCCAGAGCTAACTTATACACTTCCCCTCTATCAGGTGGCCTGCGGCGTAACCGATATCATGATGCATACTCTTGACCGTTATTTCAATCCGGTTGACAATGAGCTGACCGATGCGATTGCCGAGGCGCTTTTGCGCACAGTAATTGCTAAAGGACGCATCGCTATCCGAGACTCCCACAATTATGATGCCATGAGCGAACTGATGTGGGCCGGCTCGCTTTCCCACAACGGCCTGACCGGACTTGGCGGCCCCGGAGACTTCGCCGTTCATCAGCTCGGCCATGAATTGTCCGCCATGTTCGGCACCGCCCACGGTGCTTCTCTTTCTACTGTTTGGCAGTCCTGGGCTCTGGCTGTCTATCCGGCAAAGCCCGCCCGCTTTGCACGTTTTGCCAGGAATGTCTGGGGACTTAAGGGCGAGGATGAAAATGCTCTTGCCCTGGCCGGAATCCAGGCTACGGTAACATATTTTTCCGAACTTGGTATGCCGGTCTGCTTTGGGGAAAATCCCAATATCGGGATCCAGGACGATGAAGTGCTCCGCGATCTGGCTTATCGCTGCTCTTTCCAGAGGAGCAGAACCATCGGAACTTTTAAAGTCCTGGATGAAACACATATCTACCAAATTTACCGAGATGCCAATCATTAAGAAAGCGATCTCTCATTATGACGCAACAGACTCTACATTAAACGTTTTATTGCCCTGACATGAGGGTGTTGCAAAGTCAAAGAGGATGTTGCAAAATAAGTCCCCCTCCATTTCTCTTATCCTGTGTTCGGACGGTTCACGTACACACAGTCTGATTTTGACGGACTTTGTCTGTTAAGATCAGACTGTGTGTATGTGAACCATCCGGCTTTTCTGAACATGCCGCCGGGAAAAGCTATTCCTGAAACACTTTTTTCCGCTACAAAATCACATATTTCCAGACACATCTTCACTTTTGCGAAAAGCCTCAACAACAGTTTTATTAGAAAATAATAAAGCTTAGAAAGCGTTTGAAAGAAGTCTCTTCTTCACCAGGCACCCCCAGCGAAACCACAAACATAATCCCTTCCGCTAATGGAACTGCCAGCCAGACTCCTGTGAGTCCCCACAACCGCGGAAGCAGCAGAATGCCACTGGCCAGCAGGCCAAATGTCCGCAAACATCCCGGCAATATGCGGACCTCCCACCAATGAAAATGCAAACATCATCAGGGATGCTGTAATAGGGAATTTCATGCTGATACCAAGCACCTTTCTTTTCCACTTGTGATTTCCGCTCCCATAATGAAAACCAATCACCGGAGCTATCTCTATAAAGTAACCCAAAACAAAGTATTCAACAGAAATTGAGAATAGATGATAATGGTAATGGCAGCAACCCCGTCTTCTCCCACCAGCTTCAGCAATAGTGGTATTAAACAGATAGGTGGTCAGTACTGCCACCAACTGACTTACCATTTCCGAGGAGCCATTCAGACAGCTTTCCGCCACTATCTGCAACCGCTCCAAAACCTGCGCTGCCACTGCCATATTGTGCTTTCCTGACAGCCGGACAAAGAAAATAATCCCTTTTTTACCCATAAAAAACCAGGCCTGCAGCCGCCGGAATCAGATACCCGAGTCCCGTTCCCCATGCCGCTCCCCGGATTCCCATACCGCAGATCGCAATAAAAACATAGTTAAACAAAATGTTTGCCACCCCGGCCAGAACTGACAGCAAAAGCCCCAATCCCGGCCTGCCGGCCGTTATTAACAAATTAGCAAATAACGTCTGCAAAACATTCGCCGGAATAAATAAAACAAGCACTGGCAGATAGTCCCTGCAATAAGCAAAAAGCCGGTCACTGGCGCCCAGAAAAACAATAATTTCCTCCATCAAAAAAATCCTGCCACACAAGCGCCACTCCTATGGGTAACCCGAAAATAACCGACAAGGTAAAGTCCTCTCTCGCCTCCTGACACGCCCCCGCTCCCATTTTGCGGGAAACCAGGGCATTCCCTCCCGTCGCAACCATCGTTCCCAGGCCAACCGTAAAATTAATGATCGGACAGGCGATGTTGATTGCAGAAAGGGCGTCCGTGCTGACCAGTTGTGCCACAAAGATAGTATCCACAATTGTATAAAGCCCCATAAATATCATCATCACAATGGTGGAAAAGGCAAATCTCAGCAAAGATATGGCTGTCCATTCCTGATCTAAGATATTCTGATTCATGCAAGGGCTAGTATCGGTAGTTTCCGACAGCCCTCTGTTTAAGACCATCCGCTTTCCGGCAGCTCCCCGCCCCTCCTTCCCTCTTTGCCAGACCATCTTCTGCGCAGGATACCCAAACTAAGTCAAAAGCTCCGTTTCCACAAATCCAAACCCCTTATACTCTGCACGCTGCCCGGTATCCGCCCGATCCCCCTCACGAAAGGTCGTGATACTGATCTCATGCTCATCACCCGCAAACACATTCTCCATCATAAAGCCAATCAAAGCCCTGGCACCCCCACAATAACGATACTGAGGATGCACCCCAAAAAATCAATGCTCCCATCCTGGAGAGAAAAGACCGCCGCACCTATGATCGCATTTTCGTCGCGCATAATCAATGCCTGCTTATCTTTTATGTAAATCTTCAGCCGCTCCCGATACTGCTCCTCACAAAATCCCGAAAACCCATCAATCACCTGCAAAACAAAATCCATCCACGCTGGAATATCCGCCAGAGCCACATAAGAAATCTCCCCCCAACCTGTCACTGGAAACCAAAGGATTCCTGTTCAGGCCAAAAGCTAGCTGGAGGGGATAAAACTTCTGATTTCTTTTATATTCTATTGGTGTCCGTTTATACATGGACTTAAAAATTCCCGTAAATGCCTGCTGGCCCTCATACCCCGCCGCCAGCGCAATCTCTAAAATCGGCTTCTTGGAAAACGCCAAACTCCTCTCCGCCTCCGTCAGCTTTCTCCACCGGATATAATCATGAATCGTGATACCGGTGATCTGAGCAAACATACGGTGCAGATGGAATTGCGAATAATGAATCCCGGCAGCAACCTTGTCTAAATCCAGATTTTCCTGCAAATGGCCTTTGATGTATGCAACAATGGCTACTATGTTATCAATATCATGACTTTTCATCTGCATTTTCTCCTTTGCTTTTGTTGAGATAGTATAGCAAATCAGAAGATGATTGTTTTCTTGATTCTTGCGGTTTCACTTTATCTCTTCCCAATTCTATTCAAACTTTTTACCTTCCAATACCATATATTAATTATAAAATCAGCGGCTGATTCATCCTGGTTATAAATTTATTTGAATAATGTATTTATAATTATACTCTTTCACTAAATCTTTAAAATACCTATGAATAAATTCAGAACCAATTAAATAATCGCTCCTAAAACTACTAATAATTTACAAAATTCAATTAATTCCTCCACCTTCTTTTCTATAAACCAATAATTCAAAAACTGCGCAAATCCTTTCCCTATCACATTTTCGTGCCGCTTTTGTACTTCATATTCAAGCAAATTTCTGGTATCCGTCATTCCTTTTTCAAATAAATCATTAATCTCCACACATATATTAATAATACTATTGGAAAAATTTTCTCTGTTTAGGTGGAAACGCAAAATATGATGTTCAATAAAAAACATTGCTTCCGAATTCATATCGTCTATATCAGCTTCATAAACATGCCTTAACAAATTATATCGAATCTTGTATTGAATATTATCCTTTTTATATCCGATTGGCTGCAAAATAATGGAGTTAAATTTGCAGTAATCCTCCCTCATCTCCTGGTATGTATCACATATTTCATCGCATTCTTTCGGACATTTGTCTGCACACATATACTTGCTAAAATCAATCTTTTCAATTCTTTTTTTATACACTAAATTACATTTTGCACAAGCAGCTGCAAAATTAAATTTGCAATTTCTCAACATCGTATCCTTTTTAGGCTGATTATAATTTCCTTCTTTATCAACCGAATGTTCCAAATGAAAACTCTCTTTTCCATCGATTTTCAGCGAAGTGCCACAATACATACAATAGGAATCAGATGCCAAAGAAAGTATCTTTCGGAGAATCTTTAAATTTGCATTTGCATAATAAGCTTTATTTTCTTTTGGGTATACCACATCAAATTTTTCTGGTAAACAAACCTTCATTTTTCTCAATATTCCTCACTATAAAATCATACAGTATTTTTTCTCTTGGTTTCAATTTTGATCGTTCAGCCGCTCGTATTCTTTGTACCTGTTCACCATTCAGCTGTTTTCCGTCAACTATCATAGCCACACATTCTTCCCACCAGGTTTCATCCTTACGCTGCATATTGACCATCATATTCCGAATCTTCTCAATCTGACCAATTTCCTCTATATTATCAGCGTCAAAAAAATTCACCACCTTTTCTCTGACATCTTCATAATCAATATCGCTTATCACTGCGATATCTGTATCTTCTATATTGACAAGCACAGACAAGGTATGAATTACATAAATAAATCGAGTATGCGGATAATGTTCACTCAACTTATTCATGAAATCCAGGATGGATTCCTCTGAAAAATAAGCATCAAATTCATCGATTATAATAGCCTTAACTCCACTGTTTACTGCATAATCCACCTCCATTAATATACGCATCTTTGAAGCTTCACTGTTTGAGATATTTTCCAGACGGGTTTTTCCATTTACCAACACAATTTTCAGAGGCAAAATATCGTTAGGAATCGTGTCCTCTCCTACGGAAATATCAAAAAACTCTTGATACATTGCATCATATTTCTCTACGTTATGAGATAATTCATCATATGCCACTGCACACCCTAAATTCTGCTGGGTAAATTCATCCAAAACCGTAAACACCCCATCCAATAAGCGATGCTCCAGAATTTCTGATGTTGACATTTCAGACAATTTCTTTGCAGGTGCATTATTATTTCCGCTTTTCATAATTCTATTTTTCGGATCAATGTAATAAAAAGCTGTTGGAGCCTCTGATAAAGATTTCTTTAAAGTATCTTTAATTAATTGCGTTTTACCAATGGCATTGCTTCCTGTGATAATAAGATTTCGATGTTGATAAAAATTTCTTTCATCTATTACATCATAATATAGCTTTTTGGCACTGTCATAAATATTTTGCATATTCCTTCTTCACCTCATTGAAAGTACGGGTCAGGCGCGTCTCCACACTTGTTTTATTTGACAAAACATGTTCAAAAATGTCTGTATTTTCTTCCAGTCCGATAATCCAGGAAAGTTTTAACCGTATATCATTATCTTTTCCGTTTAACAAGCCCAATTTACAAAAAGCAACAAAAACCGCCTCAAAAACTGCCTTATTGCATTTTTTTGTATCATCGTCAAAATCTAACATTCTCAGATATTTCAACAACAACTGAATTTCTCCTTCTATCTGGTCAGCAGAAAACCCGATGCATTTTTCTGAGTATCCTTCCATAATATTAGTCCAATTAAATGTTCCTTCATATTGTGTCACGACGTTTTCATTTTCCTGAATAGTATAATGGTTTAGTGACAACATTTTTAATAAAATCTCTACATCCTTAGAAAACTGGCTTATATTTCCATATATTTTTCTCCAATTCTCGCTTTCTTCATTCACCTCAAACAACCTTTTGTATAACAACGTTTCCCAGTAAATTCCATTCCGTATTTCTTGTGTGCCCAAGATTTTTCCACCTGTATTCAATACTTTAAAAATATTTACAAATACCTTTTGGGGATGGTTTTTATCGCACCTGACAACAGCTATCTGAAAATCCCTTCGTTTTAAATATTCCTTGGCATTATCATCAAACAGAGAAAACGAAATATCTGTCTTTTCTTTATTTCCTTTAGGAACCATGAATTTGGTTTCAATTAATCCATATTTTTCCCTAAGATCTGCAAGTAGTTCCTTTCGCTCTTCCCGTAATCCTTTTATTTCATCTTTTATTTTTTTAGGCTTTTGATTCCCGTAATCTGCATTATATTCCTCTATAAAGCTGTCAATCGTGTCGATCCTCTCCTTTATATTTGCAACATCTTTAAAATTCAACTTCTGATGTCTGTGTTCACTGACAAAGAAAAGACCATAAAAATATAAAAATATTGCAGTAACCCGCTGCTGTCCATCTAAGATAACCTGCTTCATTGTCTTATTGTCCACATAGACATATAACGGCGGTACTGGTATTCCCTTAATAATCGAAAGAGCCAATGATGCCACCTGGTTTTTTGTCCATATGAACTTTCTTTGAAAACCTGGAATAACAAAATATCCCGACTTCAAGGAACTAATGATAGATTCCAACTGTAAGCCTGTCATACTACTGTTAATGGAAGTTCTCAATACATCTCCTATTATATTCTCATCTATTTCATCTTCTGGAAAGTCATCTTCCTTCACATCATAATTGTCATCCACACCACCATTGTCAAAATATTGAGCTTTCCTGATTATTTCTTTCTCTATGTCAATATACATGTTCTTAGCTTTCATAAAATATCCTTTCCTTCCTAATTCACAAAATAATAATCCATTGTCATTTCGTCCCATTCATTATTTCCACCAACGCCCTGGCAACTTCAACTGCATCTTCTTCTGTATTCTCTGTACCAAAGGATATACGTATGGTTCCTTCTGCATAATCTTCCGGCACCTTCATTGCTTTTATGACATGGGAAATTTCTGTATTTCTTGAATTACAGGCTGAACCAGTAGAAATATAGATTTTTTTCAAGTCAAGACGATGCAGCAGCACTTCTCCCTCTGCCCCTCTGATAGATAAGCTTATATTCCCGGGAATCCCCAGATTTCCATTTCGGATATAATTGATCTTTTCCTTCCTCAATATATCTTCCAAAATCTGCTCTAGCTTACGCATTTTTATCTGGTTTTCCCGCATATGATCACAATTTTTTTTCAATGCAACAGCCATCGCCACAATGGCAGCCACATTTTCTGTCCCCGCCCTCAATCCAGCCTCCTGTGCCCCCCCATCAGCATAAGGCTGTATCCGTGTCCCCTTCCGGACATATAAAAATCCGATTCCTTTCGGCCCATTAAACTTATGTGCTGACGCTGACAACATATCGATTCCTAAATGGTTCACATCAATCTCCATATGTCCCACTGCCTGTACTGCGTCTGTGTGGAACCATGCACCATTTTCATGGGCAATCCTGCTCAATCTCTCAATAGGCTGTATACTTCCCACTTCATTATTCACCATCATAATGGATACAAGTCCTGTATCCTGTGTAATCCTATTTTCCAATACCCTGGGCTGCACCACACAATTTCTGTCCACCGGTAAACACTCAACCTGTATCCCTAACCCTTCCATGGCATTACAGGCATGTAACACCGCATGGTGTTCTATCTGAGAGGTAATCAGGGAACCCTTCTTTCCCATCATAATCCCTTTGACTGCCCAGTTATCACTTTCTGTCCCTCCAGAGGTAAAGTAAATTTCCTCTGGCAGGGCTTTTATACAACTTGCAACTGTCATCCGAGCCTGCTTCAGCGCCTTTCTGCTGGCTATGGAAAAAGAATAAGGCTGGGAAGCATTTCCATAATCCTCTAACAAAAACGGACACATGGCCTCAAAGGCATCCCTGTCTAATGGGGTAGTCGCTGCATGATCTGCATAAACCATTTTTTATCATCCCTTCCTCACAAAAATATCTATTTTTTGATCAATCCAGGGAATTAATCTCCTTCTGTTCACCGTAATATAGGCGGCCCATTCTAAGTTCACCTCAATCCCTTTATCCTCCTGAAACTGGGAATACACAGAATAGAAGCACTGATTCTCACTACATGACAGTTCCTCTATCCTCTGATTCTTTTGCGGATCTGTCTTCCCTTTTAATTCCTGCGGCCACTGATAAGCCAACAGCCGATAAGGTACATAGTTGCACAGAGATGCTATCAGCCTTCTTAATTCTTTATCCCTGGTTTCTGATACCGCATCATACACTTCTGAAATTCTGGATGACTGCATCAAATCCTCTTTTTCTATCGCAAGCACTGCCACATCGTACAGTTTATCAAGAGAACGAATCCGCCTGCCCAAAGCACACACATCTGCAAAAGAATATACACACATCCAGCATGCCATCTCATAAAAACCAAATCTTCTCTTATCCTTAGAGACATTTATGATCAGAACTTTGAGAAAATATAATTTGTAGCTATTCATCAGATTTTTGTCAGCAACCATCTCATTCAATTCTGTATCAAAATCTATCATCTAAAACTTCCTCACTCTGATATTTGGCATCTTGGAACTATATTCCATGTCTGCAATAGAAAGCTGTGTCCGGACGATTTTGCGCTTCTCAAATGCAGGCTTAAAGCAATAAGTTTCAAATTCATCTCTGGTTATATCACTCATTGACCTGACATGGGGAAAAAGAATCTTCATATACGCCGTTGCCAGCCGGATAATAGCTGTTGTATCTCTGGTATCTGCACTCTTGGGAATCTCCAACATATCGGTAACAATGGATGCATATTTTGACATTTTCCTCTGCATGGACAACAACTCAGAAAAATATTCCACATTTAAAGAATACCCCTCCAGCTTTAAATCCTCCGTAATTCTTGGAAGATACCATCCCTCAATCATGCCATGAAACCGGTCTAACAGGGCTGTATCATGGAACACTTCCGGAAGTTCCTGAAAATATCGCTTATTCACAGGCATTCTGTGATTATTCAGTTCAATATTTCCCAGGAGAATCAACCCGGCTGTAGATGTCTGCTTTGCCTGTCCCATGGTAAAGGAGCCATTCTCCAGATATCCCTTTAATGCCCCCTGCAGTTCCTCCTGGTTCCCAAATACAATCGTCTTAATTTCATCCATGGATACAAACTCATAGTTGGGAATAATCCCGGGCTTGTTGGACGCCAGGTCATAAAACAACTTTGCCCTGGTGACTTTCCCTCCACTGATCATCCACCCATATTTTGACAGATTGTTAAAAATATACGATTTACCGGTTCCCTTTGGCGCCAGTTCTATCAGATTTAAATTTGGTTCACAAAACACAAGAAGCCTGGAAAGAAAAAGAAGCTTCTGTGTGTAGGATTCAAACTGCGAAGAATCCGGATTATATTCCATACATCGGATGATAAAATCAATCCATTCTGTAATGGAGAACTCTTTTCTTGCCTCACAATAGTAATCCATATCCGGTGTATAGGGCTTAAACGGTTTAAATTTTACCAACTCGGCATAGCCCACATCACCATTTTCCGGACGGACATATTCCAGTGTCACAATTCCCCAGTTTTCTCCCTCTTTCATCCCTTCTCTCTGGGATCTCATGACATACTCATTTACCCGGCCTTCATTGCTTTTTATCCCTATATCCGGAATGGAAAATTTAAAAATTCCGGTTTTCAGGTCGGACTCCACAATCACCCGTACCAGAATCTGTATGGTTTCTCCTTTGATCAGCCGGCTTTTGATATCACTGTCCTTTGCCGGAATATGCCTGTCCAGGAAAGCAAACAGAGCCTCCTTGTCAACATTTTCCTGTTCATCGGAATATCGTTTAATCAGCCAGTCTTTGATAAAGGAAGGGACATTGACACCGGCAAACATATGATATCGTGCCGGTGTCTTAAAAATTGACTCCTCCGGGAAAATATCCCGGATTTTGTTATCTATATCAGTCATCGAATAAATCATCTCCCATCTTTATTGGCGGGACAGTCTTAAATGGGAAGCTTTGCTTATCTATCACAATTTCTATATCCTGTCCGATTGCTCTTTTTAATTCACCTGTCCATGTATTCGTATCACTATGAAAAACCATTTCCACATTCGTACCATCTTTCGCCTTCAATATTACAATTTCATCTTTTGGTACTGGATTGATTTTTACTTCTATCTGTCTGCTGCGTCCTGCAACTTTAAGATTTACTGGTCTCACTCTATAATATCTTGTGGTTTGTTTCCCCTTATGAACAACAATAACCGGAACAAGAACCTCCTCTGGTGTTGCGCCCCCATGAACCACATATTTTGAGTTCTTATACAATGACCGTTGATTCAGGGCAATCACCCACTGACATCCAAATTCATCATCATACAGGAAATAATCGTTACTGGAATCGATTCCTTTCCTGTCTTTGTTCAGATAACATCTTCCATCATGATCAGATTTGTCGAAGTCATACTCCTTATCTTCCTTTTTGATTTTATGCCCCACAGTAGCCCCATGATCTGCCGTTATTGCAAAATCATGATCCCCTTCCTCGTCTATGATTCTGTCCACCAATGCCTCAATAATGGACAATGCATTCTCAAGGTTCTTTACAGGGTAATAAATACTGCCATGAATCACCTGTTTATCATAATCATTCATCCACTTATATTCCGAAGGATAAAATTTCTGAGCCACATCGGTCGTTGATGGCAAATGACATTTGCCATAACAGGAAGATGTTACGGAGTATCCCCGGTCCTCCAGTATTTTCAGGAGATATCCCATAAATTCTGCCCCAACCCCATCTAAAACATAAACGGTTCCTTTATAACCTTTATTTTTCAGAAATACTTCCGGATAGTCTATTTGATTGTCCAAATACCATTTGTAAAATACGTTTTCATCCCTGTTCCATTCCAGAAGAGAGGTTTTATATGTTTCTCCATTCTCCTGCGCAAGCCGCAAATCTCTGTATTTTTTAAAGTATGCTTCAAACTTTCCCCTATACTCTTCTGGCTCTGCATTACTTTCCTCATCATTTAAATAATACCAAAACTCTGGATAAATCTCTCTTATCCGATCTTTCTTCATGAATTTCATTCGGTAAAGCCAGATAATCATCTGACGCTCATAGTCGCTAAAGCAGGTCAGATAAGGAACGATTTCCTCCCCCAGGACTTCACTTAGCGTATCTTTTTTCTGCACTAAGGCCTCATTTTCTTCATTAAAACTAATCGCATCTAAAACGACAGTAGTTTTTCTCCGAATCGTACCTGCCAATAATGCATTATAATAGGCTGTCATCCTGTTAGAAAAGATAATATCCCGTTCTATTTTCCTGGCTGATGCAAGAATCTGTCCTCTCTCCTTGCACAGGGCAACATCTTTTAGATCAAATATGCATTCGTACACTTTTTCTAATAACTCTCTTTCCGATAATTCTTCTATACAAGACATCACCCTGTAAAGATAAGAATTTTTCGGTGCCTTCATGAGAACATAGTTTTGAATCAGCCAGCGTTTAAACATATCATTGGTTTTCCATAAACTATACACATTGACAGAATTAACATTCTGTGCATTGATTTCTGACAATATAATATCTTCGATTGTTTTTCCGTTCCCATTTCTGACAAGCGTAATCAATTGGTTGTAAAACCTCTCTGAATCCTTTTCATAGGCATGCAGATTATCGATCAAATACATATATTTCAGTATCTCTTGACTGTTTTCTATTTGCTGAATATTATACACATTGTCCGGACTGGCTTGCTTATAATAATTCAGTAAAACCTTTGAAGTACACAGGATCGGTTTCGTTGTATCAATGTCCGGATTCTTCCACATATCGAACCATTCTTTTGAATTTGTCACTTCATTGGAATAATCTTCCATGTTCAGCCTGGAATCCACAAAGAACATACGCGGCAGGTCTTCGACATCTGTTTCATTCAGCAGAGGATTATATTCTCTTAACCTTCTGTGATGGGATTGTATCGTCTTTTTGATTTGGCTGTAAAGTGCAAAACAGGGAAAATAAAGTCTTCTCTTAGGATTCCCTTCCAAATATTCGATTTCCAAAAGGCTAAGCAGCAGAGAAACGAAATCATTTGTCCCTAAAAACCTTACATATTCAGAAAATCCCACAATAATAAAGCTTTTCCTTACATCCAATTCTTTTATCTTCTTTATCAATTGAATTGTGCTAAGCCACCCCTCCTCATGGGGCAGACAATCTGTAAGGTTATAAATCTCAACGTTTCTCAGTTGTCTTTGCAGCTGAATAAACGTATCGGATATTCCACCTTCGTATTTTATGCTAAAAAAACGCACAGGGTATCGATCATAAGTTCCGTTTCGCGCTAAATCACTTTTCATCAATTCCACTAAAGCTGTAATATCCATGTAACATCCCCCTGTCCTACAACAGATTATCGATATCTCCCAAAATATCTGTGTATTTATCTGCCAGTGCAGTCAGAACAGCATATAACTTCTCACTGTCTGCCCTGTACTGTTCCAGCTTCGTTTTTGCTCTTATCCTTAATTGCGACCCGTCATTATTTCCTGAATCTGGTTTGCCTATTATTCCATTGGTATCAGAATTCCCACCCTCATTCTGCCTGTTATCTGGTTGTCTGGGCTCTGGGTCAGTATCTGGATCCGGCTCTTTGGATATTCCTTTTGTTATTTTCCAATACCATATCTGTTCATGAACATCATCCTCCTCCCAGAAAACAATGTCTCCTGACATAGCGCCTTTTAGATGCTCCCACACACTCTGCAAAGAATCCTCATTTTCTCCTATCTTCTCAAGTTCTTTCAAGATATAGGTGTTTAAACACTGTACATTTTCTACACTGGCAATAGCAGAGGAGAGTTCCACACTGAATTTCTTTATTCCCTCCAACAACTCTATAATAAAGCTTTGCTGAATATTATCATCCGTACTTTTGGAAAATTTAAACATCTTATCAATAAATGTTCTATACGGTTCGGAGCACTCACCAATATATTTCAGAGCCCACAAAGGTGCTTCACTTTGTTCCCGGAACTTTTTACGGATAGCCCACTTTGTCCCCAGCAATCCATCCTGATCTGTAATTCCAAAAACAATATTCAGCCTGTCAGTAAGGTCACGTTCTTCTTCTGTGCTCATACGCACCACAAACTTATCATTAAATTTATTCTTTTCCCAATACTCGAAGATAGCGACCACTACCTCCTTCATTACCGTCTTATCGATTTTTTGGCCATTTCCCGATGTATAAAGCCTGTCTACATAAGGCCGTAATGCAAGCCCCAGGGCACCCATAAATAACCGGTTCTGGTAATACCCAAATTCCGGCCTGACAATATAATGAAATTCGTCCCCCAGATTTATGGAAGTTTCATTTTTATTTTTCTCAAATATTCGCCTTACTTCCTGACAGATCTTAACCACAGGAATATTACTGTCATCGGAAACAAGTTCAAGATTTTCGTTAAAAAGCAGCTGGTTTCCACTGGTAAGCAAAGAATTTACTGCACTGTCTGCACTGGTTGCATTCTTTTCCAGTTCACTCTTTGTTCTCGAATACAACACTAATTCTACAGCTTTTTTACTTAATTGATGCCTCCATGCTGTATTTGGTACCGGGAGATCATCTAACCCGTGTTTAAAAATCGCCTTTACATACTTTCTGTTCAAATGTTTATTACACTGATTAAAAGGAACATGAATTGCATCTCCACGGAATATAATATCAGCCATTCCGGAATTAATAATTTCCTCAATCCATTGGGAAATCCACTTTTCCGCATTTTTTCCGCCTTCAATCCGTTCTTCGTCCAACTGCAAGGCCCTGGCAACCGTCTCCTGTGCAAGACTGTCAAGATATGCCTCAAACCTCTTATTGCCCAATTCCGTATTGATTCCAATAAATATAATGTTCCTTAATTCTTCCTCCGCAGAAAGCTTAAGAAGCATATCTCTTGAGGTTATCTGGTCTGTTTCCCTTCTTCCCAGAATGTCATCTAACTCTCTTGTGCTTCCACGATACACCATCAAAGCCACATTAACTGTATAATTTTTCTTGAATTTTGCCGACAATTTTCCCCTGAGAAGATGCTCTTTCTCCCCTCCCCAGAAAACCTGGGCATCCAATTCCCGCGGTATCTCTCTGGAAATATTATTTCTCAGTTTGCCAAGACATTTGATGGAATATTCTTCTATAATCTTACTTACATCCTCTTTAAAGGGATAAATCTTTTTCTTCTCATCAAACACTTTTTTAGGCGGAAGTGAAGAAGATGCTATCTCGAAGATACCATCCGGGTTACGGTGAAGAATTTGATTTTCATCAATATAGTCCAGGATAGACACCACTTTCCTCTCATCCAGCACGCCGCTAAATGCTGCAATGATATTATCTGTCCTTGGATTTACCATATTCTTCTCTGATTCATCTGCATCTGTGGTTGTCACACGGTATAATACATTCAACAGCAAAATGGTCTTAAAAACCGCATAATAATCTTCTCCCTGCCCTAAGACAGTCTCTCCTGACAGCTTAAATTTATTTGTAATCACATCAAAATGCCCGGCAGCATTCTGTTCAAAATCCTTATAGAAAAAATCCCAAACATAGTCTGGTGTTAAAAAATTCTTATCTTCAATATCGGTCTCAATAAATTTTTTAAACCCACGCTCGTTATCATTCAAAAACTCAAAGATGCTTCTCTCTGCTTCTCCCACCACCCTTGACACAAAAGTTGCCAGATAAGAAGTATAGGGGTGAAAAGGATACAGACTGATAATTTTTTCCTTGATTTCAGCCGCATTGGCTGCATCACTGTCAACTACCTTTTCAACAACCGTCTTGACACTGGGCACATCCAGAAAGTTTTTTTGTATCAATTCGTTTAAAATATCCGGCTGTTTACGCTCCAGGGCTCCTGAAAGAATATGGAAGGTAGTAGTCGGCTGCATCCCATAATCCAGTTCAATGAATCTGGCCTTGGCCATGTTCCGTTCATCTTCCTTTAGTTCCTTATAAGACTCCGTTGCCTCCAATTTCTTGTGTGTTACCAAAAGAAGATAAACTCCCAGAGTGTCAGTATTATTCGATACTTCTGCACAGCTAAGTTCCGCAATATCCTGTATCGCATTCAAAATGCTTCGTCTCTCAGAGATATCCAGCAAGGATGTAAATTCATCCCACATCAGCAACAAATAATCAGCAATACCCCTTTCTTTTAACTCTTTTTTAATTTCTGTCAGCCATTCAATAATATTATGCGTTCTGAATCCTCCCAGACCGGCTTTTTTTACTTCATCTGCAATAATCCGAAGTACTTTTGTATCATTTTCTTCCAACCGGTTCACCAACTGTTGCTTATTAGCTGCATAGCTGTACAATTCAATATTGTCCTTGAGCAGGTTTTCAAAAAAAGAATCCAATAGTCCCTTCTTTAAAATGTCTAACAAAGATTCAAAATCTGTCTTCGTTGAAATCCTGATATCTCCCAGAGCAGCCGCAACCTGTTGCTGAATAACATAATTAAGATCTGCCACATCCGTAATGCCACAAACGCCTTTCAGTACTACAGGAAACACCCTTTTTTCTTTTCTGAATGCCGATATACTGCCTCTTAACTGACTACGGTTAATTTTTGGTATGTAATCTTCTATATCAGAATAATCATCACAAAGCAAATGTTTGATAACAGACAAGGAATGGCTCTTCCCTGTCCCATATGTACCCTGAATCCAGATAGACTTCCGATTATTTAATACTGGTGATGTAAAACAGTTGATTATTTGAGATAAATTACCTTCAAACCTCTCATTGGATATAAAAGTTTTCCATGCCTCTCCCCTGTCTGACGTAATATCAAAGGCTGATTTAAAGTGTTTTTCAACATTAATAATCTCTGAGTACTTCATAATACCCTCCTACAAAAATAATGTACAGCCCTCTTCCTTAAACTGCTCAATTTTTTCTAAAAGTATCTCCTGATCGGTATTTAAATATTCACTCAAACAATCCAGACAAAGGAATTGTTTTGTATTTTTTCCCAGCATTTTTTTATTCAGGGCAATCTCATCCTTCTTTAAATTTCTGCTGCAACTGATACATATTTTCATATCTTCTTAACCATCCTGCTTAACAAATCCAACGATGTAAATTCCTCTGCCAGATGTATATTTTCCAGACCACCAAGTAAGTCCGCGGAAAGAATTTCATGATTTGTAAGCCCTCTTAATGCATTCAAAAAATTTTCACTGTCCATGTTAAAAACATTACAGACTCCCATACATCTTTCCTCATAAACATCCGAAACCGTAAGTTCATATTCATGATTTATTTCTGCATTTTTATAAAGCAGATAAGCAACTGCCACAGAAGATATCTTGGATGTTCCATGCTTGCACACAGTTTTTACCTGATTGCCCTTCTTTTCCATCAGGCCAATATGCAGGCTGCTGTCATCCTCTCTCTCCGTTGAGCCCAATGGCGAGTTACAGAATGTATTTACCAAAGCATCCACAGGGTTTTTTAATGTACTTCCTTTCAAGGCCGGGTATTCTTCCTTGAGGAGTTCCACCAACTCCTGTTTAGAATAGGTTGCCTCATTTTTAACTGCATTTACATACCATCTCGCAATCGCGGAATTAAAGGAAAGGTTAATCCAGATAATCTGCCAGACAACTAGCGGATTAGAATCATAGACCGGTCTCAGTAATTTAGCCAATCCTGTCACCTTGTTTTCTTTATTTTCCACAAGTTCTGCCTCTTTGAGCCAGTTTAACATTGCCGGTATCTGTTTGGGTCCAAGATTCCCATGTCCTTCAAACCAATCATCCATCTGTTCAAAAAATGTGGCAAGCCACTCATTTCTCATTCCAAATGTTGAATATTTATCAATCCCAGATGTCTTTGTCGCAGTTCCGCCCACAGCTTTCCCTCCTTCATAAACCATCCTTCTTGTTGCAATGATACACCCTTTTGTATTGATGCCAAAACAATTATGACAATGAATGCATCTTGACCGGTCAAGCTGCAAGGAATCCCGCACTGTCAGGGCTCCTGTAGGACATTCAATCTCACATACTCCACACAGTTCACAATAAGCTGTCTTGGTGAATGCTTTCGTCAAATAGCTGATAAGCATAATCCTGTTTGTTGTTCCTGCTGCTTTAAACCGAATGGAATTGTTACCATAATAGACATCAAACTTAACGATATCATCATCAAATTTTAATTCACCCTTATCATGGTTTACATCAATCTTTTCCAGGAAATACTCGCCAATCGTAGAAAACCAGACTTCCCAATTGACCTTTGGATTCTGAACAATACACTCAAAATCAGGTTCTTTAGTGATAATATCCATTCTGGATGCATCCTGCGCAAGACCCTTTCCTCCTGCATTTTTCTTCCAGTTTCCTTTGGCAATATACTCATCTATTTTTGCCTGTGGTGTAATCCCAATATTTTTAGCCATTTCTTCTATTACGCTGATATAATCTGCCGCAATCTGCGGATATCTTTTTCTTATGACATATTCGGACCAATCCGATGCAAATGGACAAACCCCACATCCCACTCTGGTCAGCCCTAAAGTATAGGCAGGATTTATCTGCACTCTGTTTTTATACAGATACAGGTAAGTTTCTGTCACATTCCATTTTATAATCGGCCTGCAGTTAATAAGATTGACATGCTTCACACCTTCCCCTACCCGGTTATAAGATGCACGTTTGGAACTCTCGTCATTCCGGACACCTTCAAAAACCACAAGCCTTGGCTGGGATTCTATCTGAAGCAACTCTTTCATCTTTCTCCCAAATAAAGCGGTTTTCAATACCGAACAGCACCATCTGTTGAACCTGCTTGGCGGCCCGTAGGTTTTCCACATGTCTAATGCAGATTTTTCGCTCTTTGCCTGTTCTAATTTAAATCCGGGAAACTTTTTCTGATAATATTTTTCTGTTGTTTTCATCAAATCCATAGTACAGGGAAGTTCCATCCCGGTATTTGTGAATACCACCTTGAATTTCTCATGAGGTATCACTCTGCTGACCAAATCCAGTACAACCTGTGAATCCTTTCCTCCACTAAAGGCTACTACAAATCCTGCTATCTTTTTCTTTTTTTGATAGTTCTCATATTTTAGTTTTATGAAGTCCATAGCCTCATCTTCTGCTACTTCCAGAGACTTTTTATTTTTATATAATACTGCTTCCAGGTCAATAGGTTTTAGTATTTTTCCCTTGTCTTTTTCATCCACAATCACATCCGGGTCTTCGTAAATATTTCCCTCTTTTGCTTCTGCAATCAGTTCACCACAATAAAAATACTTCTTATCTATTTCCCAACAAACAGGGACATTTTCCTCTGGCAAAACAAATATCTCACTTAACCCGAGCATTCTCATTTCTTCTACATATACCGGGCGTGGCGCTTTAATTGCCTCATATTCTTCTATATACTCTGATAAAATCACTCCGTTATTTTTAGCATCCCATTTGATTTTGAACATAATGCATGCATCTCCTAGTGGCAATTCTTTGATTCATTATTCTTCATCCATTCATCAATTTCATTGATATCGAAACGCCATAAACGTCCTTTTTAATATGCTAGCCTAGCATGCCTTCTTTATTAATCTAATCCTTGACAATATCTCTGTTAACATGTAAATACTCACACACTTCCTTCATGGAAAGTTTCTTATTTTCCTAAACCTTTATAAGACCCCTTGCAAAATTCCTTCAAAAGATTTATGTACAAAAATACATGTAATTCATCTATTGCTGATCTACTATTGTTTTTTATCTTATCATAGTGTCTATATTATCGCAAGATTTAATTCATCTATTGCCTTTTTATATTACTACGGCTATTAAAAATCGACATTTTTAATAGCCATATTTTTCAA
>CAJUPI010000012.1 GCA_910588125.1 uncultured Lachnospiraceae bacterium
ATTTTAGGAATTCTTGATCCCGAAACCGGAAAAAGCGGCAGACCATTTTTCAGCCGCTTCCCGCTCCTTTTTCCATGGCGTACCTTCTGGGAAAATTAACTGAATGAAATTGGGCAGAACCCTCCCCTTTTTTATAAACTTTAATTTGTTGATGTCTGACCTAAAAGCTGCTTCATATTACCCTATGCAAACATTCGCCTTTATGATATAATCCCTATATTATGAGGAACTATATTATTTTTGACTTAGAATGGAATCAGAGTGCCCATGGAAAAGCCGATTCCATAGAAGATTTTCCCTTTGAAATCATTGAGATCGGAGCTGTAAGATTAGGACAGAACTATTCTATGACCGGGGAGTTTCATCGCCTGATTCGGCCTCAGGTCTATACTCAGATGCATTACGCTATTTCCGAAGTCACACATATGGATATGAGCGAACTCAAGTTCCACGGAGAAGATTTCCGGATCGCCGCCAGAGATTTTTTGAACTGGTGTAAAGAAGATTATATTTATTGCACTTGGGGATCGATGGATCTGACAGAGCTACAGCGGAATATGAAGTATTTTATGGTTGAAAATCCTTTTCCTAAACCATTATTTTACTATGATGTCCAAAAATTATATGCTCTTTTTTATAAAGACGGCATAAAGCCGTCTTTGGATTCAGCAGTGGAAGAGCTGGGCCTTCTGGAGGATCGCCCCTTTCACCGGGCTTTAGACGATGCATACTACACCGGCAAGGTCTTTGCACGAATGATGGAGGAATTAGGCGAAGAATTGCTGCTTCCTTACTGCTCTATCGATTATTATCGAATTCCGGACAGTAAGGCAGAAGAAATCCGCATGATCTTCCCCGACTATTCCAAATATGTATCACGGGTATTTCCCTCAAAAGAGGATGCCATGAAAGAGCGCTCAGTGGCAGAAATGAAATGCTATAAATGCGGGCGGATGCTTCGCAAAAAGGTGCGATGGTTTACCCCCAACCAGAAAATTTATTATGGCCTCGCCATCTGTCCGGAACACGGATATTTAAAGGGAAAGGTCCGCATGAAACGCGTTGATGATTCTCA
This sequence comes from uncultured Lachnospiraceae bacterium, assembly GCA_910588125.1. Taxonomy (GTDB): domain Bacteria; phylum Bacillota; class Clostridia; order Lachnospirales; family Lachnospiraceae; genus Brotaphodocola. Next base: position 1,076 of record CAJUPI010000012.1, read on the forward strand.
GGTATTCGTGGTCAAGACTCTAAAGCTGACGAGCGAGGATGAGGCTAAAAAGGTCATGGGCCGCAAAGAAGACTTACGCAAAAAAAGAGCCCAGCGTAATCGGGAAAAAAGGCGGCGTACGAAGAATTTGCAGAAGAAAAGTGGATAGGGGATATCGAGATGGTACGCCTTGGAGGAAAGCGGAGATGGCGGTCTGCTTTCCTCCAAAGCTGAGTCTACTATCTATAGCAAAAGCGAATTGTCGATCACGAAGTGCCCTGGGGCTTAATTTCAATAATTTCTTTTTTAATGCTTTCGTTATACTTTGTTGTGCGGAACTGGCCGGATACACCAAAGTAGAATTTCAGTGACTCGGTGATCTCTTTCCATTGCTCATATTTTCTTTCTACCTGCATATCACTACTCCATCTTACCTTTCATCCATGCCAGTGCAACATCTTCTCCCTGTTCGATTGCCATCTCAACAGCCTGCTTTGCATATTCAAGGAGCTTCTTAGATTGACGGCGAAGCGCAAATGATTTCTGAACCATTTCTGCGAGCTCTTTCTGCCTGTCCATATCCAATACAGGGATAATGACATTTTCGATTTCGGAGGGTTTCCAATGCTGGATAATAGCTCCGTTAGAGTCTCGCTCAGCTTGCATTTGAACAACAAGGGAATTAAGTACTAACGTCAAATAATCCGGAAGAACTTCACTTGTATCCTTAACTGTCAGATGCAGTAAGGCACCAGATGTAATAATGTCTTCATCACGCTCTAACTTGTATGCAATTCCTACACTACCATCCTTTGAAAAGAGAATGGTATTTTTCTTAGGAAACAGTGATTCTGCATTTTCAACAACATCATGTGGAAGGTGGATTTCCGGTGGTGTAATTTCATACTTGGAAACATCGCTTACTCGAACAAAAGGTATACCCTCGTCTTTGTATACGTCACTACCTGGTTCAATAGATTTTTTGATGCTAACAATTCCATCGTTTCCCCCCAGCCGCTTATTTGAGAACTTCTTAATCGTATCAAAAAGAGCATCAAATTTGGGCTGGTAGTATTCAGAATCAAGACGTCCTGTTTTCATAAAGCTCTCGGAGAAGTTTTTTATCGAAACAGCCATATCAGTAATTTGTGGCATGCCCAAAACCCGCATTAGCATCTGTTCAGATTGGTTGACCGCATTGTCAGCTTCATCATGAAGGCCATTAGCAGTTCGTACAGTTGATTCGATTGCAGAGTATAGCCCGTCGCTAAACTCCGGAACTATTATATCTGGGAATTCAACAAGCTTAATTTCAGGACGTGTAGCTTTTATGCCACGTCTTCTCAGCTGATAATAACCATATTTGCAGTTCAAAAATGTGGACACGTAATACGAATTATACTGCGGTTTTAATGTAATTTTGCCCACATGTGCAATCGTGTTCGCTTCAGGTATGCTTTCTGGTATGACTGCGCTTTTACCAAAGTACACACCGGTTTTCGTTACCACGATATCTCCAGGATGTAAGCAGGATCGTTTTAACTCTCGATTCTTTGCTTCCGTAATATATCTACACTTCGCTTTTTCTATATATCCCTCCTTAACGCATTCACTTAGGAGATATAGCACACCGCTTTCTTGATAGTCAGGAGAACCATGATCGCCATCCGTCGCCAATATCCACATTTGCCCAAGAGGGATAGTTTTTTCCTGTCGTTTTACTACAGAAACGGATTCTACATATTTTTTTCCATAATACTCCGCACCAATAGTAAATTTATTTTCTAATTCGCTCTTATTGATTTCTTGGAAATCCAGCCCATCCATCAAAGCCTTATACTTGGCTTCGTCGAAAGGTTGAACGGATGGGCTCATCGAAAAAAACTTAAACCTTCCTTCTTGGCAAACTCAATAAATGCTTCTGCAATACCGCCGGCAAGCTTCTCAACGGTTCCATCTTGCTTTTTGTACAAAAGCTGGTAGAGATCGTGATCGACTATCATATGATTGTGCTCATCCAAAGCAGGTAATCCTGTGTCGGGATCAACTAAATAAATCTTATCTCCAGAATTGTCCTTGCTTTGCTTCTGCATAGTGGCAAAGAAGATCGGATAATCTTCCTTCTTCGGGCACAATTCATCGTCCCACTTTTGTACAAACAGAACCGAGGTTTTGGTTCCAGTATGGGGCTTGAACACGTTACCATGCAAGCCGACAACGGCAAGGATACGGCAGCGCTCAGCAATAAATTCACGGATATATTTATCGCTGGAATTATTGAAACGTCCTTGCGGCAAAACGATAGCCATACGGCCCCCCGGTTTCAGGAAGTTCAAGTTACGTTCAATGAACAGCACATCACGGCCAACCTTATTTTGCCACTTTCCAGCACTATTTTTGCCAAACTCATAGTGAGAAATGATCGTATTTTCTTTGATATCACCTGCGAACGGAGGATTGGCCATTACAAGATCAAACTGGAACTGGCTATAATCCTTGACGCCAGCGGGCTGGAGCTTTTTCAGTTTCTTAAATCCTTCGTTGTAGGTATCAATCCAGTCTTCCTGTCTGGTGGTTTCACCCCAGCGAGAATAGTCCAGTGTATTCAGGTGTAGCACATTAGTCTGACCGTCACCGGCGATCAGGTTCAGTGTGCGGGCAACACGGACAGTTTTTTCATCAAAGTCAATGGCAAAAACATTGTCTCTAACAAAATTGGTTTCCTCTGGGATACGTTCAGCAGCCGTGAAGCCATCACCTTCGGGAAGCCCCTTTTCTCTGCGGATATCTTTCCAAACCTTGAAAATACTATGGACAGTAAATCCAGCGCTGCCGCAGGCGGTGTCGATAATCTTATCCTTGGTGGAAGGATTCATCATCTTTACACACATATCGATGACATATCGAGGGGTAAAGTACTGGCCCTTTTCACCTTTTTGAGCCTTGCTCATCAGGTATTCAAAGGCATCATCTACAACATCGAGATTATTATTAAAAAGCTTAATGTCCTGCAGAGAAGCTACGCAAACCGCAAGATGGGAAGGGGACAGCAGAATTTTGCTTTCATCTGTAAAGATGCCTTCCCACTTCTTTTTCGCATCATCAAACAGCCCCTGAATCTTTTCTTTCAATTCGAAATCGGTATTGCCGTTGTTACGGAACTGCAGATAGGCAGTAGGGTCATTGGCGCAAATTAGCTCATCATACAACTTGGCAAATATGAGCTTAAAGATTTCTTCAAAAGAATCCACGCCCGCACTTGCCAGAACTTCATCCTCCATCTCCTTAATCAAGGATCGGAGGGACTTTTTTTGAGTGCTGATTTTATCTTTGCGTTTTAGGTCTTCATAGGTAAAATTTTCGTTGAGGATATCGGAAAGCTTCTGCGTAGCCTTGGGAATGTCGCTGATTTCCTCGAAGAAATTGGGGTCTTTTCGGTTGTAGCAAGAAATCTGTTCACCATTCGTCCAAACGCCAATGGGCGCACCGGTAGCGTTGCAGTAGGATTTCAGCTGCTCTTTACCATCGGTTAATTTGGGTTTCTTAAGCTCGATAATGATATAGGGAACCATAGGACGATCCTTGTCCATGATTGCAATGTCTGCACGTTTTACCTCACGTCCAAAGTGAATAGGCGTCTCCAACTGAATCCGACCGGCTGCATACCCATAATCGTTCATCAGCTTGTAGATATAAAGCTGGCGAACAGCTTCTTCAGGGGTAAGCTTAATTTCCTTGTCACGGATCGCACAAGTAATATACGGGGTCTCTGCACCACGAATGGTCTTCATGAAAATGCGAGATTCTACCGCAGATTTAGCCTCAGCAGAAAATAGGGTGTCATCATATGTAGTATTTTTGAAAAGCTCATTCAATGTCATTTGTTGTTCCTCTTGATGCGGGACTCCCCGCACAAATAAGTTTTACAATTTGTATAACCTGTTCTTCCGAGGGGTCTGCTGCAATTAGTTGTCTTATCAGGCCCCAGAGTTTAGGGGTTTTACTGAGCTCTGCGTTTATATCCGGCGGCGATGTACCTTTTGCTTTGGCAAAAAAGGGCAACATCTTTTCACGCAGTTCAGGAGGTGGCTGAAGTTGTTCTAATAGTTTTGGATTGCTCCACATTTCATGCTCCCGCAAAAATCAGTGATTTTAGGAATTCTTGATCCCGAAACCGGAAAAAGCAGCAGACCCTTTCCCGCCGCTTCTCGCTCCTTTTTCCATGGCGTACCTTCTGAGAAAATTAACTTAATGGCATTGGAGATGCGGTTGCTTCTTTTCTCTTGGTTGTTTAATCCACTTACCGATTTTCTTCTTAGTCGGCAGCTAATATAGCCATTGATATTTCTCCCTTCTTAATATTAGCTGTTAACTAACAACTAACATTATAATAGCACATTTGTTGCTGGAGTCAATCCTTGCAAAACCTTAGTTTTGATATAATATGAGGCTGTCGGTTAATACCGATTTTTAGCCCCTGACAATTGAAAACGAGACGATCCCGCAGAATCAAACTTTTTAAAGTTGAAAATTCATTACAGGATCGTCTCGTTCTCTTTGATGTCACCAAAATGTCCTTCTGTCTGGATCGTCATCAGGTAAACTCAATTGCGAAGAAACAGAAGTTAATTTTCTGTTGCCAAAATCAAAAAAGTCGTTATAGCAATCCCATCAACCCTGGAATCCCCAGGGAAAGGGCTGGAATATAGGTTACTGCCAATAGAAGCAGGAACAGAACCGCAAAATACGGAAGCAGCATTTTTGTTACATCCTCGATCCGAAGCTTGCTGATACCGCAGCCTACGAACAGAACCGAGCCAACCGGTGGGGTGATGTTGCCCAGGCACATATTAAAGATCAGCATCACACCAAACTGGATATCTGACATGCCGAGGCTTTGGGCAATCGGCAGGAAAATCGGCGTGAAGATTAAGATTGCCGGCGTGATATCCATAAACATGCCGACCACCATTAAAATCACATTCATCAGCAAAAATACCACGTATTTGTTTGTAGAGATTGACATAATTCCTGCACTGATGGCCGCCGGAATTCCCGAGTAGGCCATTACAAAGGACATTGCAGAAGAAGCTGAAATCAAAAACAAGATGATGCCGCTGGTACATGCGCTGCCCACCAATATCTTCATAAAAGACTTCATTGTCAGGCTCTTATAGCAAAGTGACAGAATCAGACAGTATAAAACGCAGATGCCTGCACCCTCAGTTGCCGTGAAAATGCCACCTACAATACCTCCGATAACAATGACGATCAGCAGCAGGCTGGGAAGCGCCTCCAAAGTAACTTTGATAAATTCCGACGCCGCTGGAATACCGGTAGTCGGGTATTTATGCTTTTTGGCATAAAAGAAAGCTACTATCATAGAGCCCAGACCCATCAGGATACCGGGAACATAGCCCGCCATAAACAGCGTGGAGATCGATACGCCTCCTGCTACAGTTGAGTACACGATAAAGGCACTGGTCGGAGGAATCAGAAGGCCGGTCGGTGCCGAAGCGATATTAACTGCCGTGGCAAAGGCCGGGTCATAACCTTCATCCTTCTGGATCGGGTAAATGCAGCCGCCCATTGCGGACGCCGCCGCCACCGAGGAGCCGGACAGCGCACCGAACAGCATATTGCCTACCACATTGGCCTGTGCCAGTGAACCGGGGATCCAGCCCACAAACAGTTTCGCAAAATTCACCAGTCTCCGGGCAATACCGCCGTTATTCATAATATTGCCGGCCAGGATGAACAGAGGAATTGCCAGCAGGGAAAAGCTCTCCACGCCACTGTTCATCTTCTGCATAGTGATGAAGGTAATCTGATCCCAGGACAGGGAGGAGATCGCCGTCACAATTGAAGAGATCACAATGCTCACGGAAATCGGACAGCCAAGAAAAAGCAGGATTGCAAATACCGCAAACAGGACCAGGGTTGTCATTCCAATACTCATGATTCATTCCCTCCTTCTATCGTAATGCCTGTCACATCCTCATAGATATTGATAATCTGTGCCACGATGATAAACAGACCGGAGACAGGCGCCATCGCATACACCAGGCTTCTGGGAATTCCCAGAAGTGCAGAAAATACTTTCTGCGCACTCATAGCCAGCTTAAAACCGCCAATGGTAATAACAAAAATAGCAAAAATCAAAATCAGGACATCAATCACTGTCATCAGAATCCGGCGGCTTTCCGGCTTCAGGCTGTCACGAACCAGCACCAGGCACATATGCTCTCTGGTGATAAATGCGTATGCCGCCCCCACAAATCCGGTCCAGATCAGGAAGTAACGTACCAGCTCCTCCGTAAAAGCCGCCGGACTATTGAGGACATATCTTGTGAACACCTGGTACAGTACCAGCAGTGTCATAACAGAAAGCAGAATAGTCGCAATGGCGGCGAGAAGCTTCGTCATCACTTTTTTTACCACAGTAAATAATTCTCTCATTGGAAACCTCCCCCTTATTCTACGGAATCAATGATATCAAGCAGTTTCTGAACACCGGGATACTGTTCACAGTACTCTCCAATCATCCCGCTGGTGGCCTCACGAAACGCCTCCTTGTCTACATCATTGACAAACTCCACATTCATCTGGGCGGATGCCTCGGCAATCGCCTCGTCAATAGCAGCATCCCAGGCAATTTTATGGCTCTCTGTGGAGGCATGCGCCGCTTCCAGAATAATCTGCTGATCCTCCGGGCTGATATTTGCCCACACTTTAGCACTCATCACCATAACGTCCGGGATCATGGCATGTTGATCCGTGGAATACACCTTACAGATTTCACCATGCTTTCCGGTTGTCAGCGCAGTCTCATTATTCTCAGTACCGTCGATAATACCTGTCTGCAAAGAGGTGTAAACATCTCCATAAGACATGGCTACCGGAATTCCCCCCAGAGCCTGCATCATATCAGTTTGCGACTTCATATCCTGCACGCGGATTTTCAGTCCCTTCAAATCCTCCGGCTTGCGGATCGCCTTATTTTTGGTGTAAAAGGAACGGGCACCGGAAGTATAATATGTAAGTGTCACAAAACCATCTGCTTCCGACGACAGAAAGAAATCCTGCATCTGGGAGGAATCCATCACATGATAAAAATTTTCCGTATCATCGAAGACATAGGGCAAGCCAAAAGCATGGTAGGACTCGTTATAGGTGGCAAGTCCCGGTGCAGAAACTTTCGTCATGGAAATCACGCCGGCCATCAGCTGCTCCATATTTTCATTTTCAGAACCCAGCTGACCATTGGGAAGAATTCTGACCTGAATACGCCCTCCGGTCTTTTCTTCCACCTGCTCCGCGAATTCTGTCATGGCAATATGTACGGTATGCGTTTCGCTGAGTCCATGAGCCAACGTCAATACCATCGGGTTTTCCGGCGTAGCCGATGCACTTGAGCCGGCGCCAGACTGCGAACAGCCCGACAGAGGCATCACTGCCATGCTCAGTGCAATCATAATCGCTGCAATCTTTTTCATGATTTCATACCCTTTCTGTAATCTCACATTCCTATCAGGTCAAATTGTTCAAAAGAAACCAATACCTTATAATCCTTCTTCGGGTTTTTATACTTGATCTGCACAGATTTCAGCCGCTGGCTGTAATACCAGCCGCACTCTGCCTCTTCGAACTTTTTCCGGTGCAGGAAATGGGGAAGCTGTTCATTGTCCACAGTCACCCAATAAGGCGCCTTCTCCCGGTGGATCATATCAATGTACATGGATTCCACCGCAGTCTCATAGTTTCCCTCCTGAATAAATTCCAGCCAGGTACGCTCTCCTGCTGTCATGATAATCTGTGTTTTCAGATATTTTCCGTTTTCATAATCCATGGTAATACCATCGTCCTCATACAGGGTAAAACTATTGTCCGCATCGGCGGCACACAGCAGATAAATGGCATCCGCCTGCTGAGTCATCAGGTTATTCAACGCGTTTCCTGCCAGGGGAATCAACGCACCGCTTCTTACATACAAAGGAATACTGGACAAGGCTACCGGAACCTTGATCGTCTGTCCTCCTGCATACTCCTCTCTGGTATAATAATCATAAAAATGAGTTCCCTCCGGCAGATAGATGCTCCGGCTCTCTGCTCCTTTCTCTACCACATTGGCCACCAACAGAGAATCCCCGAACATAAAATCCACGCCCTCCTCATAACACTTCGGGTCATTCTGGAACGCACTGCACATCGGTTCCATGATCGGCAGTCCACTCTCATGGGCACGCCTAGTCAGGGAATACAGATACGGCGTCAACTGATAGCGGAATTCGATCGCCTTGCGGATATCCTCCTTTAAATCACTGTACATCCAAGGTTCTGTTACCGTATTGTCAATGTTGGTGGAATGAATAGAGAACCGTGGCTGGAAGATCCCGTTCTGAATCCAACGCAAGAACAATTCTCCCTCTGGCGCCGGCCCATAAAAACCGCCGATATCACAGCCCTGATTTGCCACGCCGGACAATCCCATCCCCAAAATAGTTGCAATATTATATTTTAATGCCTCCCAGCAAGTCAGATTATCCCCTGCCCAGGTCTGAGCATAACGCTGGATTCCACAGTGTCCGGAACGGCACACAATATAAGGCCTGGTATTCTCAAAGGTTTCATGTATCGCCTCATCTGTAATATGGCACATAAGATTAGACATAACGGACTTTAACTGACCGATGGTGCCTCCCTTCCCCTCAAAGTTACACCGGCAGTCTTTATCCACGATGCTGTCATACTCACAATTGTCGTTCCAGATCGAATTGGTCCCATATTCCAGTACATTTTCTTTGAGCAACGATTTCCAATTATCACGAGTATCAGAGCTGGTAAAATCCACAAACACGCCTTTACCACCCCACCAAGTACCGATTCCCGGTTCATCGCTGTCGCTGGACTTGACAAACATCCCCTGCTTTTTCATTTCTTCCAGCATCGGATGGATCAGCAAAATTCCCGGTTTCACATTCGGAGTTACCGTAATGCCTCTGTCCTTCATTTGCTTAAAGAAATCCCTTGGATCCTTAAAACGCTTTTTATTCCAGGTAAATACACAACGCTTGATTCCCTTATCCGTTTCCACCGTACAATAGCCTGAGGAAAGCTGGAACCCATCTACCGGAATATTCTCCTCCCTGGTTGTATCAATAAATTCCACAATTGCCTCGTCACAGTCCGCCTCCAGTTCCGGATAATACATGGAAGAGCCCAGATAGCCCAGTGCATAGCGCGGCAGCATCGCTGACTTTCCTGTCAGATCCGTATAACGCTCCACCACCTGCCGTACCGAAGGACCGGCAATCAGAAATAGATCGATATCTCCCCCATCTGCCCGGTAACGGCTGTGCATTTTCCAATAATTGCTCTTTTCACGTCCCATATCGAAATCGCACTCATAAGTATTATGATAAAAATAGCCCACTGCCTTTTTCGTATCCCGGTTTAATTTTATATAAAAGGGAATGTGCTTATAAAGGGAATCCGTCTCTTTGGGGTTATAGCCCATGGCGTCCTTGGGGCTCATACCCATAAATTTCTGTGCCTTGTTAAATTCTCCGCTCTTTTCCCCAAAACCATAGAAGCAATCCTCCGGCGATATCTCACTGGTGTGAATACGTCGACGGTTACTGTCCTCCTGGTAAGCTAGGTCAACAATATCCGCGTGCAGCTGTGTTCCCTCCCTGTCATAGACACAGATACGGAAGGGTTCTTTTTCTACTACTACCTTCAGCTCCCGGCCCTGAATCACCGCTTCTTTTTCCCCGTCCGTCAATGCGGCATCCGCCACAGAGATCCGTTTCCGGTAATTCTTCAGGAATTCATCCATCCGATCTTCCCAGGCTGTCATTACCAGGCTGTAGGATTCCTCTGCAAAATCTCCATCAAATCCTGCCCGGATCCGCAGTATGGAATCTGTCAGAAACCAAAGCCGAATCTCCACACTATTGGTCATAATGGAAAAGTAATTATCCTGCTGGCGGACAGCCTCTGCTGTTGTGCAGACCTTCATATCTGATACCTCCTTATCATTTTTATCTACTCAAACCGGTTTTTGTATTCTTATCATAACTAAATAATCAGTTCAAAACCAGACGAATATTGACGTGTTTTCATTAAAACTTTACATATCTTGCCATTTCCTTTTCAAAATGTTATAGTATTAAAGTAGGAATGAAAATAATGTTTAGATAAAATGAAAGGATAGCTTATGATTGATCAGGCCGGAATCCGAATGGCACAGGGCGCCACCATTGCCTGTGAACGAGTCAGCGGAATGAATGACAATATGATGAAATCCCACTATCACAATTATTATGAGCTTTATTTTCTGGAAGATGGCGAGCGCTATCACATGCTGCAGGATAACCGGTATGTGATGCATCCAAAGGAGTTGATTCTATTCTCCCCCTATGTCCTGCACCGCTCCTACGGCGACGAGAATATTCCTTTCCGGCGCCTGGTCCTGTATTTTCACAGAGACGAGATCGAATGCCGGCAGCTTAAGGAGGCTCTTGATTCAGGCAACGGTATGTATCACCCGGATTCCCGGATGTGGCAGGTCCTGCACCGTTTTCTGGAAACGCTGCTCTATGAGCAAGACCGTTCTTCAGAATTATCCAGAGCTTACCAGCATACCGTTTTAAATATGCTCTTGTTTTCGATTGTTTTTCAGGTACAACGGCAGGATCCTGCCAGGAAAGAAGACCGATACCGGATGAGTCAGGTCATCAGCTATATTCACAACCACTATCAGGAAGATATTTGTCTGGATGCACTGGCCCGGAGATTCTATATCAGCCCCTATTATCTGTGCCGGGAGTTCAAGCGCCATACCAACAGCACAGTAATTCAGTATGTAAATATCACCCGGGTAATGAATGCTCAGAGAAAATTTATGGAAACGGATAAGAATATTACAGAAATCTGTAATGAAACCGGCTTTTCTAACCTGACGCACTTTAATCGTGTATTCAAATCAGTAACCGGAATGACCCCGTCCGGATACCGGAAAACCCATCAGAATCTGATCGGCGGATATACGCCATAAAAAACAGAAGCACTGACATTTTCCTGGCGAATTTGTCAGTGCTTCTTGCCGTTCTTTGGCAGCCTGTATTTTTGTCTGCCCGGTGCATTTCCCTTTGTCCTTCTCTGTTCCAGCAAAACTTTAAATTCATCGCTGGAAATCCCAATATCCTGAAGCCGCTGTTGACGCCGTTGGTAACGCAGCATCCGATCCGCAGATTCTCTCCGTTTCTGGTTTCTGCTCCAAAACACGACGCCATACCCCAGTGCCGCCGCCAGTATCGCTGCCAGCATTCCCCAGACAATACCGGGAATACGAAAATTTCTTCTGGCATCCTGAATATTTCTTTCTCTTTCCACCTCGTCGCTTGCTGATTCCTCATTCATCGCCTGAACAGAATCAACGGTGGTATCTGCCGGCTGCTGGTTTTCCGTCCCCACGCTTTCCTGTTCCTTTACAGGGATCTCCGCTATGGACGGCAATATCTCCGGGCTCTTCCGGCCAACCATCAAATAAGCGGTTCCAACCGTATGCCCGCCATAATCATACGTGATCTGTGCCGCCGCATGTTCCGGCGCTTCCGCCGGAAGATCATATGAAATCGCCGAAGTAGTATCCGAGAATTCTGCATTGGAAGGCAAGGTGAGCCGGCGGTTCTCCTGAACATATAATACTGACAGATCGGTAACCGGAAGTCCTGCTATCGTCATATCGTTCTCAACCGAAGTATAAGCTGTATCAAATTCAGCAATCTCTAAAGAACGGAAATTGCGAAAGCCAAAATTCAGCATCGTCCGAGTGTCTGTATAATGCGTCCTGTGGCCGTTCAATACAACCGTAATTAACTGCATTTCTCCCCGTCTGGCACAGGTAACCAATGTATTGCCGGCAAGTGTCGTGTATCCCGTCTTGCCGCCGACAGCTCCCGGGAAATAATTCGGGCTGTTTTTCTTTATCATCTGGTGACCCGGATAGATCCGCAGGCCATCCGGATTTCTTTTGGTGGGAGGAAGATCGTAATAAAGCGTGGATGCAATCTGAGCGAAGGTTTCATTCTGAAAAGCAGCCTGGGCAATTAATGCCATATCATGCGCCGAAGTGTAGTGATCCGGATCATTAAGGCCGCTAGGATTATTGAAATGGGAATCTGTACATCCCAGAGAGGTTGCCTTGGCATTCATCATGGCAGAAAAAGCTTCTCTGGATCCTGCTATATGTTCTGCCAATGCGTTTGCCGCTTCATTCGCCGACTTGAGCATCATGGCATAAAGGCAATCCAGAACCGTCAGCCTGTCGCCCTCCTCCAGGTTGGCATTACTGCTGTTTATTTCTACATTATACACCGCATTGTGCGAAAAGGTCACCACCTCATCCATCGAACAGTTTTCAATGATAATCAATGCTGTCAGGATCTTGGTAATGCTGGCAGGAAAATATTGTTCATGAATATTTTTCGCATACAAAATAGCGCCGGAATTGCCATCCAGCAAAATACCACCCTCAGCGGAAATCGACGGACCATCCGGCCAGTCCGGGGCGGCAAAGGTCTGACTGGAAAATTGTCCGGCAAACAGCACCAAACATAGAAGGAAGGACAGAAGTCCTTTTTTCTTGGTCAGCTTCATAAGTCAAAATCTCCTGGTTTCGCATAACTACTGATATTAAATATCTTTATAGTATAATAGAAATCTTCACACAAGTAAAGAAAAATTATTACAAGTTTGTTACAAATCTTCTTTCCTTACCATCCAAAGCCATGCCAGACAGCCGAAAAATACCGTCAGGACACTGATTCCATAAACCGCTCCGATCCTTGCTGCCGTATCCATAAAAAACGGTTCCGGTACAATATTAATCAAAAGATCCGTTTGAGGATCCAACATCCACAAATCATTATCAAAAAAGATATGGTGGAAGACGATAAAATATTTGGAAAAATTACTGGAAATAATTCCGGCCAATACCGCTAACAATGTAAAAAATATCAGGGTTCCGGCACAGATTGCGCGGGGCAAAAGCCGTTTCCAATCAGCTTTGCTCCAAAGAAGGAATGCCAGAACTGCCAGTATCGCAACCAGGCAGCCTCGCCGGATAGCGATTGCTCCCAGAAACAGACCCCGGACATCTTCCATATGGGCAATCTCCCTCTCGCTGAAAAATTCTCGCGGCTGGCCGTCTACTATCGCCGGTACATGCAAATCCTCACGTTTCCCCCGCAAATAAGCCATCATTTCTTTGGTCACGTCTAATAGATCATCCATTTCCATGTGTACTGCCTCTAATACATGGTATTTGCGGTATTCTTTTTCATAATAGCCGGGCGTCCAGTACGTAACTGCTTCTATGGAGGTAATCAGCAAGGCAATCATCAGGGCAAATGCCAAGAACAACCCCAATACGGTATGAATCAGCTTCATGGTATTATTCCTTTCATAGTAGATCCAATTGTTTTTTATGAAGCTATCATACACCATGAGGGAAGAATTTTACAAGCCTAAATCAGAACGGAATTCAGAATAAAAGTGAAAAAAGAAAATGAAATATGTCAAAACCTGTATTGTAATAATCAATCGTTTCTAGTATACTTGTTCTGTTTCACTCCACTCTATAGAAAGGAGCCTGCGCTCGCGCAGAACATTCCAAAACATATGCCAGAACAATTAACGGTATTTTTCATCATAGAAATGATCGGAACGGCGGCTTTTGCCTGTTCCGGCGGCATGGTCGCTATCAAAAAGCACCTCGATCTTTTGGGCATTATCGTATTGGGAGTCACCACCGCCGTAGGCGGCGGGATGATCCGCGACCTGATTATCGGCATCCACCCTCCCACTCTGTTTGTAAAACCGGTCTATGTCTGGATGGCTTTTTTATCGGTCTTCCTCCTGTTTATCATTGTAAGATTCTGCCGGATCACCATAGCCGCCCTGGAATCTGACCTGTATGAACGAGTGATGAACCTCTTAGACGCCATCGGCCTGGGTGCTTTCACCGTCGTAGGCATTGACACGGCAATTGAAGCCGGCTTCGGGGACTATCGGTTTCTTATGATTTTTTTAGGAACTATCACGGGAGTCGGCGGCGGCATCCTGCGGGATATGATGGCAGGGCAAACCCCGGCAGTGCTGAAAAAGCACGTATATGCCTGCGCTTCCATCGCCGGGGCTGTCTGCTATGTCAGCCTGCTGAGTCTGCTTGGCAATGACCTCTCCATGATAATCAGCGCACTCCTGGTAGTCGTCATCCGGATTCTGGCCCGCAAATACCGGTGGAATCTGCCGACGGCAATGTAAAAGCCTTACTCACGAAAGGAGCCTCCCATGGATTTTTTAACTTATCTCTGGCAGCTGGACAGTTCGCTGCTTCTTTGGTTTCAATCCCTCCGTCAGGAATGGATGACCCCTTTCTGGAAATTCATCACTTCACTGGGCGACGCCGGCTGGTTCTGGATTGTCCTGGCACTGCTGCTTTTATGCTTTCGCCGCACCCGCCGGGCCGGCCTGGCTGCCTTCATCGCCCTTGCTGTCGGCGCTTTGATTACTAATATTATCTGCAAACCTGCATTCGCCCGCGTCCGCCCCTACGAGGCCATTGACGGCCTGATTCTGTTGGTCGAAAAACAGAAGGATTTCTCCTTCCCTTCCGGCCATTCCTGTGCCTCCTTCGCCGCTGTCACAGCTCTTAGAAGGCACCTTCCCCGGCAGGCGGTCGCCGGACTGTTAATTCTCGCCACTCTCATCGCCGTCTCCCGGCTTTATGTCGGCGTCCACTATCCCAGCGATGTCCTCGGCGGGATTTTCATCGGAGCCTTTGCCGGCTGGATCGCCGGCAAAATCATCAGGCCCCCTTCTTCCCTCTCTTAATCACCTTCAGGCGGGTGAACTCTTCTCGATCCTTTTCTTCCAATGCATTGGTAATATCTGCCACCAATGCCTGATAAGCCGGAATCGTAATGTTCTTCAACGCATTCGCCCGCTTCTGTGTCTTGCGGATACTCGCCGCCAGCCGATAGGCAGAATTCTCCACCATCGACAGCTTGATCGTCAGATCCTTCACCCGCTCAAAATGCTGCCGTGCCTCGTCTAATGACTCTCTCGTGCTATAATACGCATAAGACAGCTTCATCGGAGCCGGTTCGTGCTGCACCAGAGGGATCTCCGTCCCCATGATGCTGCGGGTCTTGATGCGGATTGAATTCTCCACCGGCACAGAAGCCGCCATCTCCTCCACAAAATGAATACCCAGTTCTATATTCGCTTGCTGCAGCGCCTTGTACGCCTCCGTATAGGTGGTATCAATCTCTGACTGGATCTCCTTCGCCTGATCAATCAACCCCATCAGCTCCCGCAGCAGGATGTTACGTTTTTTGTCCATCAGCTCATATCCCTGGCTGGCAAGAGCCAGAGAATTCTTCGCCAGTATCAGATTGCCCTTGGTGGGAAATGTATTCGGGTTCATAGGCCTTCCCCCTTATCTGACAACCGAACCGGCATTTTCGCTGCTCTTCTGGCCGTAATACTGATCCAGCAGTTTCGTATCAATCCGGTCCAGCTCCTCTCTCGGCAGCATCCGCAGAAGCTCCCAGCCAATTTTCAGCGTTGCCATAATATTCCGGTTGTCATGAGGATCCTGCCCCACAAACCGTCTCTCAAACTCCCGGCCAAATTCCAGATATTTCTTATCCAGCGGCGATAATTCATCTTCACCGATAACCGAAGCCAGGGCACGGGCATCTCCCACTTTGGCATAACACGAAAAAAGCTGATTGGCTACTGCCTGATGATCTCCTCGCGTATAACCCTCGCCAATCCCGTCCTTCATTAACCGGGAAAGGCTGGGCAGCACGTTAATCGGCGGATAGATGGACTGCCCGTTGAGACTGCGGTCCAATACAATCTGCCCTTCTGTGATATAACCTGTCAGATCGGGAATCGGGTGAGTGATATCATCATTTGGCATAGTCAGAATCGGTATTTGCGTCACCGAGCCATTGACTCCCCGCACAATTCCTGCCCGCTCATAGATCGCCGCCAGCTCACTGTACAGATACCCCGGAAATCCTTTTCGGGAAGGAATCTCTCCTTTAGATGATGATACCTCACGCATCGCCTCTGCAAACGAAGTCATATCTGTCAGGATCACCAGAATATGCATATTCTTTTCAAAAGCCAAATACTCGGCCAGAGTCAGCGCCACCTTCGGGGTAATCAAACGCTCCACCACTGGATCGTTCGCCAGATTGATAAACATCGCCACATGGGAAGATACGCCGCTTTCTTCAAAAGTACGGCGGAAAAATTCAGCGACATCATGCTTGACCCCCATCGCCGCAAACACAATCGCAAACTCTTCATCCGAATCGTCCCCCAGCGACGCCTGTTGCACGATCTGTGCCGCCAACTGGTCATGAGGCAAGCCGTTTCCCGAAAAGATCGGCAGCTTCTGCCCACGAATCAATGTCATCAGGCCGTCAATCGCCGAGATTCCGGTACGGATATAATTCCGGGGATATTCACGAGTCACCGGATTTAACGGCTGCCCGTTGACATCCAGCCTCTTGTCCGAAAGTATTTCGCCCAGGCCGTCGATCGGAACTCCGATGCCATTGAAGGTACGGCCCAGCATTTCTTCTGATACTCCCAGCTCCATCGGATGCCCCGTCAGCCGGGTGTGTACTCCCCGCAGAGACAATCCTTCCGTACCTTCAAATACCTGAATCACCGCACGATCCTCGTCAACCTCAATGATGCGGCCCAGCTTCTTCCTGCCATTCCCCGCCGTCATCTCTACAATCTCATCATAGGCGGCGCCCTGAACGCCCTCCAGCACAACCATCGGACCATTGATGGAGCTCAAGCCTAAATATTCAATTGCCATTTCCCATCCCTCCTTATGCGTTGCGTTCTACGACGTCATCATAGAAGCGGTCTATCTGTTGCTTGTAATTATCCAGCAATGCAAGCTGATCATTCGGCACATCATATTTGATTGCAATCACCTTATCAAAGATGGGGTCTTCCTTCAGCACCGACATGGGCATTCCCATGGAGATCAGTGAGCGGGACCGCCGGTACAAATACAGAATTACTTCCATCATCTTAAACTGCTTTTCCATGGGAACGCAGGTATCATCTTTATGAAACGCATTCTGTTGCAAAAATCCCACACGAATGACCTTGGCAATCTCCAGGATCAGCTTCTGATCATCCGGCAGCACATCACTGCCGATCAATTTTACAATCTCCATCAGGCTGCTCTCCTGAGAAAGCAGTGATACAATCTGGTTGCGGTAATCGACAAATTTGCGATCTACATGCTCTGAATACCAGGTACCCAAATCATTTAAATACTCCGAATAGCTGGTCAGCCAGGAAATCGCCGGGAAATGCCGGGCATAGGCCAGGCCCTTGTCCAGCCCCCAGAAACAGCGGACAAATCTCTTGGTATTCTGGGTCACCGGTTCCGAGAAATCCCCTCCCTGAGGCGATACGGCGCCGATGATCGAAACGCTGCCTTCCGTCCCGTTTAAATTCTCCATCATGCCGGCCCGCTCATAAAATGCCGAAAGCTTAGAGGCCAGGTATGCCGGGAATCCCTCTTCTGCCGGCATTTCCTCCAGACGGCCGGACAGCTCCCGCAATGCTTCTGCCCAACGGGAAGTAGAATCTGCCATAATCGCCACATGATAGCCCATATCCCGGTAATATTCCGCCAGCGTAAGCCCCGAATACAGGCTGGCCTCACGCGCTGCCACCGGCATATTGGAGGTGTTGGCGATCAGAGTTGTGCGATCCATCAGCGGATTACCCGTCTTGGGATCTACCAGTTCGCTGAATTCCTCCAGCACCTGCGTCATCTCATTGCCACGCTCCCCGCACCCAATATAAATGATAATGTTGGCATCTGACCACTTGGCAATCTGATGCTGAGTCATGGTCTTGCCTGTGCCAAAGCCGCCGGGAATCGCCGCCGTACCCCCTTTCGCCAGGGGGAACAACGTATCCAGAATTCTCTGGCCGGTGATCAGCGGCTGGCTGGCCGGAAAACGTTTGGCTGTTGGCCGTGCCTGACGGATGGGCCATTTCTGAGTCATCGTCAGCTTTTCCTCCCTGCCGTCCGGCAACCGCAGTGTCACAATCGGCTCATTGATGGTGTATTCCCCGTCCGGCGCCACCTCTGTCACACAGCCTTCCTTGTCCGGTGGAACCATCACTTTATGAACAATCGCCGGAGTCTCCGGCACTTCGGCGATAATTGTACCGCCTGACACCTTATCACCTTTTTTAACCGTCATATGTGCAGGCCATTTTTTATCGGTATCCAACGAATCCACGCTGACTCCCCGGTTAATATAAGCACCGCCAGTCTTGGCAATCTCACTTAAAGGCCGCTCAATACCATCAAAAATATTTGTCAGAATTCCGGGAGCCAGTGTGACAGACACCGGCGCACCAGTTCCATATACCACCTCCCCCGGACGGATACCGGTCGTTTCCTCGTAGACCTGAATCGTCGTGCGCTCTGAGCTTAGGCCAATCACCTCGCCGACCAGCCGTTCCCTGCCCACGTAAACCATCTCATTCATCATAAATCCCGCGTCCTTCTTCAAATGGACAATCGGGCCGTTGATGCCATAAATAATTCCGGTACGTTCTGTATCTTTCTCTGCCATCTTAAGCCCTCCCTTCCAAAGAATTCCCGCCGGACTCCGCCTTGTCCGCCATCATCCGCAAATCAAAATGAAAATTTTCCTTCGCCTCCGCCAACCGCGTATCAAAAGAATTGTCAATCAGGATATTCCGCCCGGAGATGACGGCGCGCATGCCGCCGGAAAAAGCGTAATCGCTCAGCTTAATCTGTGCCTGAGGATACTCTTGCTCCAGAATCTTTTGTTTATCTTCATCGGAAGGATCCAGATAAATCACAAGCTCCTCTCCCCTTGCAAAATCAAATGCCGCCTGAATCTGCCGCTTAAGCTGTTTTTGATACTCCGGAGTCTTCCGGTAATCCGCCAGCCGCTCAGAAAGCTCCTCGAAAAGCTTTTCTTTCAGTTCCTCCTGCCTGCGTCCCAAAGCCCGTTTCTGTTCCAGCTGGGCGAGGGAAAGCTGTTTATTGAAATCCCGCTCAATCTTTTCCGTCTCCTGGCGAACCTGCATCTGTGCCCGGCGTTTGGCATCCTGCTGATGCTCCTCAAAGGATTTCTCAAGAGCAGCCGTGTACTCATCCAGCATCCGGCTGCTTCTCGTCCGGGCATCCTCCATACAGGTATCCAAAAAATGCTTTAATTTCTCCTCTGTTGTCAAAGGGTCACCTGCTTTCTATTCTATGATCTCTCGTCCTCTATAGCTTCAATCCTATGGCTTCATTCACATATGAAGTGATAAAGTCCGGCTTGCGGCCGGTTCCATGGCGATCGGGAATTTCCACAAACAAAGGAAGCTTGTGATTCAGCTTCGCATCGTTTACCAAATCCGGAAATTCTTTACCGAATTTCTCGGTCAGAAGGACTATTCCGATCTCCTTATCGGCAAGGACCTTATCCAACTCCTGCTGAAGCTCCTGTTTTTCATGGACAACCGCACCCTCTATCCCGGCCAGACGCATTCCGGTCCAGGTGTCAATATTGTCGCTGATCAGATACATTTTCATAGAATTACAGTTTTCCGAGGATCATAAAGGAAATGATCAATCCGTACAGGCATACACCTTCGGCAAGTCCGACGAAGATGAGGGATTTTCCGAGAATCGAGCCATCTTCACTGATGGCGCCCAGCGCAGCCGAGGCCGCCGCTGATACGGCGATACCACCGCCGATGCAAGACATACCGGTGGAAAGCGCCGCCGCCAGATACCCCAAGCCCGCCGCACTTTTCGCAGCTGTTCCAGCGGTTTCAGCCGCCGCTGCATTCCCAGTGAACATCAGGCCGGCAGCCACCAGCAAAGTCCCCATAAACAACAATGTGTTGACTGCCAGTGCTCTTTTATAACGTCCACGGGTCTTCTCTCCGGCGGCGAATACTCCAAAAGGTACCGCAATGCTGAGCAACAAAGCAATGGTTAATGTAATTTTGATTAATAAAGTCATGATTAAAATCCTCCTTGTAATAAAATGTTTTTAAGAATTTGTCCGTCCATAAGGCTTGAATTCGCGTCCCGTACCACGATAGAAGCGGCTGAACAACTCATAATATTCCAGACGAAGCACCTGAATCCCCACAATCAGTCCTTCCATCCCGCAGACAAACAAATTACCCAGAATAATCACCAGCCAGTTAGGACTGCCGGACTCGACTCCGCCAAGCATCAGTACCACCTCCATCATCGCGGCATGGCTGACGGCAAATGCCCCCACACGCACAAATGAAAGTGTGTTGGAAAAATAGCTCAACAGTACCTCAAACAATTCAAAAAATCCCTGGACAAAAAACATGCCCTTTTCCTCTGGCATAATCTCCGCCTTCTTCTCTACCGCCGCGGTCAGCGGCTCCTTGAAAAAAATCACCAAAAGCGGCAACAAAAACATGAGTATCAGCACAGCGGCAGCAGGCAGCGTATGCCCGCTCATATATAAAAATACCATTCCTGTCAACGCCGCATAAAACACAATCCCTGCCACGCCGTTAGTATCAAAATACGCTTTTTCCGTATCCCGGGAACGCAGGCTATTGAAAACATTGAGAACCATCGTCATCAGCACAATCCCCATCCCCAGCGCCACTGCTACTACAAAAACCGTGTTGAGATTGCCAATAAAAGGCAAATTCATCATGGCCTCCTTCGGATGCAGCCAAATCGGTTCCAATATATTCTCAAAGCCAAATACACTGCCGAATAAAAAGCCAAATATCGTGGAAAAGAAACCGCAGCAGGAAACAATCGCCGCCAGGCTCATCTTCTTTGCCCGATACAGGGCATATCCCCCTAACAGCAAACAAAGACCCTGGCCGGCATCCCCGAACATAAAGCCAAACAGGAAGGAATAGGTCAATCCCAGAATTATCGTAGGATCAATCTCCCCATAAGCCGGTAATCCATACATCCTGATAAACATTTCAAAAGGTCTGAAAATACCGGGATTTTTCAGCTTTGTGGGAGGCTTGCTCATAATATTGTTATGATCATCCTCCATAAAGCAGAAGGTCTCAGGATCCTTCTCAAGCTCTTTCAGAAACGCGGATGCCTCCGACTCACTCATCCAGCCGCACAGAATATAAAACGTATGGTCATCATGATTTGTACAGGCCGCCAGTTTACGCACATCAAAATTGGTGGCAAAACGCTCCAGACGACTGTTTGCCGCCAGCAGTTCTTCCTTTTGGGACTGCACTTTCTTTAGGATCTTCTGCTGGACTTCCTCAATCTTCTCTTTCAGCGCCTCAATCTTACCGTCAAGTGCCTGCGCTGCCTCCGTCGGGGTTCCCTCATATTCATCCGGCAGGAAAAACCGCTCAAAATGGAGTGATGCCAGAATCGCATCTATCTTGTTGGCAATCACATCCGGCACAAAATAGACCACCCAAATGTAATGTTCATCCTCCTGGCACCGGTGCATCACCACATCTATGGTATCATACACATAGTCCATGAACTTCTTATAATAATCGTGAGGGATTCGTCCAAAACGAAATCTCACATATTTAAATTGCATAATAGAGCTGACACTATAATTTAAATCAATAAACGGCCGGATCTGATTCTGCGAAATTTGCAGTTGATCCAATTCCTTTTCCAAATCCGCTTTTTCTGTGCACAATTCCGAAAGCTCTTCATCCAAAGCCGTGACAAATTGTGCCGCTTTTTGTACGGTAAGCCCCTGATAGCGATCATCTTTTACCGTCAGGGGCTCCTTATCCGATCTTCCTCCCAGATAACCGGCCAACAGCTCCTCTGATTTCTGCAGCTCTCCTCTATAGGGATTATTTTCGTTAAAAGGTCTTAAGTCCGGCACTGTCTTCAACTCCGACAGGGCATTTTCCAGATGGATCTCATATTTGGAGAGGTACTGATCCACGACCCGGTCAATGTCGCCCTTATGCCCGGTTATGCTTAAGAACTTCATTTTCTCTATCAAAGCATTCACCTCCTATTGTTTTTCTGTCATGGCAATTATTTCATCCGGCGATAATCCGTAACGAATACCCTCAATTATAGCAATAATTTTGCGAATCTCCAGCTCCTTGAAATACAGATAAGAATCCAGTACCGCAATGGAATAGGGATGCCGGCGTCCGGCGCTGCCATAGATTCGGTTAAGAATCTGATGATAAAGCATTTCCACATTGGGCTGCCCGTTCCACTCAGTCTCCGGGACCCTGCCATAGTGGGTATTCCTCAGCACAGTAAAAAATTCATCCAGAGAAGCCGTTTCTGCCATCTGGCGAATCTGTTCCGCCTTTAATTTATATCTCACCGGAATCAACAGCGTATAAATATCAGCGGCCGGCAGTTGGTAATACTTCTTTGAACGGTAAATCCACTGAATATTTAAAAGATCCAGACGGCTGCCAAAGCAATGCCCGATTATCTCCCGCTCCTTGCCGGTCAAAATCTTATCCTTAATCTTCCACATCGTCTTAAAATAGAGAAGATCGAGACGAATTTCATAATCAGACAAAATCAACGGCTTCCCTGCTGCCAAATCCGGAATCAGGCCACGATAGGAGGATCCCTCCAATCCGGCAATTAATTCCGCCGTATTCTCTGCCTGTGCCAGCTTCACCAGATCAATTGAGGAATGCTTGTCAAAAAACGCCTGAAAATCGGATAAATCCATCGGCTGCGGCATTCCGCCCATAACATTATGCAAGATTCTCTTGATGATGGTGATCTCATAATGCATAAAATAGAGATCCAAAAACCGGCGCTGGGCAAGATTGGAAAAACGATAGAGCCGGGCAAAATCCCGGTATTCGGAATAAGTCAGCAAATGCTCAATATATCCACGGTGCAACCGGGTGTCATCCAGCCCGGAAAAAATATTGGCGTAAGCCGGCTGTTGCTTCAAATAATCAGCCGCGCTTCGCACATCCTCCAGTGCTGCCATCTCCTGAAACTGCCGCGGGGTGAACAGCCGGCTTTCCATGGCCCGGATTTTCGTGGCAATGCCGCTGTAGGTCAATAATCCCATACACTCACTCCCCTGTTAGCATGCCAAATAATGTATTCACATACTGGCTATGGCATTCTTCAAAGTTTTGTTCCATCCGCCGCAGCAGCTCCTCGGCTTTGGCGCTTTGCTGCTTTTGCTTATGGCTCATCTCACTCTCCATCCGTTTGCGGAATTCTTCAATACCCTGATCCGTCCGTTCTTCTAAGTCCCGGTCAAATTCTCTGGTGCGCTCCTCCATTTCCTGTGCAAATGCCTTCTTTGAAGCATTTGCACCTTCCATGATAGCGGAGGCGGCATCCTCGATCTCGGAAATCCGTTTGATTACCGTATT
Organism: uncultured Lachnospiraceae bacterium; assembly: GCA_910588125.1. Classification (GTDB taxonomy): domain Bacteria; phylum Bacillota; class Clostridia; order Lachnospirales; family Lachnospiraceae; genus Brotaphodocola. The sequence goes on from CAJUPI010000012.1 coordinate 24,533, forward strand.
CATTGTGGGCCTCCTTTTCCTGTTTTTCCTATACCAAGAAGCCTATGACCTGCATAAGCTTTCTTGTTTCTCTAACATCATACTCTTTTTTGGCAAAAATTCCATAGTGAAAATTGTTAAAAAATAAAAAGAATTTAGAAAGTTTTAGTGATTGTGTGAAAAGAGGGTATCGCAAAATCAATGCCAATATGTTTAGCAGTGCCATAAAATACGCCTCGAAGGAGGAATCGGAGGGCAGCCTCCTCCAAGGCTAAAGATTATCCGAATCTATACTTAATAGCAGCGTACCTGTTCCAGTCTTGCCCGGTCTGTCATGCTGGCAGAATCTTCATCCAGATACAGGCTCCAGTCCGGGTGTTCGCGAAGCTTGGTCGCCGGAATCTGATTGGTAACCTCTGCTGCCTCTATCGTCATTTTAATCGCCTGGGCTTTGCGTTTTCCCGGAACCACAGACAAGATCACCCGGCTTTTCATGATTTGATTTACTGTCATCGTAATCGCCCGATCCGGTACGTCGTCAATGGTGGCAAACCACCCTTCTCCCATCTGTTGCTTCTTGCACCGTTCTTCCAGCTTCACCACCATATACGCTTCTTCGGTGTCAAAATCCGCCGGCGGATCGTTAAATGCAATGTGGCTGTTTTCCCCGATACCAATGAGCGCTACATCCATAGGCGCCCTTTTCACCTCCTTTGTCAGCCGGCGCAGGTTTTCCTCCACATCTCCTTCTCCGTCAACAAAGTAATATGCTTTGGGATGGACCTTATCAATAAAACGTTCTGTCAGATATTTCCGGAAACTGGCGTTATGGGTGGCCGGCATCCCTACATACTCATCAAGATGGAACATCACTACCTGATCCCAGGGAGCATCCATCGTCACCAGCGCATCAAACATTTCAAACTGAGATGCCCCCGTAGACAACAGCAAACGGCACTCTCCTCTCATTTCCACTGCTTCTTTTATCCGCCTTACCGTCTCCTTTGCTGCCCGCTTTCCCATACATTCTGCATTTGTGTCAATATATACTTTCATAACAGCATCCTTTCTTTTTACACGTTTATTTCCTCATATGGCAAAACTTGACACTTTAATTTCTGTCTGTTACAATTAATTTGTAATACAAATACTATTCCGTAGGATGGTGCCATATGGACGAAAAGACAAATACAGCTCAATCAAAATCTGCAACAATCAATGATGTTGCCAAACTTTCCGGGGCTTCCATCGCTACTGTTTCCAGAGTCTTAAGCGGCAGCAACTATCCCGTCAGTGAAGAAATGCGAAAACGCGTTTTAGACGCCACTCACGCACTTCGATACTCGCCCAATCTCTTAGGGCATATGCTGAAGTCCAAGACAAACAAATGCCTAGGTATTATCATTCCTTCCTTCCAGAATCCGTTTTTTATCCAATTGACCATGGGCATTGAAAACGCCGCCAAATCTCAGGGTTATGTCTCCTTTGTTTTCAGCTCTCAGCGGGATACCCGCACGGAACAGATGCTGATCTCCCAGATTCAACAGTTGAAGATTTCCGGCCTATTGCTCTCAGCGACAGACCATAATCCGGATGCCGTTAACGCATTTTTGGACACCGGCGCCAGCGCCGCCATTTTTGAGGCAGACTATCCCTTAGATCCCCGCGCCATTAATGCCACCAGCAATATGGACGAGAACGGATATATTGCCACTTGCCATCTTCTGGAATCCGGCCACAGAAGCATTGCCCTGCTCACCACTCCTTTGACGAAGCACAGTCGCCAGATGGTCAGCAGGGGCTATCATCAGGCTATGGATTCCTATCACATTCCACCAGAAGCTCAGGCCGTATTCGAGTCTAATTATGAACGGGATCTGGATGATGCCTTATTTGAATTTGAAGCGGGCAAAGAACTGACCAAGCAGCTCCTCTCCTCCGCCAGAAGCTACAGTGCTGTAGTGGCGGTAAATGACTTAGTCGCCTGGGGCATCATCCACCAGTTGACCCAGGAGGGGATCCGGGTGCCCGGAGATATCTCTGTCATCGGAATCGATGATATCCCACAGGGCATGATGATCAGCCCTACCCTCACTTCCATCAGCCAGGACAGCTATCAACATGGCTATGATGTCTGTCTGCGCCTGATCGAGCGGCTGGAATCGGGAAACATGATTCCCCATGAACGGTGTTACCGAAAGCCCAATCTGATCATCCGGGAATCCACCCGCCCGTTCTCTTAAATTATCAGTAAAACCAAATCCGCTGTCACAATCCTTTTGCCTGGCAGGAGCGGACCTCCTGTCCATTCTGCCAGGCGGATTTTTTGTCCGGCCAGTTTGCCACACAGACATAAGTCAACGGCTCCTCGCTCTTGCCACGGATGATATGCTCCACATTCCGGGGAATATACACTACGCTTCCTGTCTTGACCGGATTCTCCTGTTTATCCAGCCAGACGCTTCCCTCACCAGAAAGAATCACATACACCTCTTCCTCATCCGGATGCGTTGCCGGTTCCGTTATTTGTCCTTGCTCCACCTGGACACAGTTCACCGCAATCGCTTCACATTCCTCCGGGAAAAAGATCAGGCCATCCTCGTTTGCCAATCCTCCCAATGCAGTTCTTGCCAGCTCCATCTTTATCTCCCTCCGCCATTTACATCCAGTCCGTTTTTTCCAGAACATTTTTTGCCGCATCCGGATCCAGATACAGCTTTGCCCCGGCCTTCTTCCGGAGAATCGAAGCAGGACAGATTTCCTCCACCTCGCCTGTCAACATATTCTTTACAGCTTCTGCCTTATTTTTTGTGGGCACCACACAGAACATCGCCTTTGCCTGGATAAGGCCCGGAATCGTTACCGTCAAAGCAGTTTTGGGGACCTGGTTGATAGAAGAAAAACATCCATCATTTACCTGCTGTTGGCGGCACTTCTCATCCAGCTCGACCTGCTTTACCAGACGGCTGTCGGAAAAATCCGCCACCTCCGGATCGTTAAACGCCAGATGTCCGTTTTCCCCTACTCCAAGGATACAAATATCTATGGGATGGGCGCGAAGAATCCCTTCGTACCGCTGGCACTCTTTTTCCGGATCCGCATTAGAATCTATGTAAAATACCTGGCCAAACGGCACTTTACTAAAAATGTGTTCCCGAAGAAAATTCCCGAATTTTTGGGGAGCGTCCTGAGGCAATCCAATATATTCATCCATATGGAAAGCATTGATCCGGCTCCAGTCGATTTCCGGATCGGAAAGCAGCTCTGCCAGAACCTCATTCTGAGAAGGCGCCGCTGCAAACATCACATTCAGTTGCTCTTTTTCCTGAAGAAAAACTTTGATTAATGATGCCACATCCTGTCCGGAAATCTTTCCCATTTCCGCCCGGCTCTCTGCCGTATAAATCTGTAATTTATCAATCTTTGAATATTTCATTGTTCTGTCACACTCCGTATTTTACTTATCAACCATATACCAGGTTTGGTAAAAACAATACCACTCCCGGGAAAAACACCAGGATGGCAAACACCAGCAAAACAGCCAGAAAGAAAGGAATACTGGCCTTTACATATTCTTCTACCGGACATTCCAGAATCCCGCACACAATATAGCAAGCCGTTCCCACAGGAGGCGTCATAACTCCCACGGTAAGCAGGGTTGCCATCATCACGCCAAAATGCACCGGATCTACTCCTGCCGCCTCCACAATGGGAAGAAAAATCGGCGTCAGCAAAAGAGTGTTTACATCACTGTCTAAAAACATGCCCATTACAAACAACAACACCAGAATCAGCAGCTGCAGCAAATACGGATTATTTGTCACATTTAATACCGAACGGCTGATGGCAATCGGTACCTTCTCCATCGTTATCACATAAGAAAAGATCCCGGACAAACATACAATCAAAAGAATAACCCCTGTATCCAGACAGGCATTCTTTAAAGATATACGGAACTTTTTCCAGTCCAGCTCCTTATAGACAAATTTCCCCACAATCAAGGCGTAAACCACGGCAAATGCACCTGCCTCTGAAGGAGTAAACACCCCCATGCGGATTCCCACCAGAAGAATTACCGGAAACAGCAAAGCCGGGAACGATTCTTTTAACGTTTTTATCACTTCCTCTTTGGGCAAAGGCTCCGTCACTGGCGCCGGCGGCTCATACTTATGTTTCTTAGCCGTGAAAGCTACGGTAATCATCAGTGCCACAGACATCAGTATACCTGGTACGATACCGGCCATAAACAACCTTCCGATAGAAACTCCTCCCACATAGCCAAATAAGATCATACCCAAGCTGGGAGGAATGGTAGCTGTAGCCAAGGCAGACAGACAGGTGACTGCCGTAGTGTATCCTTTGGGATATCCTTTTTTTACCATATCCAGCCCCAAAATCCTGGCCTCCATAGATGCATCCGCGCAGGCCGAACCAGAGATTCCCCCCATCATGGTGCTCAGGAGGATATTGATTTGAGCCATGCCGCCCCACATTTTCCGGGTCGCCATCTGTGCCAGCTTTAATAAATATTTGGTGATACCCGTTTCATTCATCAGATTTCCTGCAAAGATAAAAAAGGGCACTGCTAAAAAACTGTAAGATTGTGTCTGAGCCACTACCCGCTGTACGGCCACAGAAAAAGGCACCGTTCCACTGATGATAAAATAAGCCACTCCTGCGATCCCAACCACAAAAGCAATCGGAACATTTAACAGTAATAATACAACGAAGGTAATCAGTACAATGCTCATACGGTATCCTCCTTTCCCAGCAGTATCTTTACTTGCTGTAAAATCTCTATTATCATGGTAACAGACATAAGCACCGATGCGAAAGGCAAGCTGGCTGTCGCCCAGGAATAGCTGATTCCCACCGTCTGAAAGGAGCGTTTATAGTTGGATTGACAAAGAGCAATCCCATGCTTTACAAAAAGTATTAACACCAGCAAAATTAATAAATCCGTCAACAGCCTGATTACTGCCTGGGCCTTCTTGGGAAAGTGTCTGGTCAATAAGTCCACCCCCAAAACCTGTCCATGGCGCAGTGCCATATCCGCTCCCAAAAATGCCAGCCATGACAGGAAAAACTGGGATACCTCAACGGTCCAGGATATCGGGTGGCCGATGCATCTGCCAAGAGCAGTAGCAAAAGCGAGCGCTACAATAATGCATAATATCGCCCCGCAAAGCAGTTCTTCAATGGTGCAAAAAGTATCATAGGCTTTTTTCATAAAACACCTCCTGTTTATGAAACTGGCATGTGCCCGAATCGTGCCGGCTCCTTCATTTCCATGGTCCGTACGCAAGAAACATCCGGCACATGCCAAAACGCGTGGGAACTACTTCAATCCTGCCTCTGTAAGAATCTGATCTCTTAAGTCTTTGTAGCCCAGTTTTTCATAAACCGGCTCCACTGCCTCTTTAAATGGTGTGTTATCTACATCGTGAATGGTCATCCCGGCCTCTGCCATCTGTTTTTCACACTCGATTTCCATCTCAGCGCAAATTGCCTGATACTCGGTGCCGTTTTCACGGAAGGTATCTACTAGCAGCTTCTGGTAGTCCTCCGACAACGAATCAAAATAAATTGTACCGGTAGCAGGAGTTCCAAGAAGCATAAAGTGTCCCGTCTTATTCACATAAGAACAAACCTCATATAAGCGGCTTGCATAGGTAGATGTACTTTGGTTCTCACAGCCGTCGATTGCCTTCTGCTCAATACCGGAATATATTTCACTCTGAGACATGGCGGTTCCCACCGCGCCCATAGCAGTCACGGACTGGATGCAAAGGTCACTTCCCATTGTACGAATTTTCAATCCATTCAGATCAGCAGGAACATTCACTTCCTTATTACAGACAAAGTGCCTTGCACCGCCGTACCAGTTCGATGCCAACACCTTTACGCCATACTCCTCCAGGCCTTTTTCCCACTCTTTTACCATATCCGTACCGGTAATGGCGTCAATCTTCGTGTGATCTTCCATGATATATGGCATCTGCAAAATTCCATAATCCGGAATGTAGTCTGCCAGGCGTCCTGGATCGGTTACCGTCAACACCGCGGTTCCCTGGATCGCCTGCTCCAGAATATCATCCGTATCTCCCAGCGCGGAATTGGTAAATACCTCGATATTGAAATTGCCTCCTGTAGCTTCCTCAATAGCTTTCTCGCAGGCATACAATTGCAGGCTCTCCACATCGGTATCTGGCTGGGTATTAGCCAAAGAAAGAGAGGTTGCCTCTCCCTCCAAAGCAGAAGCTGCTTCTGTCTTTGTCTCTTCGCCGTTTACGGCCTTATCACTTCCGGCAGTGCTCTCTGCCGCCGGTGCCGCCGTAGTTTTCTCCGGAGCCTTGTCCCCGCTGCCAGAACAGCCGGCTAACGATACTGCAAGCAAGGTTATTGCTGTTGCCACACATGTGTTTCTCAAAACGTTTCTTTTCATGAATGCTACCTCCATTTTTATTTTTTATATCATGCAGATTTTAATATTCCGCAAAATATTCTTTCTGAAAATATCCTTTTATCGCGCGTATCATTTCTTCAACCGTGTGCGTATAAGTAGTATACGAGGCCAGGCCATTGACTCGCACCGCGCACCTTCTTCTGGAAACCGGAATCAGCTCCACGACGTCCTCGACCCCGGTTTTTCTTCGGAAATACAAGGTTATCAATGCCTCGTCCTCTAATCTGGTATCTCTCCCCAACGGTTCCGCGGGAGGAATCATAGTCAAAAGCTTAAGGATCCGGATTGTCTCAGCCTGGTTCCACTCTTTCCCGCCGCAATATCCTCGCAGCAGCTCTCCCTGCCCCCGCAGCTCAAATTCTTCTTTAAACCCCTCTGCCATCACAGTCACCTGCTCGATATCCGCTCCATTTGCGTGATAAAGTGTAGAGTCCAGAAGATCCGCTGCCGGACGGGTCAGGAAATCCTTAAGCCCCTCCCCACTGGCTATTATCACCTGGCCATTCGCCACGTTTTTGCAGTACCAGGTATCCCCATCCGCCGGAATAAATAAAAGTTCTTTCCTCTCCCCGTCCATCTCTATTTCCAGACGATATTCCCCCTGAGCGGGAAAATTTTCTTTTTCATTTGGCAGCCCTTTTTCTACAAATTCCAGGCTTTCGATCTCACTTAGCGGAATTAGCACCATATCCATAATAGCCTGCCAATTTAACATTGCCTCAAAAGGTTCTTTCATAAAAAACCGGATTTCACCTGCCTGATTTTCTCCTTGTATCTCGAGGCTCTGCCCATCTCCTGTCAGACGGAGTCTGTGAAAGCTCTTCAAAGAATCCGGCGCAATTGCTGGCAATACATCAATCTCCCGAAAATCATCCAAAGAATATCTCATCATCCTGGCAGTGACCGAATCCACCAGATATAGAGTATCCTCTCCTTCCTTGTTCAGATACCAGGCATCCTCCAAAGGTGTTTTGTCTCCCAGGCACAGAGTAACCTTACTGCCATTGGTAAAAAACAAGGTCAATTTCGCCTGAGGGTTTTCCAGTCCATATTGCTCCCACAGCTCTGTTATTCCCAAATTTTTCTTCATTGGCACATGCGCCATTCGGTATAGAAAAGCTTTTCTATTAGCTTCAGAAAAAATCAGACCCACAGGAGCATCCAAAATTTCTATCTCCCCGTTCTGAATCATCAGAGCTACACCGCCTCTATCATTAGCCAACGCAGCGCCTGCCACTGTCCCCATATGAAAATCTGTAATCATCGATTCTTCTTGCGACTCTTTTTTTGGCGGCCTTGAAATCGTCCATAACAATATAGTCAAAGCCGCCAATATTCCTGTTGCAACAGCGAACCGCATATACCATTTGTTTCGTTTCATCCTATAAATATCTCCTGTGCAAGACAATGCCTGCTCCTGTAAGCAAAATACCCAACGGCAAAACTCCAAGCATCAGAACCACCCATTTCTTTACCTCCGATGCCACCACCGGTAAAATGATATCTCCCATCTCCTTTGGCGGAATATGAATCATATTTTCCTCTCCGGCACACCAACCAGCTGCCTGAACTAAAAAAGTCCCGTTGGCAAGCTTTTCTGAAGAAAGCATGTCGTCCCCATAGATCCCTTTGCTTCCGCATACCAGAAGCCGTCCGGTAACAGGCTCTCCCGTTTCCGTCGTTACCACCCGTTCTGAGCTGATCATCAGACCAAATGGGCCACCTTCTTTCAGCCCGCCTGCTGCCGCATCTATGGACGCGCGAAGAACTTTCCCCGTCCTGGTAGTTCCCTGGCTTTCATAAAGTTGTTCCAGGGCAACACAGGAAGGCGTCACTACATAATACCGGTTATTTTTAAAGAATTGGTTAATTTCATGCTGGCTATAGGTGGCCGCCACATTTAAAGGATTTTCCGAAACATGGAGCCCCGGCTCCTCCACCAGCCGATTCGTCGGCCGGATCCCCCAGTCCGCCAAAAGCCCGGTCAGGTTTTCCATCCCTTCTGTTCCCGGCTCCCAAAATGCCATCACACTTCCCCCTGCTGACAGATATTCTTCAATCATATCAATCTCTTCTTCACTGAAATCCCGCCGGGGAGCACAGATTACTAAAACTGCTGTTTCTGGAGCAATCCCGGTCACAGACAGCTCTCCGTATGAGGTTTGATAATGGTTCCGGGAAAACAATTCCATCAAAGATGCCGACGGCTCTTCTCCGTGGCCGTCGGTAAAAATCACTTTTTTTCGCGCTCCATTGACTACCATATGGATTGCTGAAGTAATCTCCTGCTCCGCCACCAGCTTTTCTACCTGCGTCCGGGAACTGTTAAACTCGTATAAATCTGCAAATTTTAACTGTTTGCGCCGGCCCTCCGCCTCTATTATCAAGTCGTTCAACTCCAGCTTATATCCTAACTCCTCGTATTCCCGTACCGTTTTTGGCTCCTGATAAGGATCACAATAGTATATCTGTACCATCTTTGTACACTGGGAATAACGATTCAGGAGATTTTGGGGCAATAGCGGATACTCCGCTGCTTGATTAAATACTATAATCCTTACCGGCCGCTCCAAATGGGACAATATTTCCTTTGACTCTTCCGACAGGGTATATAACCGGTTTTCCGTCAAATCCAGCTTCCAGCCAAAATTTTCCGTCAAAAGAACAGACAATATCCCTGTCATAAGAAAGATAATCATCATGGCTCCTGCTGCCAGCCCTAGTTGCCCTCTTTTTCCTCTTATCATATTCCGCCCTCTGTTATCATCTGCGATTCTCTAACACAAGCCATGTCATTCCCAGCATTAGAACCGTTAAACTGGTAAAATAAACCACTGTCGAAAAACTGAAGATTCCTGACGACAGCTCTCGGAAATGAGATTGGAATGACAGATACTCCAACAACTTTACTATCACTTCCTTCTGCGCATAATACTTCAAATAATCCAAAAGCCAAAGTAAAATCATGATTATATAACTCACAATCGCTGCCACCACCTGACTCTCCGTCAGGGAAGAGGCAAAAAGCCCAATAGCTAAAAGCCCGCTTCCGGCCAGAAGAAGTCCCGCCATACATCCTACCGTCTCCAGCAGACGAAAGCAATCATAATAAGCCAGTACGGCCGCATCAAATAATAAAGGAAGGCTACCCAGGCAAAACATCCCCAACGCTGCCAGAAACTTCCCCAAAATAATTTTCTCCAATGCTACCGGCGCCGTAAATAAAATCTGATCTGTCCGCTGCTTTTTCTCTTCTGCAAAAAGCCGCATAGTAAGAACAGGAATCAACATCAGGAGCGTAGAATATACAGATTGAAATAGTATCGTAATATCTCCATTCATGGCCAGAAGATTCCCCACCACAAAATAGTAACCAATCAATCCCCCATAAGATGCTAAAAACACGGCGCCTGTCATAGAAACCCGATATTGGTGTAATTCTTTTTTCCAAATTGCTATCATCCTGTACTGAGCCTCCGCATCATATCCCTAAACTACCCTCAATAAATGAGAGGATTGTTTCTATTACATGTACTTCATTCATCTCCTGAGCCATGTCTTTGATCCTTTGTCAAACAGAAATAGCTTTCCTCCAAATCAGGCATATCCACTCCTAATTGAAGCAGGTTCACGCCAGTCTCATTCAAAATACAAAATACTTTGGCTGCCGCATCCTTCTTCTCAGCTTGAAATTCCGCCCGAAACACCCCTGGCCTTTCCCAGCTTCTCACCTGAATATCGGACAGCCATCCGCTTTTTTGGGCTGCCTTCCGGAATTCTTCCATTCGTCCTTCTCCGATTACATAAAATCTTCCCGGCCGGCGCAGGCGTTCTCTCAGTCCTCCCGGCGTATCATCTGCCATCAGCCGCCCATTGCTCAAGACCACCACCCGGCTACAGACAGCTGATACTTCTGACAATACATGCGAACTCAGTAAAATCGCCTGTTCCTTCGATGCCTCCTTTAAAATGTCACGCATCTCTGCATTTTGATATGGATCCAGGCCAGACGACGGTTCATCCAGAACCAACAGAGGAGGATTCCCCAAAAAAGCCTGAGCCAGGCCGATACGCTGCCGATATCCTTTAGACAAATTTCGAATCAGCCGGCCGCCTACATTCTGTACATCTGCTCTTTGGCATGCCCGTTTAATCTCACTTTTTTTGTCTTTGATTCCCTTTAGTTCACAGGCAAACGCCAATTGTTCCCCTACCGTCATCTCAGGATATAATGCAGGCGTCTCTGGCAAATACCCGATTTTTCTCCGGACAGAATTTGCCCGCTCCACATGATCCTCCCCATCCACCAAAACAGTCCCTTCACTGGCTGCCAAATATCCGGTAATAATATTCATCGTGGTAGACTTCCCGCAGCCGTTATGCCCAATTAGTCCCACGATCTCACCGGTTTTTACACAAAAGCTGATATCTTGTATTGCAATAAATTCTTCATATCGCTTGGTCAGCCTATAAACACTTAGCATTTCTACATTTTTCCTTTCTGCCTGCGACAAAGAATCCTGTTGCTTATAGAAAACGTTTACTATATTTTTTATATCATATATGCATAAAGAAGTCAATGAAAAACTTTATTTTTTTGTATTTATTTCTTTATTATTTAATCGATAAAAGGTTCCCTTGCCCACTGAGGATAAATATCAAAAACCCCCTTCGCGGATAAGGGCATACCTAACAATCCGCAAAGGGGACTTCTCGATTTGATAACAACAATATCTGGACTTTTACATTTACTCTGTTTTCAGGTATTGACTGGCAACGTAGGCTTCTCTGCCATCGTAAAGGATGACCGCCCATTCGTCGTTTTCCGCCCGGACGTATTCAACCGTAACGCCAGAATTCAATTTTCCAAGGCGTGCCCCATCGGTACTGGGCTCGGCACGGACATTCAGCACATCAGTAGTCCGGTAAACCACAGGTGGGGCTTCTGTGCTGGGCACTTCCGTAGACGGAACCATGGTTTCCACCGGCTCTGTAGTTTCAACTGGTACTGTAGCCTCTGTGGAAACAGGTGCACTGGTAGATTCGGCCTCATCTGTCTTCGGCTTAAGTAACCGGATCACAAAAAACAGCAGCAGAATGCAAACAACAGGAATCAACAATTTGAATAAATCAAAAGGCGTAATGCGGTATCGCCTTCTCCTCCCCGAACGCCGGCGACCATTTCGAGAAGAACGAAAACCGGCAGATCTGGATGTTGTCCTCTGAGGGCTTCTTCTGTTTTGATAATCCCTGGCAAACACACGAAGCTCCTGAGATAGCAGCTGAAACGCCAGATCCGCATTAGATGCCGAGTTATCCCCTTCATGAGCCGCCTTATTACCGATCATACGAATTTTGTGATATCGGTCGCAGCTGGTTTTCGTAATCTGGCGGTTCTGATACAAGCTATCAATCATTTCTTTCAAATCACTGTCATTCATGGCGCCTGCCCGATCCCGGTCTGCCAGCATCCGGACCATGAATTCCAGTGTCTGACGGGCTTTAACCATGGCAGAATTGTAGTCTCTTTGCCGAATCAGCCGTTCCGTATTCCTCACTCCCAGCTGAATCCTGTCCCAATTGTTGTTTTTATTGTGACTTGCCATTATTGTCCTCCTCTATGTTTTATGAATTCATATAGTCCGTTTTCGACGGCCAAATGAGAAAATCGTCGAAATTTGTAAGATAATTATACAACATATTCTGAAATTATGCACGAAAAAAATAAAAGATATTTCATTGCAAAGAAGTGGCGGGAATGGTAGAATAAAATACGAGATTTCGTTACAGGAGGATGATAATATGAGATTGCGCCATATTCCAGGATCCGAGGATATTGTTTCTGCCAGTCCTTATGTACTGGGACAGCCAGAACAATATCGCGGACGCTTTCGGAAGCATTTTGGCAATAACCATCCGCTTGAGATTGAAGTCGGTATGGGAAAGGGCCGGTTCATCATAGAGATGGCGCAACGCCATCCACAAGTAAATTTCCTGGGAATTGAACGCTATCCCAGCGTCTTACTGCGGGCTATCAAAAAGCAGGAAGAGCTTCAACTGGCAAATCTGTTTTTCCTGTGTGTGGATGCCAAAGCCCTGGCTGAAGTGTTTGCCCCTGAAGAGGTATCACGGATCTATCTGAATTTTTCCGATCCCTGGCCCAAGGATCGTCATGCAAAGAGACGCCTGACTTCTCCGGAATTCATGAATGTCTATGACCAGATTCTGGCAAAGGATGGTACTGTCGAGTTTAAAACTGACAATCAGGGCCTGTTCTCTTATTCACTGGCATCGATTCCGGAGGCCGGATGGCAGATTCATTGGTCCACCCGCGATCTCCACCATACAGGTAAGGTAACAGATAATGTGATGACCGAATATGAGGAAAAATTTTCCTCTATGGGAAATCCCATCTGTAAATTGATAGCCGGCCGCAAATCTGCATATACTGATAGAGATAAACAGATAAGGTGAAAGAATGTGGATCTGAAAACCCGGCTTGTGAACAACCTGCGCAGCGCCACCAGTGATAAAGAAAGCATGAACCGCCAGATATTAAAGCTCCACAAACGCTTTAAAGAGGTAGAAAAGGTGCTGAATCGGGGTAAAGGAAAATAATATATTTATTAAAGGAGAGAGCACTTATGGAGAAAAAATTTACATCGGAGAATTTTGAAGCAGAAGTTTTGAAGTCCGCCAAACCGGTATTGGTTGATTTTTACGCAGACTGGTGTGGCCCATGCAAGATGATGGCGCCTCTGGTGGAAACGCTGGCCGACGAGCTGGCTGACGAGGCCGTCATCGGCAAACTGAATGTGGATGATTGCGAAGACATCGCGATGAAGTATGGCGTCATGAATATCCCTACTCTGATTCTGTTTAAAAACGGGCAGGAAGCAGAACGGGTCATCGGAGTCCAGTCCCGCGAAGTTCTGGAACGCATGATTCGGGGATAATCCAAAACCGACTTTCGCTTTTTGTAGCGAATGATACATTACACTGTCTCAAAAAATGCGACAAAGAGAGTGGGGGAAGAAGGCCAGCTTCCTCTCCCCGGCTCTCTGGAAAAGCCATCTCAACAGTATTGTATCCTGGCACAATAAAAATCATCGGGAAAGCACCAAAAATGATCAAGAAATAACATTTTTTGTGAAAAAAGGGTTGACATTTTTTCTCCTATGCGATAGAATAATGTTCGTGCCACGGAGAAGATGTGTCACAGTTATAAAAGCGCCCTTAGCTCAGTTGGTAGAGCAGTAGACTCTTAATCTATTTGTCCAGGGTTCGAGTCCCTGAGGGCGCATTTAAAGTTCTGATTTTGCAGGCTGCGAACTGCGGGGTCGGGGCTTTATTTTTGTATTATGAGGAGAACAATATGAAATCACTGATTATTGCAGAAAAACCTTCTGTCGCCCGGGATATTGCCCGTGTGATGAAATGTTCCAAACAGGGAAACGGCTATCTGGAAGGAAACCAGTATATTGTCACATGGGGACTTGGCCACCTAGTCGAGCTGGCGGATCCGGAAGCCTATAATCCCGAATATAAGCAATGGAAAATGGAACATTTGCCCTTGCTTCCTGAGCCGTTTAAACTGATGGTCATTCCCCAGACAGCAAAGCAATATACCGCAGTCAAAGCGCAGCTTCACCGCAAGGATGTCGGCGAGATTATCATCGCCACTGACGCCGGACGAGAAGGCGAGCTGGTAGCCCGGCTGATATTAAAAAAGGCCAACTGCCAGAAGCCTATTAAGCGCCTGTGGATTTCTTCTGTGACTGATAAAGCTATCCGAGAAGGTTTTTCTCACTTAAAGGACGGGCGGGAATATAATAATCTTTATGATGCTGCCATGTGCCGGGCAGAAGCAGACTGGCTGGTAGGCATCAATGCCACTCGTGCCCTGACCTGCAAATATAATGCTCAGCTGTCCTGCGGCCGGGTACAGACTCCTACCCTGGCGATGATTGCCAAGCGGGAAAAAGCCATCCGCGATTTTGTACCTCAGCCTTATTATGGCCTTCAGGCAAAAAGCAATTCTCTTTCTCTGACGCTAACCTGGCAGGATTCCGGCTCCAAAAGCAGCCATTCCTTTGATCGGCAACGGATTGAAAGCCTTCTAGCCTCATTGTCCGGAAAGCCGGCAATTGTGGAAGAAGTCCGCCGTACCCCCAAAAAGATCCCGGCCCCTCTGCTCTATGACCTGACAGAACTGCAACGTGAAGCGAACCGCCGTTTCAATTACTCTGCTAAAGAAACCCTTAATATTATGCAACGCCTTTATGAAAATCATAAGGTCCTCACCTACCCCCGCACTGACTCCCGCTATCTAAGCCAGGATATTGTGCCTACCTTAAAGGAACGATTACGCGCCTGCAGTACCGGCCCATATAAATCCCTGGCCGGTCGTCTGATTAACCAGCCGCTCCCCGCAAAACCTTTTTTTGTGGATAACAGTAAAGTCTCTGACCATCACGCAATTATCCCCACAGAACAATTCGTCCAGCTGGATCACATGACTGTGGATGAGCGGCGGATCTATGATCTGGTAGTGCGGCGTTTTCTGGCTGTCATGTATCCGCCATATGAATATGAACAGACCAGCTTGATCGCAAAAATCGGCAAAGAAACCTTCCTTGCTCATGGGAATATCGTCAGGCATCAAGGATGGAAGGCGGCGTATGAAACCATCTCTCCTGCCGGCTGTGAAACGGATGATGAGGAGGATTTGTGGGAATCCGGACAGGCGCCAGAAACGCTGGTATCAAAATCCCAGCAGTTGCCCCCGTTGAAAAACGGTGATTCTCTTTCCAAACTCACGCTTTCCATGACTCAGGGAAAGACAAAAGCACCATCGCCTTTTAATGAAGCCACCCTGCTTTCCGCCATGGAAAACCCTGCCGCCTATCTGGAATCCAAAAACCGCGAGCTGGCAAAGACTCTGGGTGAGACCGGCGGCCTGGGCACGGTAGCTACCAGAGCTGATATTATTGAAAAACTATTTTCCAGTTTTCTTTTAGAAAAACATGGCAAAGATATCTGCCTCACTGCCAAAGCCCGCCAGCTTTTAGAGCTGGTTCCGGAAGATTTGAAAAAACCTGAACTGACAGCCAATTGGGAAAAGAAACTGTCTGAAATCTCTCAGGGAAAACGGAACCGAAATGCCTTTATGACAGATATCCGGGACTATTCCCAATCTCTGATCCGGCAGATTCAGACTGCCGAAGGCACTTTCCGCCATGACAACCTGACCAATACCAAATGTCCCTTGTGTGGCAAACGGATGTTGGCAGTTAAAGGAAAAAACAGCGAGATGCTGGTATGCCAGGACCGCGAATGCGGCCATCGGGAAATCATCTCCCGCACTTCCAATGCCCGCTGTCCGGTTTGCCATAAAAAAATGCAGCTTCGCGGCAAAGGTGACAGCCAGATCTTTGTGTGCTCATGCGGACATAAAGAAAAGCTAAAAGCTTTTCAGGAACGTCGACAAAAAGAAGGCGCCGGCGTAACAAAACGGGATGTGGCAAAATATATGAATCAACAAAAAAAGGAGGCGCAAGAGCCTCTGAACACTGCCTTTGCCCAGATGCTGTCCGGGATCCGGCTTGACGATTCGCAACACTGATAATTTACATTATAAAAACTGCAATGTCATTAAGTTTGTCTCCGAGAATACTCAGCCATGGAAAAAGGAGCGGGAAGCGGCGGAAAAATCCGCAGACCATTTCCCGCCTCTTTCCGCTCCTTTTCCAAGGCTGAACTCTCAGAGCTAAATTTAAAAGCATTAAGTTCTCTTTCTAATCATAAACGCTTTCTACATCCCAGTCAAGAACAGCTCCTGAAGCAACATCGATTTCGAATTCGTATTCCATCTGATTATGGAAAAATTCGCCTTTATAAATCAAGCGGCCGTCATCGTATTCTTTATACAGCCGGCCCCAGGTAACCTGATCCTCCTTAAGATCTGCTGTCTTTAAGGCCAATGCCTTTACCTCCTCACGGCTGATTTCCCCTTCCTTAGCTGGTTCTTTTCGGGAACTCTTCTGCTTGGCAGCTGTTGTCTCGGATTTCGTGTTCCCGGCTCTGTGCATCGCATCATTGCGGGCAAAGTCGCTGTCAGCATCATAGTCCCAGGCCAGAATATCTCCACTTCTGCCATCGATCTCATATTCATATTTCCGATAGTCGCTGGTATAGAATTCTACCTCATAAACCAGCCGTCCGTCTTCTATCTCCCGTTTCTGCTTGAGCATGGTCACCGTATCCAAATCCTGACCGGCATGCTTTAGTGCAAGCTCTTCTGCCTGCTTCATTGTTAGCTCCGTGCCATTTTTATCACTGGTAACCGTAGTTGCTTTTTTCTCATAATCAATTGCCAGGATATCTCCATTTTCCGCCAGAAGCTCATAGTCGTATTCTTCCTGAGATTTTGTCAAAAACTCTACTTCATAGATATTCCTGCCATCGTCCCAATCCTGTTCCGCACGGATAAAGGTTACACTCTCCGCATTCACGCCAGCGTTTTCTAAGGCAATCGCTTTTGCCTTTTCCTCCGTGATCTCCGCCGCCCATACACTGACAGCAAATAATGACATCAAAAATCCTGCTGCTGTGGCTGTCGCTATTAATGATACCTGTCGTCTCATAATCATAACCTCCTGAATAAATTATTCTCGACACTTTTATTATAATAAATACTCTCTTGAAAGTCACTGTATTTTTTATTACTTTTCCGAAAAAATTTTGTGGCTTTTCCAAATAAATAAGGAAGATTCTTTGGGATTATGTTAAAATTGAGTTATCAAGATCCTTTGACTAAAATTTTCAAAAAAGGAGAACGGGAGAGATGAAAAAATACCAACCAACCCCTGTAGATACCAGCATGACAGTGATTCCGGAGTATCTTCAGGAACTGACAGAAAAGCTGGCGGAAAACGTTCATGAAAACTGGGCAAAAAAACGGCTGGAAGAGGGCTGGCGATATGGTCCCGTAAGAGACGATGCCAAACAGGAAACCCCCTGCCTCGTCTCTTACCAGGAACTGCCGGAATATGAAAAGGAATATGATCGCCATACTGCCTTAGAGACCATTCGAATGATTCTTAAGTTGGGATATGTCATATTACCTGACACCCCTCGATAAGCGTTCACGTTTTTCTTGTCAATTGCCAGCAGTTATAGTATAGTAAAATCCATAAAAAATATTTCGCAGCAATCGCAGACAATTATCAGAAAGGATAAACTTATGACTATCAAAATTGGAATTATGGGATATGGAAACCTGGGAAGGGGCGTGGAATGCGCAATTTTGCACAACCCGGATTTGGAACTGAAGGCTGTCTTTACCCGGCGGGATCCCCAGAGCCTATCTCTCCTGACGGACGGCGTAAAGGCATATCCGGCAACTGCTGCCCCATCTATGAAGGATGAAGTTGATGTCATGATCCTCTGTGGCGGCAGTGCCACTGACCTGCCACAGCAGACACCGGAGCTGGCTCAATATTTCAATGTGGTTGACAGCTTCGATACGCATGCCAACATCCCGCAGCATTTCGACGCCGTTGACAAATCAGCGCGGCAAAGCCGTCATATTGGCATCATCTCTGTCGGCTGGGATCCCGGCATGTTTTCTTTAAACCGCCTCTATGCCAGCGCCATCCTGCCTTATGGCAAAGATTACACCTTTTGGGGTAAAGGCGTCAGCCAGGGCCATTCCGATGCCATCCGCCGGATCGAGGGTGTAAAAGATGCCCGCCAATACACGATCCCGGTTGAACATGCTTTAGAGGCTGTCCGCAGCGGCAGCAATCCCGAATTGACCACCCGCCAGAAGCATACGCGGGAATGCTTTGTTGTCACCGCCCCCGGCGCTGATCAGCAAAAAATAAAAGAAACGATTATTAATATGCCCAATTACTTCGCTGATTACGATACCGTTGTCCACTTTATTACTGAAGAAGAACTCCAGCGCGATCACGCCGGAATTCCCCATGGCGGCTTCGTAATCCGCAGCGGCAAAACCGGCTTAAATAACGAACATAATCACATCATTGAGTACAGCCTGAAGCTGGATTCCAATCCCGAATTCACCGCCTCTGTCCTCACCGCTTATGCCAGAGCCGCCTACCGCTTAAATCAGGAAGGCCAGATCGGATGCTATACCGTTTTCGATATCGCCCCATCTCTTCTCAGTCCCTTAACTGGCGCCGAATTACGCAAACAAATGCTATAAATAACAAATTTTCTTCTGAAAGCACTTGCAAAATCAAGATTTTCCTGTACAATGAATATGATACAAAAAAATGGGGACAGCCACTGCCCTCTTTTTTTCGTCGGCTCTTGTACAAGCGCCGGGAAAGGTGTTGAAACGTATTATGATTAGTGCAAATGGCATTACCCTACGGGTAGGAAAAAAAGCATTGTTTGAAGATGTAAACATCAAATTTACAGAAGGAAACTGCTATGGTCTGATCGGTGCTAATGGTGCCGGTAAGTCCACCTTTTTAAAGATTCTCTCCGGGCAGTTAGAGCCTACTAACGGAGATGTGGCCGTCTCTCAGGGTCAGCGGCTGTCTTTTCTGCAACAGGATCATTTCAAATATGACGAATATCCTGTCCTGGATACTGTCATCATGGGCAATCCCCGGCTGTATCAGGTAATGAAAGAAAAAGATGCCATCTACATGAAGGAAGATTTTACTGACGAAGACGGTATCAAAGCCGCCGATCTGGAAGCAGAATTTGCAGAGATGAATGGTTGGGAGGCCGAATCCGACGCTGCCAATCTGCTCAACGGCCTGGGCGTTGACACAGAGTTCCATTATACCCTTATGCATGACCTAACCGGTGCGCTGAAAGTCAAAGTGCTGCTGGCTCAGGCTCTGTTTGGCAATCCTGACATTTTACTTTTAGACGAGCCGACCAACCATCTGGATCTGGATGCTATCGCCTGGCTGGAGGAATTTCTGATTAATTTTGAGAATACGGTGATTGTCGTATCCCATGACCGCTATTTTTTAAATAAGGTCTGCACTAACATTGCCGACATCGATTATGGCAAGATTCAGCTATATGCCGGCAACTATGATTTCTGGTATGAATCCAGCCAGCTTATGGTCAAGCAGATGAAAGAAGCCAACCGCAAAAAGGAAGAAAAGATTAAAGAGCTGCAGGAATTTATTCAGCGCTTTTCAGCCAATGCTTCCAAATCCAAGCAGGCTACCTCCAGAAAACGCGCCCTGGAAAAAATTGAGCTGGATGACATCAAACCTTCCAGCCGTAAATACCCATATATCGATTTTCGCCCCTTCCGCGAGATTGGCAATGAAGTTCTTAGCGTGGAAAATCTCTCCAAAACCATTGACGGCGTCAAAGTTCTCGACGGCCTGTCCTTTACTTTAGGACGGGAAGACAAAGTCGCTTTAGTCGGCCCCAATGAGCAGGCCAAGACCATCTTATTCAAGATTCTTGCCGGAGAGATGGAACCTGACGAAGGCTCATATAAGTGGGGGCTGACTACCACTCAGTCCTATTTTCCCAAGGACAACAGTGCTGAGTTCGACAACGATGATACTATCGTTGATTGGTTAACCCAATATTCTCCGGAAAAAGATGCTACTTATGTACGCGGCTTTCTGGGACGAATGCTGTTCGCCGGTGAAGACGGCGTCAAGAAGGTCCGCGTATTGTCTGGTGGTGAAAAGGTAAGATGCATGCTTTCCAAGCTGATGATCTCAGGCGCTAACGTGCTGATGCTCGATGAACCTACAGATCATCTGGATATGGAGGCCATCACCGCCTTAAATACCGGACTGGTCAAATTCCCTGGCGTGCTTATTTTTTCCTCCCGTGACCATCAGATTGTACAGACCACTGCCAATCGTATCATGGAGATTGTAAATGGACAGCTGATTGATAAGATTACTTCTTACGACGAATATCTTGCCAATGATGAGATGGCCAGAAAGCGCTTTGTATTTTCTGTATCCGAAAAACAGGAAGAGGATAACTAGGATATTTTATTACCACTATGATGCCCTCACAAGACAAGGGAATACGCGGTTCACTGAGGGTAATCAAACCGTTACCAATTTGTGACAATTAAAGAGACGGCTGTAAGATTTTTGATCAAAATCTCTGCCGTCTCTTCTCTTTTCATTTTTCATCACAATCTTCATTGGCTTAAAAATATTCTCTCAATCTTTTGTTCTGCTGCCTGTTCATCCACCCCATTAAAGAAGAACATAACAGACTTGGCACATTGTGGCATCCCCCGAATCAGCTCATCATAACTTTTGACATTTACTTGCTTGTCCTCACACCGAAGATAAATATCACAATTAAATGTATTCGCCGTATGAATGAGAAAAGAAATCGGCATTGGAGTTCTACGACGACAAGTGTCAATTTGCCTACTAATCATACCCCTTTCACCCTCCTTCATTGTGGGATAATCCCCCTAGCACTTAAGCAAATCAACGAGTTAAGAAAAAGATATCAAAAAGCATTACAGGATTTTAAAATAAGTATAACACAATAAATGTAAGAAAACAACATATTTTTTCCAAAAATGTCATTATATTTTTTTGTTTTTGTAAAAACCATTGATAATTAAGATAATTTGATTATTCATCTATATTTTTTAGACGATTATATTTTTCAATATTTATTCTTTGCTTTAGATTCTTAAGATATTACAGAAGATAATAAAGCATAAAAGCATACTTCTTGACTTTAATCTGTTAAATTGCTATAATTTCTAAGATATATCGATAGTGATGCTCCTGCCCGGACGGGCTGAACATTTTTCGATGACTCAGAAAAAACAATCTGTGTGCAAAAAGGAGGAACTGGAAATGTCTTATGTAGATGAGATTTATGCCAAGGTGGTGGAACAAAATCCCGGAGAAGCGGAATTCCATCAGGCCGTAAAAGAAGTTTTAGATTCTTTAAAGCTGGTTATCGATGCCAATGAGGATAAATATCGCAAAATGGCTCTGCTTGAACGCCTGGTAGAGCCGGAACGCATTATTTCCTTCCGAGTACCGTGGGTGGACGACAACGGGCAAGTACAAGTAAATAAAGGCTACCGCGTACAATTTAACAGCGCCATTGGCCCATACAAAGGTGGCCTGCGCCTTCATCCGTCTGTCAATCAGGGCATTCTGAAATTTCTGGGCTTTGAGCAGGTATTCAAAAACTCTCTGACTGGCCTGCCCATCGGTGGTGGTAAAGGTGGATCCAATTTCGATCCTAAAGGCAAATCCGATCGCGAAGTTATGGCCTTTTGCCAGAGTTTCATGACAGAACTAAGTAAATATATTGGTGCCGATCAAGATGTTCCTGCCGGCGATATCGGGGTAGGTGCCCGCGAGATTGGTTTTCTCTATGGCCAGTACAAAAGATTAACCGGCCTGTATGAGGGTGTCCTGACCGGTAAGGGCCTGAATTACGGCGGATCTCTGGTAAGAACCCAGGCTACTGGCTATGGCCTGGTTTATATTTTGGATGAAATGCTAAAAAATAATGGCAAAGAGCTGGCCGGTAAGACAGTCGTGGTATCTGGTTCCGGCAACGTTGCTATCTATGCGACAGAGAAAGCACAGCAACTTGGTGCAAAGGTCGTTGCTCTCAGTGATTCCAATGGCTACATCTACGATGCTGATGGCATCAAACTTGATGTGGTAAAGGAAATTAAAGAAGTCCGCCGTGGCAGGATCAAAGAATATACTGCTTCTGTTCCTTCCGCTGTCTATACCGAAGGCAAAGGCATATGGACTATCAAATGTGATATTGCTCTTCCTTGCGCGACTCAGAATGAACTGAACTTAGACGATGCCAAGGCACTGAAAGCCAATGGATGCTTTGCTGTGGCAGAAGGCGCCAATATGCCTTCCACCAGAGAAGCCACCGACTTTTTCCTGGAAAACAATATGCTGTTCATGCCCGGCAAAGCAGCCAATGCCGGCGGCGTAGCTACCTCTGCCCTGGAGATGAGCCAGAACAGCCAGCGCCTGTCCTGGAGCTTCGACGAGGTAGATGCCAAATTAAAAGATATCATGGTAAATATCTTTGCCAAAGCAAATGACGCCGCAAAACGTTATGGTGTAGCTGGAAACTATGTTGCCGGAGCCAACATTGCCGGATTTGAAAAAGTTGTCGATGCAATGATGGCACAAGGAATCGTCTGATCCAGCCTGATTCCCATTACTCCAGAAATACATTATTCAAAACCAAAGAAAATATTGCAAAAAAACCGTCCGCCTGTTCTTTATTCTGTATTCGGATGATTCAAGAACATACTGTCTGCTTTTAGCAGACAAAGTTTGTCAATATTAGACTGTATGTTCTTGAACAGCCGAACGCCAGATAAGAAAGATGGCGGGCGGTTTATTTTGTCCCCCCTGTTACAGGCGACAACCAGATTTGAACTGGTGATCAGGGTGTTGCAGACCCTCATTTAATTGTACGGGGCTGTCGGTTAATAGACAGTTCTAAATAGGGCGAGGAGCATCGGCTCCTCGCCCTAAACTTTTCATCGTAAAAAGAGAAAAAAGATGGCTAACGACAACCATCTTCTCTCCGTTACATGTTATAATGTAACTATGACCAACACTAAATATTATAACGATTTTTTGAATTAGGGCAACAGAAAATTAACTTTAAATTCTTTGAATTGAGTTTACCTGATGACGATCCTGTCTATACCCTGAAAAAAGTAATGGAGGAAATGGATTTTAGCGGCCTTTTGGCTCAGTATTCAAACAAGGGAAGAAACGGGTTCAACCCAATCATGAAGTATGCAGTGCTTACCTATGCAGGTATGCGCGGAGTAAAAGAAGTTGACCGAATTGTTGAATTATGTGAAAGAGATCTTGCCTTCATCTGGCTTACGCAAGGAGAGAAGCCTAAGCGGGATGCTTTTTATGACTTCATTAACAATAAGCTTACAGGCGAGATACTGGATGATCTGAATTATCAGTTCCTTCGCAGGTTAAAAAAGGAAGGTTTGATTACGCTAGAATCCCTTTACATCGATGGAACAAAGATAGAAGCCAATGCCAACCGGTATACTTTTGTGTGGAGAGGCACTCTTAATTATCATCTGGCAGGTCTTCTTGATACCATTGACTCTCTTTACAGCAGATACAACAGGCTGCTGAATGAAAATGGATATGGTCATAAATATGGCTTGGGAAATGTTCAGATGTTTATTATCGAAGGCATGGATCGAGTACGTGATGTGATCGAAAAGAACCGGAAACGAAAGCTGACCAGACACAAAAAGCTTTCTAATAACACAATTATCGAGATAGATAACTGCTCTCCTTTGGAATTATTAAAACTGCAGATGAACCTGGTCAGGATAGCGGAAGGCGAAGAAATATCCTTCGTCTATAAGAAACGGCAGAAAAAGCCTGAAATCCAGCAGCTTTATGAAGACCTGGAGACATGCGGAACCCGACTCATGAAATACAAGGAATGTTTTGAGGCCATGGGAAAAGACCGCAACAGCTATTCCAAAACAGATCTGGAAGCAACCTTTATGCGGATGAAGGAAGATCACATGCTCAATGGCCAGCTGAAGCCGGCATACAACGTCCAGATCGCAGTAGAAAACTATTTCATCATCCATGGTTATGTCAGCAATGACCGAACCGATTATAACACTCTGATTCCAGTCATCCAAAAACACTTCAACGCATTTGGTGAAAACTTAAAAGAAGTGACCGCGGACAGTGGTTACTGCAGCGAAATGAATCTTTTGTTTCTAAAAAAGCATGGTATTGAAAGCTATATCAAACTGCAGGATCATGAGAAACGGAAAACCCGTGTATATAAGGATGATATCGGCAAGTATTATAACATGAGATATGATGTGTTCGAGGATGAGCATTATTATATTTGTCATGATGGCAGGGAGCTGCGGCACATTCGGACGGAAACGAAAAAACAGAATGGTTATACACAGACCTTTGAGGTCTATGCTTGTGAAGACTGCAGCGGCTGCGAACATAAACCCCGATGCCTCTATAAATATAATCCTGAAAAAGATGCAGATAAAAACAAGCTCATGAAGATAAACGAACAATGGGAAGAGCTAAAAGCAGCATCTCATGCAAACATAGAAAGTGAAAAAGGTATCCTGAACCGACAGATCCGCTCCATCCAGACAGAAGGACATTTCGGAGACATAAAGGAAAATGAAAACTTCCGCAGATTCAACCACCGTTCATCTGAGAAAGTATACCAAGAATTCATGCTATATGCGATTGGACGAAATATAAATAAATATCACCGTTTTATCCACGAACAGATACAGAAATTTGAAGGGAAACAGGCGCAAAACATAGCATAATAAAAAATGCGTCCGAAAAAACAGACAACCTTGTTTTTTGCGCTCAAAAATAAGTATAACAAAAGAGAATAAGCATACCCCACTAGAAATGCAGGAGGTCAAAAACCTGTATCTCTGTGGAGTATTGCTTATTCTCTTATAAAATCGGAGGAATCGGCATTAGCCGATTCCCCCATTGTCTCAATATCTTTTTAGTGACTTATTGGTGACCTATTTTAAAACTCATGCCCTAAAAATCCCCCTTTTCATCTATAAAAAGCTCCACCGGTGCGCAAAGAGCACTGATGGCAGGTGATTTATTCACCAGGATTTAGCCAATGCTTCACTTAATCTCTTGCTTGTTCCTTCCCCGCAAGAAGTTCTTCCATAAGTTCTAAACTAATAGAAACTATCCTTGGATACATATTTTAAATTAGATCACTAAACCGATTAACAGCAATCAATACCCTTCCTACTCCCATGCTTTAATTGTTTCTATCGGGAGTTCCAAAATTTCTGCTATTTCTTCCAGCGAATTACCTCTTTTTAACATATTCCGAGCGGTTCTCCTGTCCGCTTCCTGCCTACCTTCCTGCCTCTCTTTTTTTCTCATATCCGCTACTGCCTGGCACATATCTACTCGTTTCCCCTTTCTGTCAAATTCCAACTCTGAGTTGGTTATGGTATCGATCACGATTGCCGCTTCCGTATCCAAATTTCGGAACCGCGGATTATTCTCCAGCAGCCTGTTAAGCTGTTCCCTGTCTTTAGAGTATTTGATATAAAACAGCACTTCCCGCAGGCTGCTCCTGAATTTCCCCATGTCATCTTCCTTAATCTGGGCCGGGGCTATCAGGTTGATCCGGTAGTCCGGGACAAAGGATAAGATTCTTGGATCCTTCACCGAAAACATCTCATAAATGCTCATGGGGGCATCCCACGGCTCCGGGTTAAATAAGATCACTAACGTAACCACCGGAAGAAGGCGGTCGCCCTTATAGAAGCCGCTTAAATACTCCCCTGTTTCTATACGGATTTCTGGCTTTTCATTCCTTACGGCATCCGTTATCTCCTGCTTTTTCTTTTTTGCTGCATCACGGTGGGATTTTGCTGCTTTTTCCACCTGTGATGCATATTGAAGAGCATCATAGACCATATTCTTTACGGCCATGGCATAATGGATTTCTGACTGGTTTTCGATTCCTAACAAAAGATAGGCAGCATTTCCATCTTCCATAGCAGTCAGGTACTTCAGCCCATCCCGAAATTTTTGTACAGTAACTCTTGTCTTTCCCTCCCCATAGGGCATCCCAATTTCTGTGGTGTCCATTTCATGAAGCTTCAATGGGTCAATTACCGGGTTCCCTCCAAATATCAAATAGTTAAATGCATCTGCAAAGACTTCCGTATCTTTTATATAATCTTTTGTCACGATATCTTTTGCTGCCAAGCTATCCCTCCTCGTATTTTCTGCTACTATAATTTTATTTTGCCATCATAACCTGCCAATAACAACAATCACTAGGGGCAGCACGCACCCATCACACAATATTGAACTCCTCTCCATTTCTTCCGCTCGCAATGGCCTGGTTTCATAATCCTCCAGCCTGTCGCAGATGGCCTCATTTTTCTGGAAGTAACTCCTTTATTAACTTTTCCTGGTATAAGGCATCTTCGGATGCCCTCTTTAAGTCTCCCAATCTATTAGCAGCAATTAATATCGTATTCAGTCTGTTAATTCGGGCCGCCCCTGTTCTCTCACCTTCTTCCCGGCCTTCTTGTCGGCCTTCTTCCCGGCTTTCCATCCTAATCATCTGCAGGGTCTCCGCCTCATTGTATTCTGTGATACACATATCTTTCACCTCCGCCCTGTGCCCAACTAAAAACTTCCGGATCTCATATTCTTCTGGCATTTCATCTATTGCCTGGTCTACTGCCTGGTCTATGTCCATCTTTGACCGGTTTTTCCGGATCCGCTCCACCAGCCATGCATACTCGGATAAAGGCTTGCAGGCTCCCAGTATCCCCTGGTCCTTTCCATAATTGATATTCACCATGCGGACCTTCACCTCTATATCTGGCTCCGCAGCTTCTCTGTCCGCTTCAAACGCATCGCTTAGTTTCAGGACTTCATCCCCCTTCCCTTCTATCCCATTATAAAACGTGATCAGCTTAGGGACGGGGAGACGTACTGGCTTCTTCCCATAAATATTCAGTTTATTCCTCCGGATATATTTGTCATATAACTTCCCAGCATACATCAGTTGGCGTACCGGCATATTCGGGTTGTATGTGCTCTACTGCTCATAAATGTTCATCACATGGAACAGGGTAAAGGAAAGGTCATTCTTCATCCCCATATAAACAGCATCCTCTATTGTTGTAAACTCTATATCCTCCGGGTCCGTATAGCTGGTTCCGTTTACTGCATTATACAAGCTTAAGGTCCATTCCTTATTTGACTTACTGCCAAACAGGAAGCAGAACAGGCGGTCCTTATGATCTTTATTTACCGTTGGCATTTTCTCCGACCCCTCCTTTCACTTTTGGCTTTCCGATTTTTTCTCTTTTTTGTTCCTGGCAAGGCTTTCTTATCTAAATTATAGCATTTCAGACCCACAATTACAAGGAGCCGGATCCTTAAGTTGGTATCCGGCCTAGCTCCCCGTTACAGATTTTCCGGTTCCTCCCTACTCCGCGATTTCCACCCGCCCTTCCTTCCTCCGGTAAACATAGACCTGGTCTGACAGCCAATCCTCCGGCGGCACCTCCGAACGGTTAATGCTCCTCACCATGCAACGGAGCCACGCAAAATCCAGGCTCCCCCTCACCGGCACCAGGAGCACCTCATGGACACTGGACGGCAGGATCACCAAATCCGTTTTCTGCCTCTCTGCAAAATCCCTTAATAATTCCGGGTACAGCATCGCCGCCGCCCCATAAAGCCCCCTCTGGTTGGTCAGGACATACAGGGACCCGGGGGATTCCTCCCGCCCCTCCTCCGGAAACCCGGATACCAGGTCTTCCCCATAATCCGCCTCCCCCGTATTGCTTTGCACGATTTTTTTCATCACAGCCTCCATGGTTTCCAGGCTGGCCGGGCTTAGCAGCGGCGTGTTCCTTTTGGCCTGGGAAAACAGGCCCTGGGGGGATTCCCCCCATTCCTGCATCCTTTCATTGTTAATTATGGCCGACATCTGCCCCCTTTCATTCTGGCCGAATGCGACCATAAATACAATTTCCATATCCAGGAACGGCACATGGGGGACTTCCTCCAAAAGTTCCCGGTTCATCCCCTTGTTGACCAGGCGGAATACAACCTTCTCTTTCACTTCCGGGTAACGGGAAAGGTCCCCTTCTCCAAATCCCTCCTCCCCTTCGTTCCCTCCCAACAGGCCACAGATATCCTCTGCCACCTCATCCAGGCTGACCACCCCGTTTCTGTACTGCTCGTAATAAGGCTCCAGGCTCACGGTTGGCCTTATGCCTCCCTTCCCGCCTTTGAGGGACAGGCCGGTCTGCACCACCCCGTTATTTTTGGTGACAGGCCGGACCTCCGTCTGCTTTTTCCCTCCCCACTTTTCTTCCAGCCGTTCCACCACTGCCTTGATAAATCCTTCTTCCACTGCCATCTTCTGTTCCTCCCTTGTTATTTTTTCTCTCCACAAATCCTGTCCAGGGCGTTCCTTCCCCGCCTCCCTTTCAGCCTCTGGGTACGGACGGAAATCCCTTTCCTGCCCGCTATGCCGCATCCCTGCTTTTTGACTTCCGTAGGCAGTCCATAGCCTTTTCATAGATCTCCCCGGTCATTTGTTCCGCTGACCGGAGACGGTAACGTTCCAGCACCGCCTCCAAAGCAACCCCGTCCGTTCCAGTTCTTTTTTCAGCTTCCCCATCTGGGTTTTACTTAGTCCTTTCCCCGCTGCATCCTTTGCCCGGGAGGTATCCCCCGGGGGCTGGCTGCCGGCCGGCTCCTGGATTTTTCCTTTCATACAATACACCACCTAGTTCCTCGAATTGATGATGCACAGGGAGTCCATGCATCTCTCCCTGTCATACGCTACCGACCTCACATAGAACCGGTCCGTTGTGTAATATTTCTTCTCCCGCCCTTCCCCTTTCACCAGGATTTCTGCGGTTCCCGCAGGAACCCAGATAAACGGGGCCGTATACAGTTCCCTTCCCAGCCCCCAGTTAAAGCAGGCGCGTTTAAAACTGTCGGATGCCTGCCCCTTCTCCTTTTCCGAAGTGCTTTCCGTCCCTACGTCCTGCTTCCCGATCCACTGCTGCTTCTCCGGGTCCCATACCTCCACGGTACAGTACAGGTTCCCGTTAATGGCCTGGTGGCTCCGCTTCCATCCATAAGGGGTAAAGGTTTCGTCCAGTATTTTCTGGTCCGCCCTGGCATCCTTATATAAAAGAAGCCCCAGACCCTTTTCATTCACCATGGATACCCGGCACTCAATCTCATCTGCCCGCAGCGTCCGGATTTCTGCATATCCCATCCGTTTCTTCCTCCCTTCCTGTGTCCCTTTGGGCTTATGCCGCTTTTACCGTAAACCGCCTGGATGTGGTTGTTTTGGAAAAATCCCGGTATATCTCCGGCTGTTCCTCCCGGATCCTTTTGGCATCCAGTTTTGTAGTTTCCACATTCGTCCACGTCACCCGGTACCGGCTGTTCCACGCCGCTTTGTTCTCCTGCATGAAGCATTTGATCTCCTGCTCAATCTGCTTCTGCTCCTTTTCCAGCTCCCCGATCATCCCCAGCAGCTCCTCCCGCCGTTCCAGCTTCTCGTCAAAACCCAGCAGCGGGATGGCGCTTTTCTTTCTTGCTACAGGGAAATACCGGGACAGCACCTCGTCACATGCCTTTGTCCCATCCGGCTCCGGCATCACCCGGGGGAGCACATGCCGGTTCCAAAAGGCTTCCTCCACCGCCACCAGCTTTCCGATCACACCCTCATCCCGGCCCACCTTCCGGTACAGGAACCCGCTTCCCAGGATCACCACCGCGATATACCATTCCTTCTTCCCGGTCACTGCCATATAGTGCAGGCACTGAATCAGATAATGGGGCGGGATCTTCCCTTCCTTCCACTGGTCTGACTGGTAGGCATTGGCCGTCTTACATTCCAGTCCTGCATCCTCGCCTACCACCAGGCGATCTACATCCGCCAGCATGAACGGGTACACCCTGCTCCGGTACATCTTGCGGGATCTTCTGACTTTTAATCCGGTCTCCTCCGCAAACCGCCTGGCCACATAATCTTCCAGGTCGCGCCCCTGCCTCATGGCTTCATTGTCCCGGTCTTCCACCACATCCGAAGTCTTGTCCCGGTAAACGCTCATAGGGCCCGCATAGGGGGTCAGGCCGCAGACTGCCCCCGCATCCGATCCCCCAATCCCCGTTTTCCTCAGCTGCAGCCACTCCTCCCTTGCCATGCCTGCTGTTGGTATTGTACTGTACATCATTTTCCCCTTTCCGGCCGTCCCTTTCCGGGTCTTTATGGCCTCTTTATATATAGAAGGAAGGGAAGCACCCCGTTTGGCACTTCCCTTCCTGTCTCTCTTTTCTTAAATGGAATCCTATTGTTTTTCACTTTCTTTGTCCGGATACTCCCTGGAGGACTATCTTTTCTTCCATTTTCATCCGTCCCCTGCCCTGTCTCCATCTGTTGCCTGACTTTCCACCAGCCATAGCCAAAGCTTTCACGCAAGAGCCATCAGAAAATGCTAGAGCGTGTTTGAAAATTCATTCCCGGACCGTCACCACCTTCACCTGTCCTTCCTGGGCGGAAACCTTAAAAATGACCCGGAATTTTCCTGCCTGCAGTTCCTGGTACCGCCCTCCTAAGATGCTTTCTTCTTCTCCCTTCCGGGTCCGGGAAGGGGATGGCTTTTCCCCCAGCCCCAGGATTCCTTCTTCCAGGCATTCCAACCAGGGAGGCGCTTCCCCCGCCTCCCCGGAATTTTCATAAGCCCTTCGGTAAATCCTGTCCAGGTCCCGGTATGCCCTGGGGTACAGCTTAACCAAATAACCCATCCTCGTATTTCCTCCTTAACCCCATCAACGTCTCCCCGGCGTCCGCCAGCGTTTCCTTCCCTTCCGCTTCTTTCTCCGCATCCAGAATATCCCCTGCCAGGCTGGATGCGGCAGCCAGCTTTTCATAATGCCCGATTTCCATCAGGACCAGCGCCCCATACCCATCCCTGGTCAGGAAAACCGGCTCCCGGCTCCTGCGGCAAAGTTCCGTAATCCCCTCCGTATCCTCCAAATCCGTCACCGGAATGATCTGCGGCATCATACCCCCTCCTTTATCCCAGAAATATATTAATGATTACCTTAATCAACATCATTGGCATCTCCCGCCTTCCCCCTTCCTGTTTCCTGTCCCCCAAAACGCCCATAGCTGCCTGCTCCCTGTCCTCTCCCAGACTGGCCGGTTCCCGTTTATACCCATAGTCCAAATGGTCTGCCAGCATGGTTCCCAGCTTCCACGCCGCCCCATTCAGGCCGCTTTCATCAGGGAATACGCCTTATCAATCAGCGCATTCCCGTCCACCGTCCTGGCAAACAGGTTTTCCCTATAATTTGCCGTCTCCCTTAAGGGCTTTGCATGGGTGGCAAAATCCGATACCGCGTTGACAAACCGGTACCCGTTCTTCCCCACATGCTTTAAATCCGGCGCATCAAAATATCGCACCTTTACTTCTTCCTTCATCCGGAGCAGGTTCTTTTTCTGGATTTCTGTGGCATTTCCCGCCAGTGGGAATAAGGCGTCAATGTACCCGTATACCTGCCTGTCCGAAAGCTTCTGCCGGCTTAACTGGTCAACCGCTTTCCCCAGCTCCGCCATGTACCGGTCTGCATACAGGAGCGTATGCCGGGCGTCCTCCATCTTCCCCCGGATGTCCCCCACATGGTGGGTGGACCAGCTCCTCTTTGCCGTGGCCAGAGCCAGGTTCAGGGTATTCATGCACACCACCCGCACCGGGGTCATGGCCGCTTTGATTGCCCCGGAACCGTCATGGGCGTTCATAAAAACCAGGTAGGGCGTGATCTCATCCCCGCTAATGATATACCGCTGGGGAAGTTTCGCCAGGATCCAGGTCCTGCGCCCGTTCTGCAGGGAACCCGCCGTTTCATAAGTAATGCCCCCGCCTAACAGATTATCTGTAAAGGCGAAAGCATCCTCATTCTGGACCACCTGGTACCGGTCTGTGACCACCCCCAGGACGCGGCTGTCCGTTTCCCTTAAATTTGCCCAAAACCCCGGCACCGGGATCCCGTCACTGGTTACAAGCGGTTTCTGGATGACCCGCCAGTCCAGCCCTGCCGCTGCCAGGGCTTCTTTTGAGCAGGGGGCATCCTCTACCCGTACCCCCAGCCCATGCTAGGGCTTCTCCCTGGTGTAAAACATGGTTTCCACTTCTGCTGCCATAACATTTCCCTCCTTGAATTGGAATGGTCCGGTATGGCAGGAAAAGATACCATACCAGACCGGTTATTCTGGTTCAGGAGGATTATATATCTCTGAAAATAATGTTGATACCATTTTTCTGCACCTCTGTTCATACAAAACCAGAAAAAAATTCTGCCGGAATCCCCCACGGTACCGGGGCACTTCCGGCCATTTAAAGGAACCAGCCAATTACAGGAATCTTTTTTGCTACACTTTTCACGGTTTCCCCTACCCTGCGGATTCCTTCCAGCGCCTTCTTCCCCATCTCCTTTGCCTTCCCTGCTATCTTTTTGGCCGCTGAATAAATCCGGCTTCCAATGCCGCTCCCGGCGGCATACCCCACCATCCCGGACACCAGCCCGGCGGCCACCCCCACCGGCCCCCCAAGCAGGCCGGAAACGGCTCCCTGCACCAACCCCATCAGCCCTAACCCACCGGCCATGGATACCGTAACCTTCCCCATCTGATCCAGCCCTTTTAAGGTAGACAGCTTTCCTTCTGCCATCTGCAGCAGCACCTTGGCATTCTCCACCCCCACAAAGGCAATCCCGGTGATCAGGCCCGTCCCCATGTTTTTGGGAAGGAAGGGGATGCTCCCCGTCCTCACCGCCGAATGGAGCGTCCCTGCCGCTGCTACCTTCACCCCCGTATCCGCTCCGGTACGCAGGGCTGCCTCCGCCACTTCCTCCCCTCGGATTTCCTGCCCCTGGCACACCTTCGCCGCCATCTCTATCCCTGTCGTCACCGCCGCCATCTGCAGCGCCATTACCCCCGCGTTTTTCCCCACCTGCAGGGCATATTCTTTTGTGGAGTAATAATAATCATCCAGCACCGGCGCCTGGTTTGTCTTCTGGGCCTGGTCCCGCATCCCTTCCATTTCCGCCTTGGTAAAAGAGCGCCCTTTTACCCCGTCCATCTCGATATGGTCCGTAATCGTCTTCCGGGAACCCTTTGCCTCAAAATACGCCCGGACTTCCTCCACCTGATCCGAAGGCACCACCAGACGCTGGTTTTGGTAGTTGCCTTCCTCAATCATCCGGATGGTTGCCTTGGCGTCCTTCCCATACTTCATCTGGTAGTTCTGGTATTTCCCTGTATCCAGGTTCGTCACCCGCACATCCACCGAATTCGCCGTGTTCACATTACGGATCTCCACCTGAATATTTTTATTCTGTAAATATCCTTGCAGCTGCGCGGTCCTCCCGATCATATGTTCCGCCAGGTTCCCGTCCAGGTTTGGGTTCATGCTGATATGGCCATCCTTTGCCCGGCTTAATGCCTCCGCCATCTCCTGGTTCTGCTGGTATAAAAGATCATCCAGACCCTGGAGGGTTTCACTGTACCGGGCCGCGCTCAGGCCAATCGCCGATTCCTGCAGCTTCTCCCCCAGCCATTCCTCCTTAGAACGGCCCTGCCCGGCCGCTTCCTCCACCTCCTTCCGGTTCTTTTCACAGGTGTCCAGAAATCCCATGATCTCATTGGCCTCCCGCTGGGCCTCCTCTTCACTGAGGCGGCTGCATTTCCTTAAGATCAGTTCCTTCAGCCACTCCGTATCGGTCTGTCCCTCTGGCTTCCCCTGGTAGGAATCCCAGTTCTCCCC
The DNA here is from genome assembly GCA_910588125.1 of uncultured Lachnospiraceae bacterium. Classification (GTDB taxonomy): domain Bacteria; phylum Bacillota; class Clostridia; order Lachnospirales; family Lachnospiraceae; genus Brotaphodocola. The sequence goes on from CAJUPI010000012.1 coordinate 58,378, forward strand.
AAATTCCCGGGCCAGCCTCCCGGCCTCCCGCTCCTGAATATATTCCTGAATCATTGTTTTTCCTCCCTTCCCTGTATCCTGCCCGGCACGGGACGGCATGGGGAAAGCATTCTCCTTCCCCTTCTTTCTTGTCCCGACCCTTACCCGGCCGCATTCTTATATTTCCGCTTTTCATACTCTTTCATCAGCCCCTCCAGCGAATCCCCCATCATTTCCTTCAGGGAACTCGTCTCCCTGGCCGCCTTGAGGATGTCCCCGGTTTCCAGGGACCCTTTTCCCTCGGCAAAGGCCGATTCCACCCCTTCTTTTACCACACCTTCGATATCTGCCCCGCTGAACCCCTCCGTTTCCCGGGCCAGGCGCTCCATATCCAGCTTCCCCTCATCCCCCGGGCGTCTTTTCCGGATATGGATTTCAAAGATCCGCCGGCGCTCCTCGGGCTTTGGCAGGCCGATATAGAAAATCTCGTCAAACCTCCCTTTCCGCATCAGTTCCGGCGGGAGCTTCGTGACATCATTTGCCGTTGCCACCACAAAGGTCAGGCTTTCCTTTTCCTGGAGCCAGGTCAGGAAATACCCAAACAGGCGTGTTGTAACCTCCGCGCCGACCCCCTGGCTCCCGATCCCGGCAAATGCCTTTTCCAGCTCGTCAATCCAGAGCACACAGGGCGAGATGGCCTCTGCCAGCGACACGGCCTTTCTCATGTTGGCCTCGGACTCCCCCACATATTTCCCCATCAGCCGCCCCATATCCAGGCGCAGCAGGGGCACCTCAAACAGGCGGGCAATAGCTTTAGCGCTTAAGGACTTCCCGCAGCCCGGCAGTCCGGCTACTAACACCCCTTTGGGTTTGTCCACCCCGAACTCCTCTGCCTCCTCTATATGGTGGAAGACCTTTGCCTTCCGCTTCAGCCAACCCTTCAGGCTGTCCAGGCCGCCGATATCCTCCAGGGATTCCTTTGAATGAACCATTTCCAAAATCCCGGCCTTCTTAATGGTCTGCTGCTTTTGCTCAAAGATCAGCTCCAAATCCCTGCGGGACAATTCCCCCTCCCGGGCATACGCCAGAGCCAGAACGTTACGGATTTCAAATTCGGACAGCCCTTTGAGCGCTACCGCAAACTCCTCCGCCAGGCGCCCTTTCACTGGAGGAAACCCGTTTTCCCGGACAAAGTCCTCCACCAGGCTATGGATTTCCGGTATGGAAAGATAGTCCATTTCCAAAATCGTAATGTATTTTTCCAGCTCCGGCGGGATGACCACGACCTGGGATACCAAAATCACCGCCGCATCCGCCCCCTGGCCGATCAGCCCGGCTATGTTTTTCAGCCTTGCCGTGACCTCCGGGCTTTCCAGGCCCTTGTGGATATCCCGCAGCACCAGGATCTTCCCTTCCAGCTCCTCCCGGCTTAAGAACAGTTCCAGCACGTCTGCCAGCCCTCCTCCCAGGGAAAGGGGGGCTTTCGTCTCAAAATCCACCAACCCTCTGGCCCCGTTCCATTCCACCACCTCCCGGCCGTCTTTCAGACTGCTGATCAATGCATCCACCTTTTCTTCCTCAAAACTGTTGATATAAAGGATGGGGAAACCGGCATCCAGGTACCGGCTCATCTTTTTTTTCAGCCCTTCACTCATTCTGACCTCCTTCTGTATAAACCAGTTTTTGTGTTCTGGCCTTAATTTAACACAGGGAAACGTCATATTCTGACGTGATAAAAAAATTACCCGATTTTTCACTGCCCTTTCACCGTTCTAGTATCCTGGATACGTAAATGATAATTCATACTACACGATTCAAAATGGAATGCCTGTATGTGGGTGTGTTGTTCCGTTGGCAAATGGAACCTATTGTAGTCTACCAGGAAATGCGAACAGGTGTAGGTATCTTGCAGCTAAACTATGGCCAAGACAAAATAATGCTAATTGGGGTAAAGATGGAGATTTCTCGCCCCAAATCCGCACATGTATAATCCGCACACTGTGTTTACCGCCCACGCGGATGTTAATTGGTATGGTGCGATAGCGGGTGGAACTCACCCAGGATTTCAGATCTATTGCGAAGAAAGGTTTAATATGGCTTCAGGGACGAACTATGGATTTTTCTCAGGTAGTTCGTTTTACTCTAATTCAATATTGTTATTGGTCATGGGCCAATGGAAATTATACTTCACCGATATGGTTTTGGATTGCACCACTTAGCAGATATCCAGGTAACCATAAATATGACGGTCAAATGGGTGCTGAGATTACGATCCGAAACTTCTGGTTTACATACAGTGCTAGTTAATAAAAAATATTACTACAAGATATCAGGGTGACAAGCCCGCAAATTCGCATTCGATAAAATTACATTTACTTACAAAAAAAGAAGGTGTTGCAAAATAAGTCACCCGTCATTTTTCTTATCCAGTGTCCGGCTATTCACGAACATTCTGTCTGATATTGACGGACTTTGTCCGTTAAGAGCAGACTGTGTGTACGTGAACCGTCCGAACACAGGATAAAGAAATGACGGATGACTTATTTTGCAACACCTTCTTTACCATTCCACGAGTTGTGCGATCTGCACACTCATGGAATCGGTTCCGGGTTTCATCCACGTCAGCATCTGATTCGGATGTAACCCATTCTGAGAATAGAACGGTTTTAACGCCGTTCTCTATTTTCTCCACGGTGAAACTATACTCGTCCACCGTGGAGGAGTTTTCCATCCACGATTCGGTCACAATCACTGTGACCGTGGAATGAGGAACTTCTACGAAGGACCGAAACTCATACGGTCCTTCGCTTTTCCATGGGTGCGTGTCACACCCATATGCACGACCGGGCTTCACCCACACATCGGTCGTGCGCTCAAAGGCAATGCCCCGGCCACAATCCACAGTGATTGTGGAGGACTTGCCTCTTTCCAACAAGTCAACACCAATACGATCATTGGTGTTCTCAATTCTTGTGAGTTCTCTTGGCATAATACTTCTCCAGCCCTTCCCCCTGGGCCATTAGGGTCTTTTACATCCTGAGGATGGTAATATAGAACATCCTTGTCCTTTATTACACGAAAATGATATAGTTACATGGGGGGGGTTATACGAATAAGTCTTTACAAAAAAGGAAGGGACTTCATGTCCCTCCCTTTTTACCGCATCCCAAATGCCCTGAGAACCGTCCTCATAGGTTCTACAAAACTAATCTCCCGATCCCAAATAGAAGGCTGAGGAGCGCTTATTTCTTCAGCCTCACTCGGCACTGCTTCCGAGGGCAACGGACTTGCCCCTCTCTTCTCCGGGACTGCCATAAGCAGGTCATCAAATTTGCCCGAGACAAATTCCCGGGCAAATTCTGCCAGTTTTGGATAAGATTCTCCCAGGTGATCGATCATACCTGAGAGAACCTCATCCATGGTGAACTGAGAGGTTTTAGCTACATCCTTCAGTTTACCATCTGTCAGTTCCACAATCATTTCTTTCGCAGACCCATATTCATATAGCTCCCTGTTATCCTTTAAAATCTGGCTTACCACGCATTGAGGCGAAACCGTTCCACTGGCAAGGCCTTCTTCTATCTTACCTGGCTCTTTCTCCCCCAGAAGCTTAGATACTTTTCCCAAAATATCTGTTTTCTCCATATACTCCATAGCCAGCTTCCCGATTTCCTGCCTGGCCTTTATTGCTTCCCATTTTTCTCCGTCATAGGGAACTTGGAAAATGTGGCACAGTTTTTTCCCAACATCCTGGCCACCCCCAGACAGGGTTGCTACCGCCTTCCCTTCCGCTTCATAATTATGGTCTTCCAGCCATCTTCCCAGCCTTCCATCCAGCAGGTATCCCATCACACTTTCTAAGTCAAATACTTCCCTCAGTTCCTCTAATGTTCTGGCTTCTGCCCCATCCTTCATTACCAGCGCAAATTTTACTTTTTTCATCTTGTATGTCTCTCCTTTTTATCTATTGTTTAAAATCCTTCCTGCCCTGTCATGCTCTTTATGATCTCAAAGGATTCAATCCCCTCAATACAGTACCCCTCCTCTTTTCCTTTCCTTATATGAAATGCCCGCAGTTTCAGTTCCCCATCCTCGTAACGCACCCCTTTCGGCACTGCTTCCACCCATCCCTCCTCTCCCCTTTCTTCATACCGGAACCGGATTACCGTCTTCCTCTTAATACACTGGAACAAATCCCACTGCATTTTCAGCATTGGCTTTTTCCGCATACCTCCATCCAGGCATTCCTCCCTATTTCCAGCCCCATCTCTGGCCGCTTCGTTATACCCTTCCGTCACAGCCCCCAAAGACCGGATCAGGCCCTCTGTTTCTTCCTTTCCAAATGCCATACTCCCTTTCAGCACCGTTACAATCGCCGTATATTCTACTCCCGTCAGGCTTTTCCGGGTTGCCCCTGTCATAAAGTAACTCCGATCCCTCCTGTCAAACAGGATCTCCTGGCCTGTATAACACTCTGACAGAAAATTACGGATCCCCTCAATATAGCGGTCAAACGTCCGCGGCTCCACCTCCATTTCAATGCAGAATGCAGGTTTATTTACCTTCCTCCCGTTATATAGCTGCCAAAATAACATCAATACCCTCTCCGCCTTGTTCATTCCGGTTTCCTCTCGTCCGGCTTAACCGTCCAACCTGACGGCCTGCCAGCTTCTGCCTTCTGCCTCCACATTACTATATCACAACGTCATAATCTGACGTTTTCTATTATTTTTTTGATATTTTCAGCTCGATATTTAACTCTGTATTTATTTATAGCTATATATTTTATATTTATAAATCATTCTACTATAAAAATTTCCATATTACAATAAGAAAAACCAATCGGGGAGGTAATTCCATGCAGGAACTCAACTTTCAACAGATCGGAAAAAATATCCGCTCCGCCCGCCTTCGGCAAGGTCTCACCCAGGAATACCTGGCCTCCCGGATTGGCGTGAATGTCTCCCATATCAGCAATATCGAAAACAACCGGGTCAAAGTATCCCTTACCGCCCTGGTTGCTATTTGTAATGTGCTCAATCTGACCGTGGATTATGTCTTAAAACAGGAATATACCGCTGCCGATGCCATTGACAACGAAATCCTGAAGGAACTGGCTTCCTGTTCCCCTGAGGAAAAGGAAAAAATACTGAAAATCATCCAGATTCTTTAATCACCCACAGTTCCCTATGTCAGTCCCTCTTGTTCATGCCTTTTCCTCCATTGCAATCTGATGGAATACCTCCCCTCTCCTTTTCACCTCTTTTATATTTTCATGTCTCTTTTTCCTGTCCTTATAATTCACCGCATTTACCGCAAAATGGACATGGATATGCCCTTTCCCCCTCTCCTCATCCGGAATTTCTTTCTTATGCACCCCATACACTACCTGGTGGCCTTCCTGGTATATATTTTCTGCCAGCCTCCTTGCCACATTTTCAACCGTGTCCCCACGCTCTGTTATCCTCTCGATTTCCCGTTCGGAAAACAGGTATATCTCATGATCCATATACCGCTCTATCCCCCCTTTCCTCTTATATTGATCCTGAACCAGATGGAACATCCGGACAATCTCCTCTGTCCCCATCCATTCCGGCGCACCAAAAGCCCCATATCCGATTAGATCATCCGCTGCTGTTTTCTTCTTCTGGTCCCGGATCACATAACGGATCAGATTTTCTACCGATGCCTGTTCTGAAAAAGGCATCTTTCCTTTATTATGCCGGTACCCGGCAACCATAAGCAGCCTTCCCTCCGGGCTTCTCCAGGTTTCCTCATTCATCCTTTTTCTCCCCTTCCCGCCTCTTGGCCTAAACTGAATTTCCCCATCTTTGTTTCCATCCCTCATCCCTGCTTTCCTTATCCCTATGCCAAATACTGTTGATCTGGTCAATGCTTTCCAGGATATCCTGAATATCCGCACAGCAAATTCCCGGCTTCCGGCCTAACGCGACTTCCCGTAAGTAAGCGCTCATTCCCATTCCTTCCGCCTTTGCCAGTATTTTTAATTTTTCCTTATCTTCTTCGCTCATCCGGATATTAAAAGTTATCTTTTTAGACTCCTTCTTTTTCATGTCCTGCCTCCTCGTTTATAGCTTTTGTATATACATTTGAAATGTCGTTTTAGCAATCCCTGGCAGACTCCGCCAGGGATTTTCCCCGGTTGAAGCCAATGTTTTGCGTATTACACTATTATCCCCTCCATTTTCTCCCCTACCTGTTTTTTCTGCATTTCCTTTGTCATGGTCTCTATTCTACTTCCTTCTTATTATTCCATGATATGGATTTCACACCTCTCTTCCAAATTCCATCACCTCCTTTGGATGCAACTTGTTTACAACTTATTCCATAATGAAAGTTACCATGAACTTTCATTAGTGATATGTTGCTTTCCCATGACTTCTTATGAGCACCCATGGTCTTTCATGAGTATTCATTTTTATAACATATGGATAATGATTTCCCGCAAAATACTAATTCTTTTCCATATGCTAACCAATAATTTAACCATCACTAAATACTGTCCCCATCCATTTTCAGTCAGATAATAATAGAAAAAGATATGCTGCCTAAATGGGAAAAGTTTTTCATTTTTACTATTTATGAACACACATACAATGTCATAAGGGAAATATTTTAAGACAAAAAAAGAAAGGGGAATCCATCAAATGAGCAGCCAATATCTCACTTTAAAAGAATTTTGCGATCTGACAAAAATCAGCACATCCACTGCCTACCGAATGATCAAAAACGGGAGTCTTCCCGCCACAAAGCTGAACGGGGGACGATACTGGAAAATACCGGCTGATCTTCTTCCTACTTATAACCCGGATACTGGAAGGATTGGCTATCTCTATCATTAACAAAAAGAAGTACCCTGGTCAGCCCAAGGTACTTCTCTTTCTTATATATTTTTTACAAAATACAATTCCCACTTTATATTTGAAAGTTAAAAAGAAAAATATGTATATTCTGTAGATAACCAGCTACAAAACCTACAGGTTTTTTCTTTCTTATTTTAAAAACCAAGATATTTCTTAAATTGATACCGTTCTGCAAAATCCAATACCTGTTGCTTATATCTACTATTATCGTCTATCTCTGGCCGATTAGGATAAAGGCATGAAAATATTTTACTACATAGTTTCCCGCTTAATTGGTCATCCAATTCTGCCTCTGTCTTTTTTGTCACCGGCCAGTATGAACCACTTTTTACTAAAATAAAATCCAGATATTTTTTTATAAATAAATGGCCATCGGCATCTTCCTTTTCGATTGTATTATCTATTTGAATCATTACATCGCCATATCGATTCTCGTATCGCTTAGCAAAATATTTTTCGATACCATACCCCTCATAAAGAACTTCATAAGAGTCAAAAGGAATTTTAATATTCAAACTTTCTAATTGTACTTTTAAATCAGCTAGTTCGCAAGAAATATTCAGGCTTGTGTTTTTTTTAATAGACAATGACTTCTTTTTGCAATTCTCCAAAAATCTAAATATTATAATAATTTACTATAATATCTACGAGATTTTTATCTGTCTTTTCTACCCAGAACACC
>CAJUPI010000013.1 GCA_910588125.1 uncultured Lachnospiraceae bacterium
ATGTGGGAGTTATTACTTTGAATAAAACCAATGAGAAAGGTCACGGAATCCGCAAACAGTTGGAAATTGATTTCGTTTGCAATAGAGGTTCTAAACGTTATTATATTCAGTCAGCCTATGCAATTCCAGATAGGGCTAAGATGGAACAGGAGCAGCGTTCCCTGATGCTGACCGGCGATTTCTTCAAGAAGATCATCATCACGAAAGATGCGCCTGTGCCATATTACAATGACAATGGGGTGCTGGTTATGAGTGTTTATGATTTTCTGTTGGATGAGGGGAGTTTGGATAATTGATTGATGGGAAAAGAACAAAAGTATATAGCCGCAGCCAGGTGTGGCTTCAACTTGCCAAAACATGGCAAATCAATGCATTTCAGGAGGGATTTTTATTATGATAAAAATACTATTTATTTGTCATGGTAATATTTGCAGAAGCCCGATGGCCGAATTCGTTATGAAAGATATGGTTCAAAAAGCCGGTGTAGCCGAACAATTTGAGATAGCTTCCGCAGCTACGAGTACAGAAGAAATCGGAAACCCTGTTCACCGGGGAACAAGGGAGAAGCTGAGGCAGGTTGGTATCAGCACAGCGGGCAAGACAGCAGTGCAGTTGAAGAAATCTGACTATTTGAAATACGATTATCTGATTGGCATGGACACCTGGAATATTCGTAACATGCAGCGTATGCTAGGAGGAGATCCAGAAGGGAAGATTTATAAGATGCTGACCTTTGCAGATAGCGGGCGAGATGTTGCAGATCCTTGGTATACGGGGGATTTTGATGCCACATATCGGGACATTGTGTGCGGATGCAGGGGATTGATGCGGCATCTTGGTTTTGAGTAAAGAAGGGATACAGGAGCAATGTCATTAAATTAATTTTCTCAGAAAGTACGCCATGGAAAAAGGAGCGGGAAGAGGAGGGGGAATGCTCTGCTGCTTTTTCCGGTTTCGGGATCAAGAATTCCTAAAATCTCTGCAAAGTCAAAAGCGGCAGAGCATTGCCGACCCCTTCCCGCTCCTTTTCCATGGCTGAGTATTTTAAGAGATAAACTTAATGACATTGGGTACAAGGAGAGAGACAAAAATGGCATGGCATGAGAATTTGGAAGAAGAGAAATTTGATAATATAATTACTACTCCTGATGCAGAAACAGATCCAGGAGATCATGCTGGAAAAAATATATTGTTAATCAACGATCTGCCTGGGTATGGGAAGGTAGCGCTGGCAGCGATGACACCGATTTTATCACGGATGGGGCATTATATTTTTCTGCTTCCTACGGCAGTGGTGTCAAATACTTTGGATTATGGCAAGTTCCACATTCAGGATATGACTGAATATATGCAAAATACGTTGGTCGTATGGCAGGATTTGGGATTTGAGCCGGAATGCATTTGTACGGGATTTATTCTTTCAGAAGGGCAGGCGGCGCTGATTGGGGAGTATATCCGGCGGGTTCGGAAAATGAGGAGAGAACAGATGCTTGTGATCGTAGATCCGATTATGGCAGATGGAGGAAAATTATATAATGGAGTCGGGCCGGAACGAGTGGCGGCGTTGCGGAAGCTGGCGGCATATGCAGATGTAATGGTGCCCAATATGACGGAGGCTTCCTTTTTGACCGGGATTCGTCCGGGACAAGAAAAGGGAACAGAGGAAGAAATTCGGGAGCTGGTGGAGGGCCTGAGAAAAATCTCGGGAAGATCTGTGGTGATTACCAGCGGAGTGAAGCGGAATAAAGAGGAAAACGGAAAAGAAACTCACATGGTATGTGGTTATGATCACTGGCAGGAAGAATATTTTGAAATTTCTTATAATTTTTTACCAGTTCGGGTAGCTGGCAGTGGGGACATTTTTTCAGCAGTGCTGACAGGAGAACTGTTGAGGGGGAGGACATTGAAAGAAGCGGCAGGAAAGGCAGTAAAGGTATTGTCGTGCCTGATTCAGAAAAACCAGCAGCACATGAATGAGTACAAGGGAATTATTGTAGAGCGGTATTGGGATCTGTTTGAGGAGGCTGATAGTGTCGTAAAATAAATCATTAACTGTTTTCCGTATCCTGTGTCCGGTTGCTTACGAATACGCTGCCGGATATTGTCAAACGTTGTCTGTTAAAAATAGATCGCGTATGCATGGACTGCCCGGACAAAGGATATGGAAACAGCAGATAACTTATTTTGTGAGGCCTCCCGCGTTTACGAATTCCCCAAACAGCCTTTTGGCAGCATCATCCTGCTCCCATAAATATTCGGGATGCCATTGGACGCCTAAGAAAAAGGTGGGATAATCTGGCATTTCAATGCACTCGATAAGGCCATGAGGGGCATAACCTACAGGGGCCAGACCCGGGGCAACCTCTCGGATAGCCTGGTGGTGCATACTGTTGACCCGGATGGTTTTACTTTCTGCGATTTTTGCCAGCAGTGAACCGGGAGTGATGGTGATGGTATGGGAAGGAATGCTATAATCAAAGGGCTGGCTATGGGCAATAGGGAAATCCTCCGGAAATTGACTGGGAAGATCCTGATAGATGTTCCCGCCCAGTCCGATATTGAGGAGCTGGATTCCGCGGCAAATTCCAAGAATCGGTTTTTTGGCAGACATAACCGCTTTAAGTAGCTTTAATTCCATATGATCGCGTTTAAGAGATACATTGCCACAATGACGTTGGGTTTCTTCTCCAAAAAAGAAAGGATGGATATCAGGGCCGCCGGTAAAGAGAAAGCAGTCAAAGGCTTCGGCAAAATGTGAAAGCTCAGTTTCCTCTGTTTCCAGGGGAAGAATGATTGGAGTGCCGCCGGCCGCGCGGATAGCTTTCAAGTAAGCCGGGCGCATATACAGCTCATCCTTTTCGGTGTTGTGATAAGGGGTAAGGGCTATCAAAGGCCTATGGGTATTCATATAAGGAAACCTCCTTGGAAAATAGCATGTCAATCAACCAAATGACATTAGTCAATCAACAGGGTAAAAAATAGATGCCTCCTCCATATTATATGGAAGAGACATCTATGTAGTCATTGATGGTAATAATTAACCTTCGTTGATAGCACCAGTGGGGCAAACACCTGCACAAGTACCGCAGTCGATGCAGCTGTCAGCATCGATTACATACTGTCCATCGCCCTGAGAGATAGCGCCTACGGGGCACTCGGACTCACAAGTACCGCAGCTAACACATGCGTCAGAAATTACGTATGCCATAATAGTATCCTCCTTGAATAGTCTGTAGCATTTCTTGTTTCTTTCATCATTCTATACTATTTACGGAAAATATTCAAGTGGAAATCGCTGTACAATTGGATAAAAAATTGTACAAAATCTAGTTAGTTCCAAGCAACTGGCAAGAATTTTTTTGAGCTCGTGTTTCCCGGATGCCCTGCAGGACAATTTGTCGGGCGGCGGTGGCTTCTTCTTTGCCCAATGGGGCTACTTTGTCTAGCGGATAAGGAATTCCCAGTTTTTGATATTTCACTCTACCCATGTCATGATAAGGCAGGATGTCCAAGGCCTGTACATTGTGCAAGGTTCCGATAAAACGACCGAGACGGTATAAAAGATCTTGTTTGTACGTGATACCAGGTACTACTACATGACGGATCCACACCGGTATGGCATGTTCGTCCAGATAGCGGGCAAAGGCGAGAACAGGTTCCAGCTTTTGACTGGTTAAGTTCTGATGTCCCTGGGGATCGATATGCTTGATATCTAACATAACGAGATTGGTTACTGCCATCAGGCGATCGAAACGCCGGATAGTAGCCGGCAGATCGGGGGCAAAGATAATACCAGAGGTATCCAGGCATGTATGAATTCGCTGCTGATGTGCTGCCTCAAAGAGCTCTGTCACGAAATCCATCTGCATTAGAGGTTCGCCGCCTGTGGCGGTGATGCCGCCCTTTTGATAAAAGCTGCGGTTTTTTTCATATAAGGCAAGGATTTCTTCTACAGACATTTTTGTTTGGGCGAAGGCTTTCCAGGTGTCCGGATTGTGGCAGTACTGGCACCGCATAGGGCAGCCTTGGAAAAAAATGACCAGACGTACACCGGGGCCATCTACCGTACCAAAGCTTTCAATTGAGTGAATTCGTCCTAACATAAGATACCTCCGGGGAAGGTGTTGCAAAATGGCACATTAGACAATTTTGCAACACCTTTAATTTTTGATATTGTTTTTATTTATCCAATGGCGCCGTGGAAGGTACGGGAAATGACCTCGTCTTGCTGTTCTTTTGTCAGTTTGCAGAAGTTTACCGCATAACCAGATACCCGAACCGTAAGCTGCGGGTATTTTTCCGGATGCTTTTGAGCATCGAGTAAGGTTTCTTTGGAAAATACATTTACATTTAGATGATGGCCGCCCTTTTCGGTATAGCCATCCAGAAGAGTAACCAGGTTATCTACCTGAGATTCATTGGCATGTGTCATTGAAGATATCCTCCTTTATTTTAAATAAAATTATTCCAAATGATATCAATCCCGATCCAATCCCTGCATCAAATTGGGGATAGAGCAGGCTTTATCCGGACCGCATTCCAGTTCCAGATCCAGATCGCCGGTAAACAGGCGGTCTTCTTTTCCCAATGCTCCCGGAATGATAGAGAAGGTATTGGAAATACCATCTTGTGCATCGGAGAAGGGGAGCTTGGCTACAGAAGCCAGGGAAGAGATAGCGCCGTGATTGTCTCGTGTGTGCATCGGATTGGCACCAGGTGCAAAGGCCTGGCCAGCCTTTCGGCCATCAGGAGTGGAGCCGGTGGCCTTACCATACACTACATTTGAGGTTATCGTCAAGATGGAGGTTGTTGGAATTCCTCCGCGATAGCAGTGATTGCGCCTGATATAATTCATAAAGCTGTGCACAACTTCAACGGCGATCTGGTCAACTCGATCATCATCATTGCCATATTTGGGAAAGCTGCCTTCTACTTCATAATCGACAACTATACCATTTTCATCTCGAATAGTCCGGACTTTGGCATATTTGATGGCAGAAAGCGAATCAGCGACAACAGAGAGTCCGGCGATGCCAGTAGCAAACCAGCGGGTCACATTCATATCATGAAGCGCCATTTGCAGCCGTTCGTAACAATATTTATCATGCATATAGTGAATAATATTGAGACTGTTGACATAGACACCGGCGAGCCATTGCATCATGTCGTGATAACGGGCCATAACCTCATCATAATCCAGATATTCGGAGGTGATGGGACGGTATTGGGGACCTACTTGTTTCTTGCTGATTTCGTCGACGCCGCCATTGATGGCATATAGAAGACATTTGGCAAGATTGGCGCGGGCGCCAAAGAACTGCATTTCTTTACCGATCCTCATAGAAGATACACAACAGGCGATAGCATAATCGTCACCGAGGTTTTCCCGCATCAGGTCATCATTTTCATATTGAATAGAAGAAGACTCGATGGAGGTTTTGGCACAAAAGCGTTTGAAATTTTCCGGTAACCGTACGGACCACAGAACCGTAAGATTTGGTTCCGGAGCAGTGCCAAGAGTAGTTAACGTATGCAGGAAACGGAAGGACATTTTGGTTACCAGATGCCGTCCGTCGATCCCCACTCCGCCGATGGATTCGGTTACCCAGGTGGGATCTCCGGAGAAAAGAGCATTGTATTCCGGAGTACGGGCAAACTTCACCAGCCGAAGCTTCATAACAAAATGATCCACAAATTCCTGGATCTGCTCTTCATTAAAAGTTCCTTCTGACAGATCTCGTTCTGCATAGATATCCAGAAATGTGGAAGTACGGCCCAGAGACATTGCAGCGCCGTTTTGCTCCTTGACAGCAGCAAGATAGGCAAAGTAAATCCACTGGATTGCTTCCTGTACATTGCCGGCAGGACGGGAAATGTCAAAGCCGTAGATTTTACCCAGTTCCTTCAGCTCTTTTAAGGCGCGGATCTGTTCGGACAGTTCTTCCCGGATACGAATGACATGGGAATACATAGTGCTTCTGGTGGTCATTTTCTGTTCTTCTTTGTCTGCGATCAGGCGATCTACACCATAAAGAGCTACTCGTCGGTAATCTCCAATGATTCTCCCTCGTCCATAGGCATCGGGCAGTCCGGTGATGATATGGCTGGAACGGCAAGCACGCATCTCCGGAGTATAAGCATCAAAAACACCGGCATTATGAGTTTTGCGGTGAGTTGTAAAGAATTCGCTGATTTCCGGGTCCACCTGATAGCCATTGTCGGCACAGGCTTTTTCTGCCATGCGGATTCCGCCGTAGGGCTGCAGAGAACGCTTAAACGGTTTATCGGTCTGAAAACCGACAATTGTTTCTTTGGTCTTATCCAGATATCCAGGGCCGTGGGAGGTGATGGTAGAAATGATTTTGGTATCCATGTCCAGCACTCCGCCTGCCGCTTGTTCCTGCCGGCTCAGTTCCATAACCTGATCCCAGAGCGCTGTGGTATTTGGGGTGGCATTTGCCAGAAAGCTGTCATCGCCATCATAAGGGGTATAGTTTTTTTGAATAAAATTGCGTACATTGATTTCCCGTTCCCAGTCGCCTGGGCGGAAGCTTCTCCATTCTTGTTTCATAATTTCCTCCGTTCCGTGTAGGCTCCACAAAAATTGTCTGACAGATTACGAGGTAAATTATAAGGACGTGATAAAAAAACGTCAAGGAGCGTACAGAGAAGAATTTTCTGGTAAGGTATAACTGAGAAAATTAACTTAATGACATGGATTATCCGGTTGTTTTATCTGGTATTTCAGGGGCTTGTCAATCTGCGAAAAATATATTATAGTAGACCTTAACGCGACGGTAAAAAAATACTTTTGTAAAAGCATTATGTGTTGCGTGGAAATAAAATATGTACGAAAAGGAGGAATTTATATGCAGATCAATAAAGATATGTTGATTGGGGATTTGGTTCAGGCGCATGAGCTGATTGCACCGATGTTGATGCGTGCTGGTATGCATTGCCTGGGTTGTCCGTCGGCACAAGGAGAAACCCTGGAGGAAGCCTGCATGGTACACGGGATTGACTGTGATACTTTGGTATCCGGAATCAACGAAGTGCTGGCAGAGAGAGCCTGACTTAAGCAGAAAGAGTATTTGGCGAATGAAATGGCCATAAAGAGGGCATTGCAAGACAAGCCACCCATCATTTTTCTATCCTATGTTCAGATAGCTCACATACAAACAGCCTGCTATTAACAGGCAAAGTCCGCTAAGACTGTTTGTGGACAGCCGGACACAAGGATAAGAGAAATGACGGGTGGTTTGTTTGGCAACGCCCTCTTTTTGTGTGGTCTCATATGCCAAGAGCCCATTTGAATACAGAGAAATGGTAATATGGCACATAATGCTATAACGATTTTGGCGGGTTATACCAGCATAAGCTTTTGCAATGCCTGCTGGCGGATAATCACCTCATAGTGCTCTCGGTAATAAGCCTCCGTAGCAGTCTGCTGGCGGACTTTTTCACCGTATTCTGCCAGAATGTTACAGGTCCGGCTAAATATTAAAGGCTCGACATCCGCACTGGACAATACCAGAAAATACTGAGAAGAGTCTGGTTTTTTGAAGAGAATATTAGTACCCTGGTAGACATGTCCGACTACTTTAGCGGCGGCTGTTACCTGATCCAAACTCTCAAAGCGATAGATTCGCGTCTGAACAGAAGGGGTATCGGAACGATCTTCCGGTTGCGGGGTAGCAGGAGCAGACATGCCTTCCTGACCGGGAAACCCTGCTAAATTCTGTTTTAAAAGCTCCATCAGGCCATCGGCGCCTTCCAGAAATTCACTGGAGATGCCATTAAAAATACTGTCGGAATCTTCGTCAGACATCTGGGAAAATTTGGAAAAACGGGTATCCAGCTCCTCCGGATCTTCTATCTTGGTGATAACCAACATAACACTCTCATTGGAGAGCGGGATGGCTTCTACCATCAACGGAATATCTTCCGCATCAAATCCCACTTCATTGGAGGCCTTTTGAATCATCTCGCGAAATAGATTACGGGCCTTTTCACTTCCGTATGCCAGTTCGCCAAGGTTCAGATTGCGAACGCTCAAGTCAAAGCTGCTTAATGTGCATCGTATCTGGTTCTCATTAATCCGTTCTATCTTCATAAGATCACTCCCTTACCTATATTATCGTCGGTACAAATTCAAAAAGAACCCAATTATCTAATTTAATTATAGTATATGATATAGGGAAAAGGCAATTCTTATGTGAAAAATTTTAGGAAAATTTAAGGTTTAGGAAAAGTGAAAAAGGTATTGTAAAATATTGGCATTTATATTAGAATAGGACTACAGAGGTGATTGGGGAAAGGAGGAGGTGAAAAGCGTCGAGAACACCACATTATTTGGAAAATATCAGTTATGCCGGATTTTGGGCCGCGGGAGAAGCGGGACTGTCTATTTGGCAAAGCATAGAGACCTGGAGGAATATCGGGCGATCAAGCAGGTCGCCAAAGCCTGTGTGAATTACGATCAGTTCCGAAGGGAGGCATTGATACTGAAAGATATCCGCCATCCGGGGATACCGGTAGTGTATGATCTGGAGGAGGATGAAGATTTCTGTTATCTGATTGAAGAATTTCTGGAAGGAGATTCGCTATACGCCCTTGTTTCTGACATGGGGCATTTTTCAAAGGCAATGACGATTCGATATGGGATTCAGATTTGCCATCTGGTGAATATCTTGCATTTATCAAAGATTACCCCTATTTTATATCTGGATTTACAGCCGGAAAATTTGCTGATATGTGATGACACCGTAAAATTGGTGGATTTTGATCACGCGATTTATCTGGACGAGGCGAAGAATCTCAAAAAGCGCTATGGGACGATTGGATTTGCTGCACCGGAACAATATACAGGAGCCGAATTAAATGAACGGACAGATATTTATGCCATTGGTGCTGTCCTCTATTACATGCTGACGGGAGAGTTCCCGGAAAAGGAGCCTGTGTATCGAAGGCAGCAGGTGGATCGGCATTTGGCAAAAGTGATACAAACCTGTCTGAGAAATAAGTCAAACGAGCGGTATGAATCAGCACAGCAGCTTTGCGGGGAACTGGAGAAGATTCAGAAGCATTATGAGAAGGAAAAAAAGGGTGTTTTCCGGCAAAACCCGGAATCATTTCTGACCATTGCTGTGGCAGGTGCCTTTGAAGGGGCCGGGACGACCCACATAGCAATCGGATTTGCCGTATATCTCCAGCGGCAAGGGTTGTCTGTATTATATGAAGAAAGGAATGAGTCTGGTGCGGCGGTACAGATGGCAGAATATACGGGGCGGAATATGGACCGATATGGAATATACAGGATTTACGGACTGCCCATGCTTCCTCTCTATGGCGCTGCTGTCAGGCTGGAAGCACATCCTTATCGGATTGTGATTCGGGACTATGGCTCGTTTCAGAATAAGTTTTTACAAGAACCGGCAGACGGGCATCTGTTGGTTTGCGGAAGTAAACCCTGGCAGTGGAAGCTTATCAGGGATGCAATTCAATTTTCGGGAAATCCCCCGGGAATGACAGTTATCTACAATCAATTCTGCAGGCGGCTTGCAACTAAGTTGCCTGGTCCGGCAAGGGAGACCGATTGTTTCCTGATGCCAGATTACCCCAATCCATTTGTATTGTCTGGAAAAGCGAAGAGGGTCTATGAGGAATTATATCAGATATTTTCTGGAAAAAGAGCAGGAGGTACTTTACGGTTTTTTTCAAACAAAATAAGAAGAAGTTTTATGAAAAAAGACGTTTGAGACAGAAAGGCATTTCTGAATGTGCCTGGAGAACATTGGGGATCATAGGGGCATGCCGGGGCACTGGTGTGACTCATCTTGCAGTTGGGGCGGCCAATTATCTGACAAGTGTAAAAAGGCAAAAAACAGCAGTGCTGGAGCGGAATGATCATGGGGATTTCATGCGTATGGGAAGCTTCTGTGAGAGAAGTATAAATGCGGGTGTTTCTTATGGAATTTTGAACGTAGATTATTATCCGCAGGCAGGAGCCGGAGAGTTGGTAAGTTGTTTGAACGGAGATTACCGCTACATTATTTTAGACTACGGAGAAATCACCAGGCAGAGGTTTTTGGACTGTGCCCGGTGTGATAGAAAAGTGATTGTCGGTTCATTGAGTGAATGGCAGGCGGAAGCATTTCTGGAGATCGTCAAGGAAGGGCAGCAGAGAAATAAAGGCTGGCAGTATGCTATTGTTTTTGGCAGTGAAGAAGCCAGAGTAGAGTTAGAAAAGTGCTTTCGGATTCCGGTGCGGCGGGTTCCAGGCTTTGTAGATGCCTTTGCAGTCACTCATGCCGGTATACGGTTTTTTACAGAGCTTTTACAGGATTGACCGGGTAGAGGACTATGGGGAAATTGTGTCACGGCTTTTACCTCGCGAAATTATAAAACCATTACCTGGATAAATCCGGAATGGGGAGGCATATGAAGAAGTATCAGTTGAATGAAAAAAATCGAAGAGTATTTCTGGAAGGATTACAGCGATATCAGGATCGAGGGGTGATCATTCGGATTGACGGCGAGAAAGCAGAGGCGTCGGACTGGGTTAAGATACTGGAGGAACAGCCGGATGGCAGCTTTTATATGGGCGATTATATTATGGAAGAGCCAGACATGGAGACTCAAGTTCCAGATGAAAATGTCAGAACAATAAAAATGGTTTGCGAGGATCCACTGGCATATGATGTCGCGCACATAGAAGCCGAGAACGGCGAGGGCACAGGCGTATGTTCTGAAAAAGAGATATCCTGGCAGAAAAATGCAGGTGCCAGAATATTGAAAGAGATTCGTTTTGACCGGGTCTATCACTGGTGAAGGGAGGGCTGCTCATAAAAAATAACAGACCGAAAAGTTACATCATAAAAATATAAAACCGAATGATAAGAGGGAGCGCATTATATGAATAAAGCGGAGAGGACGCCAGCTCAGAGAGAATCTCAATTCAGCCAGAGAAAGGGCGTGGGTGGGGAAAAGTTTCTTATCCGGTTACGATTTTTGAGATTACAGGAAGATCGTAACTGGATAACAGCAATTTGGAAATTTTGGGGATTTTGAAAAGAAAATGTAAGACAAGAAGGGACAAAGTTGTGGTATACTGTTTTCACGGGGCAGCAAAGCAGCCGATCTATGGAAAATTAGGAAGCAGAGGGCATAAAGCATGAAAAGAATCCTGAAATCAGTATGTATATTTATATTTGTTTTTACAATTTTGGGTGGTACGGCGGCAGGCTTTTATATATATCATAAGTATATGCCGGCGAATGACCCCATGGATCCGGTCGAATGGTTTGGTGCGGCGGGTGATCGGGTGGCGATTGTGCTGAATAATGAACTTCTTACAGATGAGAAGGGGCGTTTGATTGATGATGAGGTGTATTTGTCACTGGAATGGGTCAACCAGCAGTTAAATGAGAGATTTTACTGGGATGCAGAAGAGAAAGAACTGATCTATACGCTTCCGGAGGAGATTATCTATGCAGATGCATCCACCATGGGCAGCAGTGGTAAACCATTGTTTGTGGAACAGGAAGATAAGGTCTGGCTGCTGGCAGGGCTGGTGGTAAATTATACCGATGTCAGGATAGAGCATTTTGTGAACGAGGCAGCAAAGCGTATCTTCATAGATACCGGATGGGAATCCGTTCCGGAGGCTAGGCTGACGAAGGCCGGTAAGCTCCGGGTGAAGGGGGGAATCAAAAGTGCTGTGCTGACGGAAGTGGCAGAAGGGGAAAGTGTACTGATTTTGGAGACGATGGAGAACTGGAGCAGGGTCCGTACCGCGACCGGCTATATGGGATATATTCAGAATCGTTGTCTGGGATCCCGTTCGGAACATCATTTTGTCAGTAATTTTCAAGAGCCGGTTTATACCAATATTTCCTTGGGGGAGCCGGTATGCCTGGTATGGCATCAGGTGTTTTCTCAGCAGGCAAATCAGGCAATGGAGGAGCTGATGGCCACCGCAAAAGGAGTTAACGTGATTGCGCCTACCTGGTTTATGCTGACAGATAACGAAGGGAATTATGAGTGCCTGGCAGATAAAGCATATGTGGATAAGGCGCATGCTATGGGGATTCAGGTATGGGCGGTAGTGGATAATTTTAATAAAGGGGATAACGTGCAGTCAGAGGTTTTGTTTGCCCGCAAGACGGTGCGTGGGAAATTGATTAAATCTTTGATTGAGGATGCAAAGACCTATCAGCTGGATGGGATAAACCTGGATATTGAAAGTATTAAAGAGGAAGCAGGGGCTCATTATGTTCAGTTTATCCGTGAGCTTTCGGTAAGCTGCCGAAAGGAAGGAATTATTCTTTCCATTGATAACACTGTACCGGCTCCCTATTCGACTTTTTATAACCGGGAAGAGCAGGGACGGGTAGCTGATTATGTGATTATCATGGCGTATGATGAACATCACGCCGGGGGAGAACCGGGATCGGTGGCTTCTTTGGGATACGTAAAGAAGGGCATTGAGGACACCTTAAAAATGGTTCCCAAAGAGAAATTCATTAATGGGATCCCCTTTTATACGAGGTTGTGGAAGGAGGAAGGGGAAGAAGTGTCAGCGACATCCATGGGGATTGCCACAGCGAAGGAATGGGTGCAAAATAGCGGGATAACTTTGGAATGGGATGAAGAGCTTGGCCAGTATTATGGTGAATTGCAGGATGGTGATGCGTTATACCGGTTATGGATGGAAGAAGAGCAGTCGATTAGCAGAAAGATGGATTTAATCTGGGAATACAGGCTGGCAGGAGTGGCCTGCTGGAAACTTGGCTTTGAGAATTCGGAGCTGTGGAATATAGTCCGGCCGAAGGAACAATGAGAGGTGTGGGAATGAGGACAGACAAAAGAAGGTGCTCGGTGAAGCTTTTAGGGACAGCTGTTTTGATGATGCTGGTGCTAGGAGCCTGTTCCAGAGAGACAAAAGCACCGATAGAAGAGACAGGGCCGGGGTCGGAAATCCCATCCGAAAGCACAGAAGAAGAGCAAACCAAGGGGACACAGGAAACAGAGGAAGAAAGTTTGCCAGAGGAGGAAGATCCGGGGTATATCGTGCCTTTTCCAGCAGAGTCCACAGAGCCGGAAGAATCGATTATTACCGGGCCGCCGGTATATGAATGGGAAAAGAAAGCGATCATTGGCACGGACATTCACTATTTGTCAAAGAGCCTGACAGATGGCGGAAGTAGTTTTCAGTATATGGTAGAGCATGGCGATGGCAAGGTTGTGACATACATAGAACAGATTACAGATGCATTCTTGGAGGAAGTGGTTCGCCAAAGGCCGGATGTACTGATTTTAAGTGGGGACTTGACCCTGGACGGAGAGAAAAAAAGCCATGAGGAGCTGGCTGAAAAGCTGTACTCCGTGGAGGAAGCCGGGATTCCGGTGCTGGTGATTCCCGGAAATCATGATATTAATAACCGCCATGCGGCACAGTATCAGGGGGAGGAACGGTTCCCGGCAGAGTTTACCACACCAGAGGAATTTCGGGAGATTTACCAGGATTTCGGTTACAAGGAAGCAATCAGCGAGGATCGGCGAAGCCTCAGCTATGTATATGAGATAGATGATTACAATCGCTTTCTGATGCTGGATACTTGTCAATATCAGCAAAAGGCGTTGGTGGGCGGTGCGATTCTGACAGATACCTATGACTGGATTGAGGAACAGCTGGAAGATGCCTGGAATAATGGAATGAATATGATTCCGGTCGCCCATCACAATCTGCTTGACGAGAGTGAAATTTATGTAGATGATTGTACGATTGAGCACGGGGAACAGCTGGTGGATATTCTGGAAAATTGGGATGTGATGATTTTTCTGAGCGGGCATCTTCATGTGCAACATAGTAAAAGATCTGAGGATAACAGGGGAGTGTGGGAGATGGTAACCAGTTCACTGGCGACGCCGGCCTGTCAATATGGGAATCTGCTCTTTCGGGATGACGGGAGTTTCCGTTACTGGACACAGGCGTTAGATGTGGAGCGGTGGGCTAAACGACATAACCGGACAGAGGAAGATTTGCTGGAATTTGATGATTTTAAGGAACCCTTTTTGCGGAGGGTATTTTATAATCAGTCTTATGATGCCCTGAAAGGGATCGAAGAGCTGAGCGAATCACAGAGAGAGCGAATGTCGGTATTGTATTCGGAGTTGAATTATCATTATTATCAGGGAACGGCATATCAGATCCGGGAAAGGGTTTTGAAGGATCCGGATTATCAGTTATGGCTGGAGGATGGCTCTCTGACTGTGCTGACAGATTATGTGCAATATATTATCGGTGATGCCATGCGGGATTATAATCGGGTCGAAGAGGATTAATGATTTGTGAGGTTCTTTTTTCAGTGAATAGCCGATATATTAATGTGAGGCCAGAATGATGGATGGATGAGTCATGAATGATCGAAAGCCGGAAATGCTGATGGGGGCTTTGCTGCTGGTATTTGTTTTTCTGGTATCCCGCCATGCGGGAATGATGGTATCCGGTCAGAATGTAGTGGCAGGAAAAGCAAAACCGGTAGTTGTGATCGATAGCGGGCATGGAGGAAATGATCCAGGTAAAGTCGGTGTGGACGGAAGCCTGGAAAAGGATATCAATCTGGAAATTGCTCATAAATTAAAAGCTTATTTGGAAGCATCTGATGTGGAGGTGGTTATGACCCGGGAAGCAGATAAAGGGCTTTACGGAGAAAAAGACAGCAAAAAAAAGATGGCCGATATGAAGAACCGCTGCGAGCTGATTAATGAAACGAAACCGGATTTGGTTGTCAGTATTCATCAGAATAGTTATCATGAGGAGAAAATTTCTGGCGGGCAGGTATTTTATTATAAGGATTCGGAAAGGGGAAAACGTCTGGCAGAAATTCTTCAGCAACGGTTTGACTTTGTGCTGGGAGAGAAAAATAAGCGGCTGGCAAAACCAAATGGCAATTATTTTCTGCTTTTGCACGTAAAACAGCCAATAGTGATTGTAGAGTGTGGTTTTTTATCGAATCGGAAAGAGGCAGCAGCCCTGAACACAAAAGAATATCAGGATCGGCTGGCGTGGACGATTCATATGGGAATAATGGAATATCTGAACAGTCAGTAAGATTTTTTCTCCTCCCGTAGCTTGCTGCGGGAGGAGCCCCAAAATGCAAATATTCTTTTTATCATAACTTCTTTATTCAAGGAAATGTCGTTTATATTTCCCACAATATTATAATTTTATGATACCAGGGTCAAAAGGCCATGGTTGGTTTTGGGATCCGCAAAATATGAAAAAGCAGCCCGACAGGGCGGAGTTGGAATGTTTTCAGGATTGCGGGAACTTGAAATGTGGAGCAATCCATGTATCATAGGGGGCAAAATACCTTTTGGCCCCAACATCATTTTATTATTAAAATCAAAAAAAGAGGGGTGATGGAACATGTGGAAGAAATTCCAGAAAAATTACAGACATCAAGTAGCCATCCTGATGGTATTGTTGATGGTAATGACAAATGCCGGAAGCAATCTGGGGATTGTTATGGCAGCCCGGGAAAGTGAAAGCGCCTTGTTTTTGCTGGATGGAGAAGAGCTACGGGAAGCCATACAAAAAACAGAGCAAGAGAAAGAGTTATTTGTATATGATTCTTTGCAGCTGGAGGCAGAGAAAAATAGTGTTAAGAAACGATATGAAAAGCTTTTGGGAAAGAAGAACGGTTCTGTATATGAACTGGATTTGAATATTGATGACAGCTATGCACCAGAAGAGGCAGAACTGCGATCTTTTTATAATACGATAACAAAAGATGTGGTTTTTCTTTTTGTCAATAAAAGCGATATGGCTGTGAGTTATAGGATAAATATTGACGGATATGAGACAGAGCCGGTTACCGTATCTCCTATTGTGGTTCCGGTACATAGGGAGAGCTATTTGGGCTTGCGCTTGTCGCGTCATGGGGCGACGAAGGTGTTCGCCTCTTTGGGAGCAGTTCCGGATAATAAAGGAAATAGCACAGAGAAAGAAACAGAAACGGAATTATCAGCGGAAAAAGGCTCAGAAGGCGAAGAAGATGAAATAAAGAAACAAAAGGATCATTTGCAAGAGTCCCGATCCGAATCTGAAGGTAAAGCAGAAAAAACATGGAGCAGAAGCGAGCTGGCAAGCAAATCAGAAACGGGAAGTACAAATATGGAAGGACAGCTTTTGGAGGATGGTGATATCTGGCGCCAGGGAAGACTAAAGGGGAAGGGCTATGATACGGTAAAACTTCAGGATGATGGATATGCTAAGGCAGTTAAAGTTGGGTGGAAGGACATCAAAGCAATTCTGGACAGACAGGCAACAGAATATGCGGTGGCTTATTCAGTGAATCTGCCAGAAGCAGCATCGACAGAAGGAGCCGGCTGTGTGGCAGAAGGAGAAGATCTGTATTTTGCAGTTGAGCCAAAAAACGGTTATGAGGTTAATTGCGTTGCAGTGAATGGGCAGGGAACCGAAAGAATGGTCAGAGATATCAATGGGGCGAGTGATTCTAACTGGGGGCATTACCAGCATGTTTATGTTGTGCGGAATGTATCGGAGGATTTGGAAATCGCAATAGAGGTTAAGCATCAAGAAGAGATGGACAGGCAGGGATGGACAGCGGCAAGTAATTTAAAGGAGTTACATACAGCATTTAATAATCAGGAAGAGAAAATTTATTTGACGGATTCTATTGAAACGGCTTGGGATCCGGAAAAGCCTGATGATGGGGATTATGGATGGGCAATCAAGGCGGGAACGGATATTATATTTGATTTGAATGGACACACGCTTACTTACGGCGGAGAAGGAAGCGGCTATTTCCGCTTGTTTTATATACGGGGGAATTTGACTCTTATGGACAGTGCGGGGGGCGGGAAAATCACAAGCAGCAGAGAAGAAATAGATTCTGCAATTTGTGTAGATGGAGGAAGGCTGACCATTGAAAGCGGACAGATAGGTACTGTTCAGGGGCCTGGTGATGTAAAAACATATCAAACGGGTCATGGAGTGGTGGTAAAAGGGCAAGGAACCGTTTGCATGAAAGGAGGTTGTATTGCTGGCAATGGTAATGGAATGGAAAATGGCGGCGGCATTTATGTTGAGAGTGGCGTATTAGAAGTCTGCGACGGCAGCATTGAACATAATACTGCAAACAATGGCGGAGGGATTTACGGGACAGAGAGTAGTGTGATTCATATTACAGGTGGGACAATCAGCAATAATGTGTCCACAGGCGGGGGAGATCGTCTATCCGGATATGATTTTGGCGGGGGTGGAATTTTTGCCAGAGGCGAGCTGATTCTCACCGATGGAACAGTTAAAGAAAACACAGCAGTATCGGGCGGAGGAGGGATCTATTATGATACGATAGATTTTGATGAGAATAAAAATTTTGTGATGACAGGCGGCGTTATTGATAATAATATGGCAGAAAAGGGGGAAGGCGGAGGTATTTATTTTGGATGGCATGGAACCGTTACCGGTGGAAGAATTACAGAAAACCATACAAATACGAAGATTGATTGGGGTGGCGGGGGAATCTTTACACAGACCGGAGTAGAGGTAACGATTTTCAATGCCCTCATTACAGAAAATACAGCAGACGGATTTGGCGGGGGTGTGGCAGGCTGCCCCAGCGGGAATATTTATGCGCTTACTATTGACGGAGCAGGGATTTTTGACAATATGGCAAAAGGTACAGCTCTCACAGAACGAGAAGAGGAGGATGGCAGGACAGAAGATCAAAGAGCAAAGGCGGACACGATGTTTATGACAGCTGGCTTTGGTGATTATTATTGTGAAAAAATCAGCACGGTTTTTGGAAATATGCTTGGCGGCGGCAACGCCGAATGGCATGGAAGCAGTGATGGCAGCCCGGTTATAATCAATAAAAATAATTTTGCGAGAGCGGAAAAAAGGATGGGGCTGAATGCCTGTCCTTCACCAGAAGATAAAATCCGGGCCAGGGAATATGCTCACGTGCTCATTTCCGGAAATACCTCCAGTACTCATGGCGGCGGTATTATGAGTAACGGTACATTGATTTTAGGATCCGATATAGAGATGATAAATGTTTCAGGCTCGAAGATCTGGAAAGGAGATCAAAAGGAAGACAGGCCGGCTAGTATTATCATAAATTTATTGGCAAACGGGGCTCTGTGTGCAAGTAAAGAGATAACAGGAGAAGAAGATAAATGGGGCTGGTCATTTGATGAGATACCAAAGACCGGCGAGGATGGAAATGTGATTTCCTATACGGTAGAAGAGGTTCCTGTATTTGGATATGAGACGGAAATTAAGGAGAGTGGCAATGGTTTTTCTATTATAAACACATATGTTCCGGAAAAGACCAGTCGTACGGTTAGGAAAATCTGGAGTGATTCTGACAATCAAAAGGGCCGGCGGCCGGTGTCGATTCACGTACAGCTCATGGCGGATGGCATGGCAGAAGGAAATGCCGTGATGCTCAGTGAGGAAAACCAGTGGTCATATACATGGGAAAATCTTCTTCAGAAATCGGGGGATAAAGATATCAATTACACGGTTGTGGAATTGGAGACGTTAGAGGGCTATGCAACTACTTATAGTGAAGATACCTTTACTATTACCAATACTCTTGTCAATCCAGGCAAACCGGGAAGCGGCAGCAGGCCAGGCGGAGGAGGCGGAAGATTTGTAAACATTGAAACATCTGGAGGGCCGGGAAGTAAAGATATATCCGGGATTCCGGGGAGAATTACGGCTACTCCGATGGAAGGGGCAGATATGCCATTGGCAGAGCTCTTATCTGGGATGACAGAAGAACAGATCGAAGATCCGGACAGGCCGTTAGCAGCATTGGCGAAAACGGGAGACAACCGTCCAACCGGAATGTTACTGATAATATTCGGAACAGCAGGAGTGGGGATACTTTTGCTGGCTGGAGTCGGGAAAAGAGAAAAAGAAGTCTGATATTAACAAAAAAAGTCAGTCAATATCAGACAGTGTGCATTTTCGCTTTCACGCAAAACTCAGAGATTTAAGGACTTCTAAATCCCTGCAAAGTCAAAAGCGGCAGACCATTTTTTCGCCTCTTCCCGCTCCTTGTTCCATGGCTGAGTATTCTCAGAGCTAAACTGAATGACATTGAAATGGCAGGTGGTTTATTTTGCAGCACCCTCAATATTATTGGTTTTTTCGTATTCTTTCAGTGCCAGAGCAAGCTGATCCGGACAGGAGGTGGGCTTGAAACCACAACGGGTTCCCTCCAAACGCCGGATCACATCACTGATATCCATACCTTCTACCAGCCGGGCAATACCTTGAGTGTTGCCGGAGCATCCTCCGATATATTGTACATTGGTAAGCTTGTGATCTGTGACATCAAAATGGATCTCCCGTGAGCAGACGCCACGCGTTTTATAAACCATAATTTTTATCCTCCGTTTTTAACAGATTATATCCGGATAAGAAAGGGATTGTCAAGAGCATTATTTGTGGTATACTTATCGTAATTGCTCAGATGAATCTTTTAGGCAACATCTGAGCGCCAATTTTACGATAAAACGGAGGCTTTTATGCTGGGAATTATTGGGGCAATGGCAGAAGAAGTGGAGCTGCTCAAAAAGGAGATGGTTCAGCCGGAGATTACTTCTGTGGCAGGAATGGACTTTTATAGAGGAAGAATCGGGGGGAAAGATACCGTAGTTGTCCGGTCTGGAGTAGGCAAGGTGAATAGTGCGGTATGCGTACAGATATTGGTGGATCGATTTGGAGTGGATGGAATTGTAAATACAGGAATTGCCGGCTCGTTAAAGGCAGAAATTAATATCGGAGATTTGGTATTGGCTACTGATGCCGTACAGCACGATGTGGATGCCACCCAGTTTTCCTATCCGCCAGGACAAATCCCACAGCTTGAGGTGTTGGCGTTTGAGGCAGATCAGAGGCTGAGAGAGAAGGCCGTTACCTGTTGCCGGCAGGTGAATCCGGATATCGAGGTTCATGAAGGCCGAGTATTGACAGGGGATCAGTTTGTGTCTTCTAAGGAAAAGAAGGCATGGCTGTCAGAGACCTTTGGCGGGGCATGTACCGAGATGGAAGGAGCGGCGATTGCGCAGGCGGCGTATCTGAACCAGATACCGTTTTTGATTGTGAGGGCGATTTCAGATAAGGCAGATGACAGTGCACAGATGGATTATGAGGAATTTGAGCGGCTGGCGATTATCCACAGTGTAAATTTGACAAGAGCATTGATTGAGCATGCCTGAGTTGAGAAGCCATGTGAACTTCATAATCGAATTTAGGTGAACTTTGACGAACGATTCTAGGCTCCCTGAACTTTCCAAAACCGGTTTGGACGGCTATAATGATAGCTGTTGAAAAACTCAGGAAAGAAAGGGGAGCTGTTTTTATGTTGCAATTATTAGAAACAGGACAAGCACTGTATGTGCTGGCGGGGATTTGCTTTTTGGGGATACTTACCCGGGCGATGACCAAAAACCTTTACAAAAGATTGATTAAAGAAAGTGGGAATATGGCCTCCACAAAGAATAAGAGTTTGAAAGAATTGAAACAGAGAACAGAAAATGCATATCGGTTAAATCAGGGACTGCGGGACAGCGGCGCCTGGCTGGATCACCAATTGTGTGAACTGCGTTTCCGGGGACTGACGCTGGCCGGATGGATGAATATATCCATGCAACTGACCTGGCTGTGCCTGCTGGCCGGCGGTACGGCAGCCTTTTTTTCTTATTGGTATCGGCTCGACACTTTTTACATCGTAATGTATGGAGGCGGCTCCGTATTGATGGCTATGTTGACGATGCTTTTTGATAATGGTGCAGCAGGTGGGAAAAGGGAACTGCTGGCGGCAGCTCTCCAGGATTATCTGGAGAATGTTCTTTGTCCAAGGCTGGAGAGAAGCCTGCCAGAAGACAGCGGCGCAGAACCTGCCAGAGCAAAGGTGAGAAGCTTCTCCCGGTTAAAAGACAGGGGAAGCCAGCCAGAACGCAAGATGGGCGTGGTAGTTGGCGGACAATCCGTATTTTCGGAGAATTCCGGACAAAATGAGGGAACGCCGGTGCAAGAGGAGCAGACAAGGCTAGAGGAACGTATCGGGAAGGAGCGGAACGGGCAGGAGGAACAGGGGGAATATCGCAGTGGCAGAGCAGGTATGGGAGGCGCCGGGAGAAGGAATGGCCGGAACGGGCGGAAAGAAGCGGCGGCAACCTCTGAAACGGAAGCAGAACAACGTGGTAAGATCCGGGATGTCGATTATTTAAAACGAAGCCTGGAACAGATTGCTGCCAGCCGGGAAAAGGGAAAGGACGGTGATGAGAGCTGGCTGAAGGAATTAGGACCGGAGGAGGTACAGCTGATTGGAGATATTTTGAAAGAATATCTGGTTTGATCAAGGCTGAATAAACATAGATCGTATAGAGAGTATCACAAAATAAAATATCAGCTTTTTCCATATCGATTGTCTGGCTGTTTACGAACATTGGATATGGAAAAAGCTGATATTTTATTTTGCAATACCCTCGTCTATTCTTCAATGATCTGAATCTCCAAAAAGTCGAAAGAAATCTGTTCAATGAAGCAATCCTGGGTAAAGCGGGTCTTGGCTGTCCGCTGGAATTCAGAAATATTAACATCCAACCAGATGGGCTTGCTTAAGTCAAATTCATAACAAATATTATCCAGAGCCTGAAAGACCATGGCAGTGCGGGACAGGCTGTAGTCGGTGATACAGATGACAGTATTCTGAAGCAGGTGATTGTTTTTCCAGATTTTTCCCCACATACGAAACATAAGTATTCCTCCCTTTTAAAAAGTATACGTGATTTTTGTATGGTTGTAAAGAGGGAGGGATTCTTTTGGCCTCAAGGCTTGCCGGCAATGGTATTCTGTAGTACACTTAAGGCAAGAATATTCGTAGGAAGCTTTGAAGAAGATTGCAAAGGAGGACCGGATATATGGCGCAGACCATAGAGGATTGCTTGGTGTTTCTCAATGAAGCGAGGGATACCCTGGATGAATTGGCATTGCTTGAGGAGCAGGAAAAGCAGCTTGGCCAGGAGGAAGCACATCTGGAGGAAAGTTTGGAAGCAGAGAAAAAGATAATGACAGATACCATTCAGAAAACCGTGAAAAAGCGGCGGGAGGAGATCCGCCTGACTTATGAAAAAGAAATGAGCAAGGTCCAGGACCAGCTAAAGAAAGCGCGCAGTAAGCGGGAGAAAGCGAAAAATGAAGGAGTGAAAGATCGGATTCGGGAGGAGACGGCACCGCTTTGGGAGGAGATCCGGGATCTGAAGGTGCAGCATAAAACATTGATGAGGCAAAATCATGTGCCAGGATATTGTCAGAGCGCTCTTTATTACAGCTTGTATTTTCCACATTATGTGAAAGAGTATTTTCAATTGTTATTATTGGTACTGTTCTTTTTCCTGGCAGCGCCGTATGGGGTATATTGGTTGATACCGGAGAGAAAGCCATTATATCTGGTAATGATATATGTGGCGGATATCTTGTTGATTGGCGGCGGCTATATTATGCTAGGAAATCGGACAAAGCTGCTGTATATGGAGACTTTACGGGAAGGCAGGAAATATCAGGATCAGATTCTGTCCAATCGGAAAAAGATCAAAAAGATCACAGCGGGAATTCGTAAGGATCGAAATGAATCCCTGTATAATCTGGAAAAATATGATGATGAGATTTCCCGGCTACAGCAGGAAATGAGCGATGTGGCGACCAAACAGAAGGACGCATTAAACGCTTTTGAGACTGTGACGAAAAATATCCTTACCGATGAAATAGAGCACAATTATCAGACAAGGCTGGAACAGATACAAGATAAGCACCGGCAGGTGTCGGAAGAGCTTCGGCTGGTTATGCAAAAGGTAAAAGAGAAGAGGCTGTATGCAACCGATCATTATGGTACGTATCTGGGAAAAGAATTTATGGATTCACAGAAAATTGTGGAGTTGTGCAATATTGTCAGGGGAGGAAAGGCGGCCAATGTGAGCGAGGCGATCGCAATATATCAGGAACAGATAACGAGCTGAGACTCTGCACAACTTGCAACGTATAAAATTCATGCAAGATGCTTATAATAGAAATAACAAAAAGAGTACAGGCAGGAAAGCATGAAAACAGGTTGGTGCAGAAAATGGAAGACAGGCAGAAAAATTTATTATTTTGATTCCGAAAAGGGCTTTGAAACTGAGGAGTTTGCCTGGATGCTCCATGGACTGATTGAGGAGGTTATGGCAGAAGCCGGGAAGGAGGGGGTATTGGTATTATGCATTGGTACGGACCGCTCTACCGGAGACAGCCTGGGGCCGTTGATCGGATACAAGCTTAAGGGACAGCAGGTACGGCGGATTCAGATCATGGGAACGCTGGAGCGCCCGGTCCATGCCATGAATTTGGAGCAATCCATGGCTCGGATTCGCGTTCGCTATCCCAACCATGTGATAGTAGCAGTGGACGCTTCTGTAGGAAGCCAAGACCACGTGGGATGTATTACTCTCGGGAAGGGAGCCTTGCGGCCGGGGTTGGGAGTATGCAAAGATCTCCAGGCGGTTGGAGATATCTTTATCACCGGCATTGTAGGCGGTTACGGGAATTATGATCCTTTGATGTTACAGAGCGTGAGATTATCTACCGTGATGAAGATGGCGGATTATATCTGTGAAAGTGTATTTCTTGTCGAACAATTTTTAGAAAAAACGGCCCTGATTTGACAAAATCAGCATCCCGAATCTGTTATGATTTATCTGTATAAGATAATGAGCAATGGCAAAGAATGATAACAGCGGGGTGAAAATATGGGAGAATTTTATAATCCGTACCCAAAGCTGCCGAAAAACATCCGGCAAATCGGGGAACGGGATTTGAACGTAAAGTTATATGTGGAGGATTATGTCAATACATATCTGAAACGATTGTATCCGGCCGGCGGACAAGAACTGCGGGTCGGCCTTTTGATGGGAGAGATCCGGATGCAGGAAGGAACACCATACATGTTTGCAGACGGTGCCCTGGAGATGGAGGATGTGGTTCGGGACGGCGGCAAAGTGGATTTCACAGAGGAGGCATGGGAAAAGGCTTATCGGGTTATTGACCAGATGTTTCCTAAAAGAACGGTGCTTGGATGGTTTTTATGCAGCGCCCCGGATCGAACATTAAGTCCTCTGAATTATTGGAAACAGCACAGCCGCTATTTTCCGGAAAAGAACCAACTAATGTATTTAAGTTGTGGCCTGGAGGGAGAAGAGTCGATATACGTGGCTTCGGAAGATGGATTTTATAAGCTGCGGGGATATTGCATTTACTATGAAAGAAATCAAATGATGCAGGATTATATGGTATCCAGGAAGGATGCCCGCCGGGTGGAAGCAGGGGCAAAGGATGCGGTTATTCGGGATTTTCGTCAAAAGATGGAGGATAATCGGGAAGAGGCCCGCCGCCGCCAGTCAACTCTGGGAGGCCTGCAGGCAGCTTGTGGAGTGCTAAGTGTGATGGTTTTGGCCTGTGGGGTGGCAATGTTTAACAATTATCAGAGAATGAGAGAGATGGAGGCGGTTCTAACCTCGGCGATGCCGGAAGAAATGGAGCAGAAATGGTCTGATTTTCTGGGAAAAGAAGAACCAAACGAATCGAATCCGGCTTCGGTGTTTGAAGAGATCGAGGGGGAGGTCTATCCGACCAGGGCAGATATTCTCATTGAGCCGGAAAGCATGCCGTCCCAAAATGAAATACCGGCGCAACCGTCTACGGAATCTGTGGGACAAGCCGAAGATTTGGCGGAAGATGATGGCAGTGAGGGGGAAACATCAGCACAGCCAGAAACGGGTTCCGGACAGCCGGCAGCGACAGAAGCTTCCGAAACAGAGCCTTCGGAAACGGAGCCTTCAGCAGCAGAACCGGTGCAAGTGCCTGCAGATGCGATTTTACATATTGTTGAAGACGGAGAGACACTTTATGGCATTTGTCTGAAGTACTACCACAATGTCAATAATTTGTCTCAGATTCTTGAATGGAACCAGTTGCCTGACGAGAACCGGTTGTCTGTCGGACAGGAATTATTCCTGCCGCCAACTTGAAATCTTAAAATGCTTTGACCCTGTGGAGAAAATGATGTATACTAAAACTCAAGATTTACAGGCAGGAGATAAAATCATGAGTGATATGAGCTCCATGAACAGGGAAAGCAAGAAGCAGCAGCTTCGCAGCCAGATGATCACTCCGGGACAGGAATATCCGCCTTCCAGAAAACGTGTGGAAGAAGAGGAGATGCATGCGGGCCATCAGAAGAAGCGCCGCCGGTATCTGGGATTAGGGATGGCAGTACTGTTATTGATTTTGGCCGGTGCGGGGGGATGGTTTTACTATCAGCAGCTCCATCGTTATATGGGCTATGAAACTCTGCGCGTGATTCCACTCAACGAAGGGAGCCTTGTGGGCTATAAAAGTTTTGGAAATAATGTGCTGAAATATACCAGGGACGGAGCCTCCTATATTGATAATCGAGGGGAAAATGTCTGGACGGAAAGTTATGAGATGAAGACGCCGGTGGTGGCTGTCAATGGTGAGTATGCAGCGATAGCGGATCGGCAGGGCAATAATATTATTATCTGTAGTACGAGTGGTAAAGTAGGACAGGCAACTACGATTCTGCCGATAACTAGGATAACGGTATCGAGCCTGGGATTAGTGGCGGCAGTAGTGGAGGATTCCACATCGAGCTATATTTATTTTTTTCGGAGGGATGGCAGTGAACTGAAGATAAATGTCAGAACCAATATGTCCGGGGACGGTTACCCGCTGGACATCTGCCTGTCCCGGGATGGAACACAGCTCATGTGTTCCTATGTTTATTTGGAGGCCGGAGAAGCGAAGAATCGTGTAGTATTTTATGACTTTTCAGAAATAGGTAAGAATGTGCCAACCCGCCTGGTGGGAGGATTTGATAAACCATTTGAAGATACAGTAGTGCCAAGAGTGGCCTATTTAAAAGAGCCTTTTTCCTGCGCATTCAGCAGTAACGGACCGGTATTTTTTTCCTCCAGGAATCTGGCGAATCCAGAGCTTTTGTCCCAGGCAGACGTAGAGGGGGAGAACATATCCGGAATATTTTATTCTGAAGAGTATGTTGGGGTAATTGTATGGAACAATGGGGGAGAAAATGAAAAGCGGATGGAAGTATTTCGTGCAGACGGCAGCCGCATATTGAACAAAGAATTTACCTACGATTACACAGGTGTGGATATTGACGGAGACCTGATATTTTTGTATAATGATAATTCATGTAAGATATTTAATATGGCGGGAGTAGAGAAGCTGAATGCTACTTTTGACTTTACTGTCACTAAGATTCGCAAAGGGCGTATGCCCAATACTCTTTTAGTTATGGGACCGCAGGAGATGCGGGAACTCAAGCTAAAATAAACAAATTACAGAAAAGAACATGAGGAGGATACCAATGAGCCAGTTAGATACGTTGTCAGTTAATTCTATCCGTATTTTGTCCGCAGATGCCATTCAAAAAGCAAATTCCGGACATCCGGGATTGCCTTTGGGCTGTGCCTCGATAGCTTATGAGCTTTGGATGAATCATATGAATCATAATCCGGCCGATCCAAACTGGCCGAACCGGGATCGTTTTATTTTATCCGGCGGCCATGGATCGATGTTGTTGTATTCTCTTCTTCATTTATTTGGTTATGGTAATCTTTCAAAAGAGGACATGATGCAGTTTCGTCAGATGGATTCCCGGACGCCGGGACATCCGGAGTATGGCCATACGATAGGAGTAGAAGCCACTACGGGGCCGTTGGGAGCCGGTATGGGGATGGCTGTAGGCATGGCACTGGCGGAGACACATCTGGCGGCTGTGTTTAACCGGGAGGATTATCCAGTAGTAGATCACTACACCTATGTGTTAGGAGGAGACGGCTGCATGATGGAGGGGATCTCCTCGGAAGCTTTTTCTCTGGCAGGTACTTTGGGATTAGGGAAGTTGATTGTACTGTACGACTCGAATCAGATTTCAATTGAAGGAAGTACGGATATTGCCTTCCGGGAAGATGTGACAAAGCGGATGGAAGCCTTTGGGTTCCAGACTCTTTTGGTGGAGGATGGCAATGATCTGGAGGCTATCGGCCAAGCCATTGAGACGGCAAAGGCGGATACGGAACATCCTTCTTTTATCAAAATCCGCACGCAGATTGGCTATGGCTGTCCGGCAAAGCAGGGGAAAGCCAGTGCCCATGGAGAGCCGCTGGGGATGGAAAATATAGCGGCATTACGCAAGAACCTGGATTGGGAAAGCGACGAGCCTTTCTACGTACCGGAGGAAGTATACGGGCATTTCCGGAAGGCAGCAGAAGAAAAGGCAGAGACAGAGGCGGCCTGGAAGGTGATGTTTGCGGCTTATTGCGAGGAGTATCCGGAGCTGGAGGCACTGTGGAAGCAATACTATGAGGATGGCGCTAAAAAGGCGGCAGAGAAGCTGCTGGCAGACGAGGCGTTTTGGAAAAACGGCGAAAAAGCGGATTCCACCAGGAATATCTCCGGCAGAATCCTCAATCAGATAAAAGATATGCTTCCGAACCTGATAGGCGGCTCCGCTGATCTGGCGCCTTCCAATAAGACGAATATGAAAGATGCAGGAGACTATTCTTGCGAGAACCGCCAGGGGAGAAATCTGCATTTTGGAGTTCGGGAACTGGCGATGACGGCAATCGGCAATGGATTGGTATTGCATGGCGGATTGCGGGCTTTTGTGGCGACATTTTTCGTTTTTAGCGATTATACAAAGCCGATGGCGCGCTTGTCAGCATTGATGAAGCTGCCTCTGACTTTTGTGTTTACTCATGACAGCATCGGTG
Organism: uncultured Lachnospiraceae bacterium; assembly: GCA_910588125.1. Lineage (GTDB taxonomy): Bacteria > Bacillota > Clostridia > Lachnospirales > Lachnospiraceae > Brotaphodocola. Next base: position 27,898 of record CAJUPI010000013.1, read on the forward strand.
TAGGGGAAGACGGCCCTACCCATGAACCAGTTGAGCAGCTGGCAATGCTGCGTGCGCTTCCGAATTTCCATGTGTTCCGCCCTTGTGACGCAGCAGAGACGGCGGCCGCCTGGTATTGCGCCGTGGCTTCAGAGAAGACACCTACCGCGCTGGTTCTGAGCCGTCAGAACCTACCTCCTATGATCGGCTCTGGAAAGGGTGCGTTGCGGGGAGGCTATATATTAGATGATTGTGAGGGTACTCCGGATTTGATTTTGATCGCATCGGGTTCCGAGGTAAGCCTGGCAGTACAGGCCAAAGCAGAGCTGGTAAAAGACGGGCAAAAGGTCCGCGTGGTTTCGATGCCATCTATGGAAGTATTTGAAGAACAGACCGAGGAATACAAAGAGTCGGTACTTCCAAAGGCCGTACGCCGGCGCGTGGCTGTGGAAGCTTTGAGCGGTTTTGGCTGGAATAAGTACACGGGATTGGATGGTGCATTGGTGACAATGGATGGATTCGGCGCCAGCGGCCCGGCAGAAAAGCTGATGGAGCATTTCGGTTTTACTGCCGAGCATGTGGTGGAAGTGGCCAGATCGCTGTAAGAGCGCGGAAGCAAGAAAGGCGGAACAATCTGGTTGTTTCCGTACAGAGGATAGAGAAATGGCGGGTGGCTTATTGTGAAGTGCCCGCTTTTTTCATGATCTGCTTGCAATCAAATATGGTTTCTTTTATACTATTGACAAAGGATTGTCAAAGAACAAACCGATATGTCCGGAAATATGGACAATGGATAAGAACGAGGAGGAAAAACAGATGGGAAAAAAATGTATTGGTATTGATATCGGGGGGACAACTGTAAAACTGGGATTGTTTACCGTGAATGGTGAGTTGTTGGATAAGTGGGAGGTAGTGACGAGAAAGGAGGAAGGCGGCAGATACATTTTGGAGGATGTGGCAGCCTCGATTAAGGCGGTATTGGGAGAAAAGGGAATCGGGCTTTTGGATATAACAGGTGTCGGCATGGGTGTGCCGGGACCGGTACTCCCGGATGGTTATGTGGAGGTTTGTGTGAATCTGGGATGGAGGGATACAAATCCGCAAACGGAGCTGAGCCGCCTGCTGGATGGAATACTGGTGAAAAGCGGCAATGATGCTAATGTGGCGGCATTAGGTGAGATGTGGCAGGGCGGCGGTAAAGGATATACGGATATCGTCATGGTAACATTAGGAACTGGGGTAGGCGGCGGAGTAATCATCGACGAGAAGATTATTGCAGGAAAACATGGGTTGGGGGGAGAGATCGGCCATATCCATGTTCGGGACGAGGAATGGGAGCATTGTAATTGTGGCGGTGTGGGCTGTGTGGAACAAATTGCAAGCGCCACCGGGATCGCCCGTGAGGCAAAGAGAAAAATGGCGGCATCCGACGCACCGTCTTCCCTGAGAAAGTATGGAGAAGAGCTCACTGCCAAGAATGTGCTGGACGAGGCGAAGGAAGGCGATTCCATGGCTCTGGAGGTAGTAGAGATTGTAAGCCGCTATTTGGGTTTAATGCTGGCACAGGTGGCGATGACTGTGGATCCGGAGATGTTTGTCATTGGCGGCGGCGTGTCCCGGGCGGGACAGTTTTTGATCGATAAAATTGAGAAATATTATGACCACTATTCCCCAATCTCTCAGAATAAAGGGAAGATAGGACTGGCATTGCTGGGTAATGATGCCGGGATATATGGAGCAGCACGATTGGTGCTGGGGTAGAAGGGCTTTTTATTGCCATGGATATTCTTGGTGGACAGGATATATGCTTTCTTGTCCACTGAGAATATAAAATGAGGAGACCCCGGAGGACTTTCGTCCTACCGGGGCAATTATGAAAAATCTATGTGCAATTTAACTATTAAACTTATTTGTCTCTTCAACTTTCTATACAAATAGTATAAAAACAATATATGAACGGAATGTGAACACTGTGTAAACAGATTGTAACGCTTCGTCAGTAAAAATATCTTTTTTGAAGTATTCCATTCTCAATTCAAATACATTATAATAGGCTTGAACGGAAAAAAGAGGAAGCGGGAGGAGATTATGCCGGAGGAACGAATAAGAAAAACAGTGGTAATCGGACATAAGAATCCGGATACGGATTCGATCTGTTCGGCTATCTGCTATGCCAAATTAAAAAGCGAGATAACAGGCAGAGAGTATGAGCCGGGCCGGGCCGGGCATATTAATGAGGAAACGCAATTTGTATTGAACTATTTCGGTGTGGAACCGCCGCGGCTGGTGGAGAATGTCAAGACCCAGGTCAGGGATATCGAAATTCGGGAGACAAAGGGAGTGGCTCGAAGTATCTCCCTGAAAAAAGCCTGGAATTTGATGCAGGATGCTAACGCTGTGACGCTGGCGGCTGTGAGCAGTGGCGGGATGCTGGAGGGATTAATTACAGTAGGTGATATTACTAAATCGTATATGAACGTTTATGACAGCAGCATTCTGTCAAAGGCGCGGACGCAGTACAGCAATATTTTGGAGACTCTGGAAGGCGCATTAATAGTGGGAGATGAAAACGAATATTTTCAGGAAGGGAAGGTATTGGTGGCAGCCGCCAATCCGGACATGATGGAGTATTACATTTCTCCTCACGATTTGGTGATTTTGGGGAACCGTTATGAGTCGCAGCTGTGCGCCATTGAGATGGAAGCGGACTGTATCATCGTCTGCGAGGGAGCGGCCGTGTCCATGACGATCCGTAAGCTGGCGCAGGAACGGGGATGTACTGTGATGACAACTCCCTATGACACATACACGGCGGCACGATTGATCAACCAGAGTATGCCGATCAGCTATTTTATGCGTACAGAGAATCTGATAACTTTTGAGGAAGCGGACTATATTGACGAGATCAAAGAGGTCATGACGAGCAAGCGGCACCGGGATTTTCCGATTTTGGATAAGGATGGGAAGTATAAAGGGATGATTTCCCGCCGGAATCTTCTGGGAGCCAGGGGGAAGCAGATTATTCTGGTAGATCATAATGAGCGGAATCAAGCGGTGAACGGAATCGAAAATGCAGAGATTCTGGAGATTATCGATCATCATAAGCTGGGAACAGTAGAAACGATATCGCCGGTATTTTTTCGCAATCAGCCAGTGGGCTGTACAGCGACTATTATCTATCAGATGTATAATGAGAATAACGTAGAGATTGATAAGACCACGGCCGGGCTTTTATGCAGCGCGATTATCTCAGATACGCTATTGTTCCGTTCACCGACCTGTACGCGGATAGATCGTCTGGCAGCGCTGGCGCTGGCAGGAACGGCCGGGATCAATATTGACCGGTATGCGGCAGACATGTTTGCCGCAGGCAGTAATTTGCGGGCAAAGAGCGACGAGGAGATTTTTTATCAGGACTTTAAACGTTTCAGCGCTGGAAAGGTGTCTTTTGGAGTGGCACAGATCAGTTCATTAAATGCTGACGAGCTGATGGACTTGAAGGAGCGGATGATACCCTATTTGAAGCATGCACATGAGGAGCACAAGATTGATATGTTGTTTTTCATGCTCACGAATATTCTGACAGAATCTACAGAACTGCTCTGTGAAGGGAATGGCTCTGAGAGCCTGATACGGAGTGCATTTCATTTGGACGCAGAAGATGAAGTGATTCCGGCAGGAGACGGGATTGCGTTGCCGGGAGTGGTATCCCGGAAGAAACAGCTGATTCCGGCAATCATGATTGCCTGTGAGGAATGATAATAAGAAAGGCAGAATGGATGAGAAAGAATAAAAAAGGCCTGCCAGAGAGAAATTCTGTGTCTAGGGAGGAGTGGAAGCCGGGCAACATGCTGTATCCGGTCCCGGCAGTGATGGTGAGCTGCTGCCGGCCGGAGGAGACTCCCAATATTATCACAGTAGCATGGACCGGAACCATTTGCTCGGATCCTCCGATGGTTTCGGTTTCCTTGCGGAAGGAGCGGTATTCTTATGACATTATCCGGGATACCGGGCAGTTTGTAATAAATCTGGTAAATCAGGAACTGGTTCGGGCCGCAGATTATTGCGGAGTGAAATCAGGAAGAGAGGTGGACAAGTTTCGGGAGATGAGGTTAACGCCTTTCGCATCCCGCCATATTCTAGCGCCTGGGATCGCTGAGAGCCCGGTGTGCCTGGAATGCCAGGTGACAGAACGGCTTTCCCTGGGCAGCCATGACTTGTTTTTGGCGGAAATCCTGGGTGTATCCGTAGATAAGAAATATTTGGATGAAAAGGGAAAGTTTCACCTGAACCATTGCGGACTGACGGCATATTCTCATGGTGAATACTATGCCCTGGGACAAAAGCTGGGAAGCTTTGGCTATTCAGTCAGGAAGAATAAGGCGAAAAGGACGGGAAAGACAAAAAAATGAAGTCAAATATTACACTGATTGGGATGCCTGGATCTGGTAAGAGTACGATTGGCGTATTATTGGCAAAGCGTTTAGGATATTCTTTTGTGGATGTGGATATTGTGATTCAGGAGAAAACAGGGAAGCTGCTGAAAGAGCTCATTGCCCGGAAAGGGATAGCAGGATTTTTACAGGTGGAGGAGCAAGTGAATGCAGGACTGGATGTCAGACATTCGGTGATTGCTCCGGGCGGAAGTGTCGTTTATGGAAACAGGGCCATGACGCATTTAAAAGCGATTAGCCAGGTGGTATATTTGAAACTGAGTTATGAAGAGCTGAAACGGCGCTTGGGGGATCTGACGGACAGAGGTGTGATTCTGAAGCCGGGAATGACCTTGAGGGATTTATATGAGGAACGATGCCCGCTATATGAGCAGTATGCAGACATTACGGTGAGCGAGGGAGCCGGCGGCCCGGGTGCGGTAGTAGATGAGCTGCGGGATATTGTAGAAAGAACAAGAGAAAAAGAAGGACTTTCGGGCGACTATTAAGGAGGATACTATGAAATACATTGTGATGTTGGGAGACGGAATGGCGGATTATCCAGTGGAAGCGCTGGGCGGGAAGACACCGTTGGAGGTGGCCAAAAAGCCGAATATTGACAGACTGGCAAAACAGGGGGAGTTAGGAATGGTGAAGACGGTTCCTGACGGCATGAAGCCGGGAAGCGATGTGGCAAATCTGGCCGCTATGGGATACAACCCGGTCAGCTGCTATACAGGCCGCTCTCCGTTAGAGGCGGTCAGCATCGGAATTCAGATGTCAGATACAGATGTGGCATTTCGCTGCAATCTGGTTACTCTGTCGGATGAGCCGGATTATGCAGATAAGACCATGATGGATTATAGCTCTGGAGAGATTACCACAGCAGAAGCCACAGAACTGATTCGGGCGGTAGATGAGCAATTTCGTACGGATGAGCTTGTATTTTATCCAGGTATCAGCTATCGCCATTGTATGATTTGGCATGATGGACCGGTGGGACTGGATTTGACACCGCCTCACGACATTTCCGACCGGAAAGTGACAGAATATTTGCCGCAAAATCCGGTTATCCTGGATTTGATGCGGCGCAGCTATGAAATATTAAAGGATCATCCGGTAAATCAGGAGCGACGGCGGCGGGGGCTGAATCCGGCTAATTCAATCTGGTTATGGGGAGAGGGCACCCGGCCGGCGGTATCGGGATTTGAAGCTACCTATGGACTGAAGGGTTCCGTGATTTCCGCCGTGGATCTAATCAAAGGCATCGGTATTTGTGCCGGAATGAAGGTGATTGAGGTTGAGGGGGCTACCGGTAACATCGATACAAACTTCAAAGGCAAAGGAGAGGCGGCATTGCAGACTTTGCTGGAGGGGCAGGATCTGGTTTATATTCATGTGGAAGCCCCTGACGAATGCGGGCACCATGGGGATTTGGAAGGAAAAATTCAGGCTATTGAGCGAATTGATGAACAGATTGTGGGGCCATTACTGGCAGGCCTGGAAAAAGCCGGAGAGGATTATGCGATTTTGGTAATGCCGGATCATCCGACGCCGATAGCCATCAAGACTCATGTATCGGATCCCATTCCTTATCTTATATATCGAAGCACCAAGGCAGCAGGCCCGGGTGCGGATACTTATACCGAGAAGACGGCAAAGGCTTCCGGAGCTTATGTGGAGCGGGGGTATGAGCTGATGAAACGGTTATTGGGAAGAGAATGAGTCTGAGGGGACTGGGAGGTTTTTATGATTGAGAAATACAGGCATAACATCATGGTGAGAAGGCTGGTTACGATTGTGGCTGTCGTCGTATCGGCTCTTTTGCAGACTTTTGTAATTCAGTCTTTTATTCGCCCGGCTCAGCTTCTGTCTGGCGGCTTTACCGGAATCGCGATTCTGATTGATGACATTGCCTCTTTGTACGGAAAAAGCTTTTCTACATCTTTGGGTATTCTGGTGCTGAATATTCCAGTGGCTGTGTTGTGTAGTAAAAGTATCAGCATGCGCTTTACCTTTTATTCCATGATCCAGGTGTTTTTGGCAAGCTTGTTTTTGAAAATACTTCATTTTCAGCCGTTGTTTGATGATTTGATGCTAAATGTTTTATTCGGCGGGTTTTTATATGGGATTGCCATTGCGCTGGCATTGCGGGGCAATGCCTCCACTGGTGGTACGGATTTCATTGCCTTATATGTTTCCAATAAAACAGGGCGTTCTATTTGGGAATATGTGTTTGCCGGGAACGTGGTGATTCTATGCATTTTTGGTTATATGTTCGGTTGGCTTTATGCCGGGTATTCAATCTTGTTTCAGTTTGTGTCAACCAAGACTGTTTCCGCATTCCATCATCGCTATGAACGGGTAACTTTGCAGATTACTACAAATAAAGCGGAGGAAGTAATGAGAGCTTATATCGCCAATTGTAAGCATGGGATCTCCTGTGTGGAGGCTATTGGCGGATATAGCCGTAAAAAGATGCATTTGTTGCATACCGTGGTATCCTCCTATGAGGTATCGGAGATTGTTCACCTGCTGCGTGCCCAGGATCCGCACATCATTATTAATATGATAAAAACGGAAAATTTCTATGGTGGCTTTTATCAGGCGCCGATGGAGTGAGCAACAAAGGATATAAGAGAGATAAAATGTGAGAAACGCCGCAAAATAAACCGCCAGCCATTTCCTATATCCTGTGTCCGGCTGACGGCTTATTTTGCGGCGTCCTCTTGGATTGTGTTTATAAAAGCCTATAGCATTTCCATATAAGCCAAAAGCTGTTCTAGAAGATTAAATCCAATATGAAGCAAAAAGATCCAGATGATAATTCCCAAAATCAAAAAAACGAATTTATAAAAAAGATAAGCTCTTGCAAAATTCCGTCGATCCCGATGCTTTTTGTTAAACGCCAGATACCACAGATAAAACCATCCTATGACAGGGATATTCATGCACATAAAAGTAAAAAACCAATGATGAACCTGAGCCGTGTTTTCCGGAATACCAGCCGATTCTTCCGCAGTTTTTTCCGGATGATTTTGTTTGTCGCTGGCAACTTCATGGTCGGCAATTTGCTCGATTGCTTTTTGAATTGTGCTGGTATCCTCAGACGGCGAGATGTTTTCGGTATGTTCCATCGTAATTAATCCTCCTCTCCCACCTGGATGATCGGGCTGGGGCCAGGGCCGACAGCCGGTTGAGTGTTTGCATTCCCATCCCATTTCCACTGTTCCCGGTTTAGGGTGGCAGAAAGTTTTTGCTGTTCCTGGGCTATCTGCTGAGATAAAGCCGCTTGTTCTTGTGCTGCTGCGGCTTGTTGCTCTGCCTGCATTTTCTCCCAGGTTTCTGCAGTGGGAAGCGATGAAATGCGGGTGATAGCATCATTCAGGCGCTGGCTGTAAGAGGCAGCTTCCGGATAATCGGCGACCAGAGGCAGCTTATCTATGGCGGATTGCACTAATTCCTGAGCATTGGGGGCTTGATACTCCAGAGCCTCTACATTTTGCAGGGCGGAGAGAAATTCATTTTTGCGCGTTTCGATTTCCAAAAGCTCCCGTTGCCTGGCGGCTTCTTTTTCCGCCTGCTTTTGCGCTTCCGCCTGTTCTCTGGCCTTTTGAACCTCATAAAGGGCAATAGTCTGTGACATTTCCCGGATAGTGACCGAGAACGTTTCATATCGCGCGGTCACCCGTTCCAGGAGTTCTCCCCGCAATATGCCTTCATCCATCAGATTCAGCTGGCTGATCATTTTTTGGTATCGTTCTTTTACCCAGTATGTATCCTCGACCGTTTCGATGGTTTTTTGTTCAAATTCGGACACGCTGGCGTTCAGCTCCTCTTCCAGACGGCGCTGTTCTTTATCATGGAGGCTTTGATGGGCCCGCAGCTCGGCAGTAGTGCTGACCAGGTCCGTGATTCCGGTTTTGGGATCCGGCCGCATTTCCACTGTAGACGGCTGCTCCCAATCCCAGGGTTCTTTTCCGGCATGAAGCTCGTCCATGGTGCGCTTCCAGATTCGCCCGGCATAGGTGCTGCCAAAAATACCTGGCATGGCCCGGGGGATATCATAGCCAACCCAGATAGCTGCCGTATAATAGCGGGTATAACCGCAAAACCAGGTATCTTTGCTGCTGTTAGTGGTGCCGGTTTTACCGGCAGCAGGCATATTGCCGGCAAGGGACAGGCCACGCCCGGTGCCAAAAGGTTCTGTGAGAGTGCCTTTCAGGATATCCGTAATCATATACGCAGTATCTTCCTGATAGATTTGCTGTGCCTGAGGCTTGCTGTTACGGGTCAAATCTCCCTGCTGCTCATGCTCAATGCACACAATGCAGGTTCGATCATTGTAAACGCCGTTGTTGGCAAGTGTGCTGTAGCCTTTTGCCATATCAACGACCCGCAGGCCATTTGTAAAACCACCAATGCTTAAAGAAGGAATATTGTTGTCAATATAGGTAATTCTTTGAAAATTCATCCGCCCTAAATATTCCAGGCCAAAATTAATACCAATATCAGAGAGAATCTGCCAGGCGACTGTGTTAAGGCTGCGGTTTAAGGCTTCTCGCACCGTGACCTCCCCGTGATAGGAGCCGCCGCTGTTGGAAGGGCCGTCTTCCCATTTGTGGTCATCTACCAGCCGGGCAGGATAATACTCTCCCGTGTCAAAGGCGGGAGCATAATCGATCAGAGGCTTGATGGTACTGCCCGGCTGCCGGGCGCTTAAATAGGCGCGATTGAAGGGATCGTCCTCCCCCCGGCCGCCTACAATGGCAACAACATAATTGCTCTGATTATCCACAATGACGCCGGCGCCCTGGAGGGCATATTTTCCGTTGTCCTGCAGTTCGGTATAGGAGGAAAGCCCATTGTCAATCTGAGCCTGCAAAAGGCTTTGAAGCCCGGGATCGAGAGAAGTATAAATCCGGTAACCGCCGGCGCGAATCTGTTCATTCTTCTCATTGTAAAGAGTCTGATAGCGCTCCATGTAGGCAGTGTAATCTTCTTTATCATCAAAAATATATTGAAAATCAAAATTATCCAGTTTCATCAATTCTAAAGCAGCGCAGTGGATGGTGTAGCTGCTCATATAATTTTCATCTGTGCCTTCCACCTCCTCTTGTACAACTGAAAGGGGTTGCGCAAGGCAGGAATAATATTCGTCTTCGGTGAGATAGCCAACCTCATACATGCTTTCCAGAATACTATCGCGTTTTTCCTTCGCAGCGGCCGGGTTTTTGACTGGATCGTAGGCGGAAGGGCTGTTGCTGATGCCGGCCAGAACAGCGGCGTCACAAACAGAAAGCTCAGCGGCGTCTTTGCCAAAATAATACCGGCTGGCAGCCTGAACGCCATAGCAGTGGTTGCCGTAAAAGTTCGTATTACAGTAAAATTCCATAATATCGGCTTTGGAGAATTTTTTCTCCACCTCCGGAGCAAGAAGAATTTCCACAACTTTACGGGTAAAGCTTTTTTCTTGAGAGAGGTAAGTATTCTTGACGACCTGTTGCGTAATGGTGCTTCCTCCCTGTGTGATGACGCCGCGGTTTTTAATCAGGGCCAGGGCGGCACGGGTAGTGGCAATCCAGTCCACGCCAGTATGACTTTTGAAACGGCGATCTTCCTGTGCTATGTAAGCATTTTGGATGTTAAGGCTGATTTGGCTGATGGGAACGTATTCATAATGGCCAGCATTGATCAGGCCGATCAGTTGTCCGTCCTTGTCATATATTTCCGTGTCGGACAGCATACGAAAATCCTGACGCTCCATCTGGGCCAGTTTATCGTAGGCAATTTGGCGGCAATAGTCCAGATCCGGTTTTACTTTTGCATAAATCAGAATGGCAGCCAACCCGGCAGCGATCATACCTGCGGCAAGGAGCTGAAGGATGCTCTGGAGCAGCCAGCCCAGGATACCGAAGAGGCTCACAAAGAAGCTTGCCAGGTACTTTAGTATTTTAATAATAATTTTCATGGTTCTCCCTGAATCCTTTTCGCACAATTCATTGTTTACCTGGATAGTATAATACAAAACAAAAAAAAGAGATAGTAAAAAACAGTAGAAAAACAGGAAAACCCGAAGAAAATGTTGACTTTCCTGATAAAAAGAAGTAAAAGTAAAAGTACAAACGGATAGAAAAGGATGGAACGTTTATGTATCAGATTGATTTTAATAGGCCTCAGAGGGTTCATTTTATAGGGATTGGCGGAATCAGCATGAGCGGCCTGGCTGAAATATTATTGCAGGCGGGGTTCACGGTCAGCGGCTCGGATGCCCATGAGAGTCCGTTGACAGCGCATCTGATAAGTCAGGGAGCGCAGATTTTTTATGGCCAGAGCGCAAAGAATATACAAGATGGTATAGAACTTGTGGTATATACGGCGGCGATACATCCGGATAACCCGGAATATCAGGAGGTACAGCGCCGGGGGATTCCGATGATGAGCCGGGCTGAACTGCTGGGGCAGATGATGAAAAACTACCAAAATGCAGTAGCGATTGCCGGTACTCATGGAAAGACCACCACTACCTCCATGGTGGCGGAGATTTTGCTGGCGGCAGAGATGGATCCGACGATTTCGGTAGGAGGAATTCTCCCTTCTATCGGAGGAAATATTCGCGCCGGTTCTCAAGATCTGTTTGTGACAGAAGCCTGTGAATATACAAACAGCTTCCTGTCGTTTTTTCCCACGATAGAGGTGATTTTGAATATAGAAGCAGATCATCTTGACTTTTTTAAGGATTTGGAAGATATTCGTCGTTCTTTTGGCAAATTTGCCGCCAGGTTGCCAGAGAATGGCCTGTTAATTATGGATGGAATGATTGAACGGCCAGAGGAGCTGACGAAAGGGCTTTCTTGTCGGGTCGTGACAGTGGGGCACAGCGCTGACGGAGATTATGGAGTGAAAGATATCACTTATGATGAGCTGGGGCGGCCTTCTTTCCTGTTGATGAAGAACGGAACTTTGTCAGGAAAGATTCAGCTGGGGGTTCCCGGAGAACATAATGTATATAATGCTTTGGCGGCGATCGCAGTAGCAGAAGCCTTGGGCGTGCCCATGGAAGCGATTGGTGCCGGGCTGGCAGGATTTAAAGGAACGGAGAGACGGTTTGAGCGAAAAGGGGAAATAGGCGGAGTAACCATCATTGATGATTATGCCCATCATCCGCAGGAGATTGCTGCCACCTTAAAGGCAGCCAGGCATTATCCGCACAAGAAGCTATGGTGCGTGTTTCAGCCACATACCTATTCGCGGACAAAAGCATTGCTGGAGGATTTTGCAAAAGAGCTGGCAGCCGCAGACGAGGTAGTGCTGGCCGGTATTTATGCGGCGAGAGAGACAGATACTCTTGGCGTAAGCTCTGGGGATATTGCAGAAAGAATCGCCAGACGTGGAACACCGGCGCATTATTTTTCCACATTTGATGAAATTGAAATATTTATTTTAAAAAATTGTTCCCCAGGTGATTTGTTGATAACTATGGGGGCCGGAGATGTTGTAAAGATTGGGGAACGGCTTCTGGGGCAATAGTTATCCACAATATCCACATAGTTTTCCACTTTTTGCAGACAGAAACTATGTGGATTTTTTTGTTCTTTCGGATCGAGCTGCTGAAACAACGAAAGAGCAAGGGTTTTCGCATAAAACGCCGAATTTCGACAGAGTTTTCCCAAGTAGTAGAAAATGCTTATCCACGTTATCCACAATATCCACATTCTGTTTGGTGGATAAATGCCCCTATTTTCTTTTGAAAAAGGATGTGCTAGAATAGAAAACAATGGAGAGGATGGAAAGCGATGGATATCATTTGCAGTTTTCGGATGGATGCGACCCTGGTGGCAAATACGTTTATTGACGAATATATGGCAGCGGCCAGCGGGGAATATGTGAAGGTTTATCTGTATCTGCTGCGTCATCAGCAGGAGGCGGTAAATATTGAACAGATAGCAGATGCTTTGAACCACACGGAGTCAGACGTAAAGCGGGCTCTGGCTTACTGGGAGAAGCTGGGGGCATTGCAGAAAGAGGCTGTAGGCCAGGAAAACCCGGAACAAACGGGGAATAAAGGCCAGCAGGCTGCGGCAAAGGAGCAGCAGGAGGCGGCAGTCCCCCTGGCCGGCAGTTTGACAGCTCCGGTAAAAAGAACACCATACAGCCAGGAGCAGGTGAACCGGCTGGCGGAAGATGAAGATTTTACCCAGCTGCTCTATATTGCCCAGAAGTACATGAATAAAGTATTCACCCCACGGGAGTGCGAGGTGTTCGCTTATCTTTATGATGGCCTGCACATGCCGGCGGAGCTTTTGGAGTATCTGGTGGAGCACTGCGTTCAAGGCGGACATACCAGTATCCGTTATATTGAGACAGTGGGCCTCAACTGGCATGAACGGGGGCTGCGTACCGTGGAGATGGCAAGGTCTTATGCCAGCGGATTTACGAAGGATTCCTTTGCTGTTATGCGCTGCTTTGGCTTGACAGACCGCAAACCGGGAGACTCGGAAAAGCAGATGATAGAGAAATGGTTCTCTGCCTATGGCTTTAGCCGGGAGGTGGTGCTGGAGGCATGCAACCGGACACTGGAGGCAACTCATTCGCCCAGCTTTCGCTATGCAGACAAGATTTTGAGTGAATGGAAAAAGGCCGGGGTCCGGACAGTCCGGGATGTGGCTTTGCTGGATGAGAAGAGGCAGGAAAAGAAAAGCAACCGTGCAACCAAAAAGGCCGTCAACCAGTTCCACAATTTTGAACAGAGAAGCACTGACTATGACGCCATGATGCTGGATCAGGTAAAATCATGGATTGGGCAAGGGTAACGGGGCGGCTTTTTTTCGGGAGCCAACAGGGACAGGAGGCAAGGGATGGCACTGAATAATTCCCAATATAACGAAGTGATGAGGGAGTATGAACAACAACAGTTGAAAAACCGCCGTAACCAGCAGCAGCGGGTGGAGGAGGTTTATAAGCATGTGCCCCAGATTCAGGCATTGGATGAAGAGATACGCAGCCGGGGAGCTGCCAGTGCCCGGCAGGTTCTAAATGGTGATGCCGGGGCAGGCAGCCGGTTCAGGGAAACGTTGGAGGATTTGCGGGAACAAAAGCGCGTGTTGCTGGCAGCGGCCGGATATCCGGCGGATTATATGGAACTTCATTACCGTTGTCCCAAATGCCAGGATACCGGCTACACCGACGGACATCGCTGCCAGTGTTTTGAACAGGCCAGAACAAGATTACTGTATGCACAGTCCAATATCCGTCAAGTTTTACAACAAGAGAATTTTGACACGCTTTCATATAAATGGTATGACGGAGATAAGATATTACCACAGCTGGGAACCACACAGCTGGATTATATGCAGACCGTAGTACGCCGTTGCCAGGAGTTTGCGGCCGCTTTTCCACGGCTTGGGCAAAATCTGCTTTTTACAGGCAGTACCGGTGTGGGAAAAACGTTTCTTACCAATTGCATTGCCAAGGCGTTGATTGATCGGTATTTGTCGGTGATTTATCTTACATCCCAGGATCTGTTTGAGTTAATGTCCCGCTATAAGTTCAACAGGGATTCCCAGGAGGAGGCGGAAGAAGGTTTTCGCCATATCCTGGAATGCGATATGCTGATCCTTGATGATTTGGGCACAGAGGTGAATAACACATTTGTGTCTTCTCAGTTGTTTTATTGTATCAATGAACGTATTAACCGTCAGAAAGGGACTATTATTTCAACTAATTTATCGATGGGAATGCTGCGGGATACCTATTCCGACCGGGTGACTTCCCGGATTATGAGTTACTATGCGGCGATTCCTCTGTATGGGGAAGACATCCGTATTAAGAAAAACTTCCGGGGATTAACTTGACTTGCGCGTAGCATAATGATATAAAAGAAAAGTCACCGGATTCATCACGACCAGATTATGGAGGAAAAAGATGATATACGAAGAGAAGACTATCGAGACTATTCCGGTAGGGCCGCTGGGGCTGATTCCTTTAAAAAGCTGTGCCGAGCTGGGAAAAAAGGTGAATGAATGGCTGGTAGCCTGGAGAAAAGAACGGGAGAGCGAACATAAATCCACGATCGCATTTGCCGGTTATCAGAGAGATTCTTATATTGTGGAGGCAAAGACCCCACGTTTTGGCTCCGGAGAGGGGAAGGGTACGATCGAAGAGTCCGTGCGGGGAGACGATCTTTACATTATGGTAGATGTGTGCAATTATAATTTGACTTATTCACTGTGCGGCATGACGAACCGGATGTCGCCGGATGATCATTTTCAGGATCTGAAACGGGTGATTGCAGCGGCAGCAGGCAAGGCCCGCCGGATCAATGTGATCATGCCTTTTTTGTATGAGAGCCGCCAGCACCGCCGTTCCAATCGGGAATCTCTGGATTGTGCGCTGGCTCTGCAGGAACTGACCAATATGGGAGTGGAAAATATCATTACTTTTGATGCCCATGATCCCCGGGTACAGAATGCAATACCGTTGAAAGGCTTTGAGACTGTGCAGCCGATCTATCAGTTTATCAAGTATCTTCTGAAAGAAGAGAAAGATTTGAAGATTGACAGCGACCACATGATGGTGATTAGTCCGGATGAAGGCGGTATGAGCCGCGCGGTTTATTTTGCCAATGTATTGGGACTGGATATGGGAATGTTCTACAAGCGCCGGGATTATACCCGCATAGTGAACGGCAGAAATCCTATTGTTGCCCATGAATTTCTGGGATCCAGTGTGGAAGGTAAGGATGTGTTGATTATTGATGATATGATCTCCTCAGGAGAAAGTATGCTGGATGTGGCAAAGGAGTTAAAGCGCCGGAAGGCAAGGAAGGTGTTTATTTGTGTGACTTTTGGCCTGTTTACCAATGGGCTGGCAAAATTTGACGAGTATTATGCCAATGGCCAGATAGACAGAATTCTGACGACAAACCTGGTTTATCAGACTCCTGAATTGTTGTCCCGTCCTTACTACATCAATGTGGATATGAGCAAGTATATCGCATTGATTATTGATAATCTGAATCATGATGATTCTCTGAGCGATTTGCTGAATCCGACCAGAAGAATCAATAAAGTACTGGAACAGTATCGCAATGGTCAGAATTGACAGGAAACAGCAGGCAATGGCGAGGCTATCATTTGCAGGCCTACCGCTGAAGGGTAATCTGCGACGGGCTGCTGTTCAGGAGAGAGATTGAGGATAGTAAGATGAATGAAGACAGAGATTATCGGGAACCGGAAGAGGTAGACGAGCCAGAGCCGGAAGGCTGGCAGGTTCCCGGGAAAGAAAAGTTTGACTGGAAAAAGGAAATCTGGGAATGGGTAAAGATTATTGTATCGGCGGCTGCAATTGCACTGATTCTGAATACGTTTATTATTGCCAACAGCCAGGTTCCCAGCGGTTCCATGGAGAATACGATCATGACGAATGACCGTGTTATCGGTTCCCGCCTTTCCTATTTATTTGAGGAGCCGGAAAGAGGGGATGTCGTGATATTCCGTTTTCCAGATAATGAGAAGATTTATTATGTGAAACGCGTGGTTGGTTTGCCGGGAGAAACCGTGGATATCTATGATGGCCATGTTTACCTCAACGGTTCTGAGACGCCTTTTGAGGAGCCTTATCTCCGGGAGCCGATGATTCCGGAAGAGCCGATGCATTTTGAGGTGCCAGAGGGCTGCTACCTGATGCTGGGAGATAACCGGAATTATTCTGCCGATGCCCGTGTGTGGCAGAATACGTATGTAAAAAAGGAAAAAATTATAGCTAAGGTCCTGTTTCGGTACTTTCCGAAGATCGGCAGAATCAAATGATGTAAATGATATAAGAGGGTGTTGCAAAATAAGTCCCCCGCTATTTCTCTATCCTGTGTTCGTGAACAGCCGGATACAAGCCTAAGAGAAATGACGGGGGGTTTATTTTGCAACGCCCTCTTTTTATATTGTAGGAAAGTTCTATTTAAAATTTACAATCATGAAATATTATGCTATAGTAAAAAATAGCAGAAATACTAAAAGGTTGGGTAGAAAGGAAAAATGAAATGGAAAGTACGACACTGGTAATTATGGCAGCTGGCCTTGGCAGCCGGTTTGGCGGCGGGATTAAACAGCTGGAGCCGGTGGGACCAAACGGTGAGATTATCATGGATTACTCGATTCATGATGCACGGGAAGCAGGCTTTAACAAAGTGGTATTTATCATCCGCCGAGATCTGGAACAGGACTTTAAAAGGATTATTGGCAGCCGGATTGAGGGAATCATGGATGTATCGTATGCTTATCAGGAAATAGATGCGTTGCCAGCGGGTTATACGGTACCAGAGGGCCGGAAAAAGCCCTGGGGAACCGGACAGGCAGTTTTGTCAGTGAAAGGGCTTGTGAATGAGCCGTTTGTAGTCATCAATGCCGATGATTATTATGGAAAAGAAGCGTTTCGCAATATTCATGATTATATGGTGCGGGAGATGGATACAGAGAAGGATGTGTATGATATATGTATGGCTGGCTTTATTTTATCCAATACTCTCAGTGAGAACGGAGCTGTGACCCGGGGGGTTTGCCAGCTAGGTGAAAACAATATCCTACATAGTGTCACAGAGACTTTTGATATTGAAAAGAAGGGGGAGGGGATTTTTGCCAGTGATGAAAAAGGGAATCCCGTTTTGGTCAGTCCGGATCAACATGTTTCCATGAATATGTGGGGGCTGCCGCCGGCATTTCTGGAGGAGCTAGAAAGAGGGTTTCCACGTTTTTTGGACAATGCAAAAGGAGATTTGAAGGCAGAGTATCTGCTTCCCAGGGTGATTGATACCTTGATTCAGGAAGAGAAAGCGCGGGTAAAAGTATTGGAAACTCAGGACAAATGGTTTGGAGTGACTTATCAGGAGGATAAAGCGGCTGTGGTAGCGGCAATCCGCCGGCTAATCGAACAAGGGGTATATCAGGAGAAGTTGTTTTAGTTGACAGGGCTGTGCAGTCATCTAGGACGATAGAATGGCTGCGGAAAAGACGACAGGATGAAGAAAGGTGGCTGGAGAGTGCGACAGTATAAGATTGACAACAATGACAGGAAAGCATATCCATTTGGGCTCACGATAACAGAAGGAGGAATCCATGTTTCGGTAGCGGTTCCGGCAACAGAATGCCGGTTGCTTTTGTTTGCGCCATCATCGAAGAAAGAACCCATCTCCATTCCTTTTCCGGAAGATGGCAGGGTGGGAAATGTGTGGGAAATGACAGTGCTGGGTAAGGATTTGGAAAATTATGAATATGCATTTGAGGCAGACGGGGTAATATTTCCAGATCCGTACGGATATACTTTTACCGGACAGGAGGAGTGGGGCAAAACAGAGCAGATTGATACACTCCTGCACAGTCCGGTCCATCAGGAAGAATTTGACTGGGAAGGGGACCGGCCGTTGCATATCCCGTATGAGGAATGTGTGATTTACCGGGCTCATGTGAGGGGATTTACCCGGCATACTTCATCCAAGGTAAAGGAAAAGGGGACGTTTCGGGGGATTTCAGAGAAGATTCCCTACATGAAGGAATTAGGAATCACTACTTTAGAGCTGATGCCGGTGGCAGAGTTCTCTGAGGTTATGGTGACCCGGTATCAAGGCGGTCCGTCGGAACGAAGAGAAGCATCAGGAAAGCTGAATTACTGGGGATATGGTCCGGCGTATAACGGAGCGCCGAAAGCATCTTATGCGGGAAAGCGGCGGCGGCCGGATCGAGAATTGAAGCAATTGGTAAAAGAGCTGCATCAGGCTGGTATTGAGTTGGTGATAGAGCTTTTTTTCACAGGAGAGGAGGCGCCGGCGTTTGTGCTGGATATGGTACGCCGCTGGGTGCGAGAGTATCATCTGGATGGTATTCATCTAGTGGGAAAGGCGAGAAGTGAGCTGTTGGCCAGAGATCCCTATCTGACAGGAACTAAGCTGTGGGCGAATTCATGGGAAGAAAATGCTGGCATTCCGGGAATAAAGTATTTAGGAGAGTATAATGACGGTTTTTTGGCAGATATGCGCCGGGTACTTAAGGGAGATGAGGATCAGATGAACCATCTGGCATTCCGTACCAGGAACAATCCGCCTGACCGGGCCGCCATTCATTATATGGCAAATACCAATGGTTTTACTTTGATGGATATGGTCTGTTATGAACAAAAACATAACGAGGAAAACGGCGAGCAGAACCAGGACGGTGCTAATTATAATTATACCTGGAACTGCGGGACAGAGGGGCCGATCCGTAAAAAGAGGATTTTGATGTTGCGGAAACAACAGCTGCGCAACGCCTTGTTGCTCTTGTTCCTGAGTCAGGGCACTCCGCTTTTGATGGCCGGGGATGAATTTGGCAATTCGCAGAACGGAAACAACAATGCTTATTGTCAGGATAATGAAATATCCTGGTTGAATTGGAACCAGCAGAAAACGAACGGGGATCTTTTGGCATTTGTGAAATATGTGATAAAGTTTCGCAAAGAACATCCTGTGTTCCATGGCAGCAGAGAACCGCGGATGATGGATTATCAGGTGTGCGGGATGCCGGATGTATCTTATCATGGGGTGAAGGCATGGGTTCCGGAATTTGATCATTTCCGCCGCCAGCTGGGGATTCTCTATTGCGGAGAATATGGGAAAAAGCCGGATGGCACTACCGATGACACCTTCTTTGTGGCATACAATATGCACTGGGAGCCTCATGAATTTGCACTGCCGCATTTGCCGAAAGGATTGGGGTGGCATGTTGCCTTTGATACCGGTGACAGTGCGCATAATGGGTATTTCGAACCGGGGCAAGAACCGGAGGCATCAAACCAGAAGCGTATTATGGTGCCGGCGCGGACGATACAGGTATTGATTGGCAAAAAACTGCCGGGGACGGAAGCGATGGCAGAAATTTCGGAGAAAACAGATAAAACCAACGGGGGAACAAAAGATGCATACATTTGAGGAGCTGGTGTCGGTAGTAGAGACTTTACGATCCGAGAAGGGATGCTCCTGGGACAGAAAGCAAACGATGGAAAGCTTAAAGCCGTGTCTGCAAGAGGAGACAGGAGAGGTTATTGCGGCGATCGACAATCAGGATATGGAAAATCTGTGTGAGGAGCTGGGCGATTTGCTCTTTCATGTTTTGATTTACAGCCAGATTGCCAAGGAACAGGGGTGCTTTTGCCTGGAAGATGTAGTGGATGGAGTGTGTGAGAAAATGATTCGCCGCCACCCTCATGTATTTGGCGATTTCGGTCCTTTGACGCCAGAGGAAAGCCTGAATTTATGGAATGAGATTAAAAAGCAGGAAAAAGCCAAAAAACCTTGACAAACAGTGACAAAACATATATAAATTGTAGAGTACACTATATTCAAGGGGTATCGAGAAGAGATACCGGCCGATTTTTAGGAGGAAATAATCATGAATAAAACAGAATTAGTTGCAGCGATTGCAGAACAGGCAGAGATCTCCAAGAAGGATGCGGAGGCGGCCCTGAAGGCATTTGCTGATGTTGTTTCTGCTGCATTGAGGAATGGTGATAAGGTACAGTTGGTTGGCTTTGGGACTTTTGAAGTGTCAGAGAGGGCTGCGAGAGAGGGAAGAAATCCCCGGACCGGAGAGACTATGCCGATCAAGGCATGTAAGAGCCCCAAGTTTAAGCCGGGAAAAGCATTAAAGGATATGGTAAACGAATAATTTATGAGATTGGACAAATATTTGAAAGTTTCTCGCCTGATAAAGCGCCGTACAGTGGCAAATGAGGCTTGCGATGCCGGGCGGGTTTTGGTGAACGGCAAACCTGCCAAGGCGTCGGTGAATGTCAAGGCGGGAGATATTATAGAGATACAGTTCGGCACCAGCTCAGTGAAGGTGGAAGTGCTGGATGTCCAGGAGACAGTCCGCAAGGATGATGCCAAGGAGCTGTATCGATACTTGTGAAGACAGATAACAGCTTCGGCGTTTGAACTATCATAAAAGATTAGACCTCCTCATATACTAAAACAGGTGTTTTGTATGGCAGGAGGTCTTTTTCATGGAGGAAAAATCGGGAAGCCGTCCCCACGCCTGTTTTTTGCAGAATCGGCAAGCCGCTAATCTGACAGGAGTGCGGGAGGTAGTTTCATTTGACGAGAGCCAGGTGGTTATGGATACAGATTTGGGACTTTTGACATTAAAGGGGAAAGAACTGCATGTAAGCCGTCTTTCTGTGGAAAAGGGGGAGGTGGATGTCACCGGGACCGTGGACAGTATGGTTTATTCCTCTAATGAAGCCTATCGGAAAGCAGGACAGTCATTTTTGGTGAGATTGTTTAAATGACGAAAGGGGCAGGAGAATGAGTCCCAATATTCATTTTGAAGTAAGGCTTTTGGTGATGGGGATGGCGGCCGGCGCTGGTCTGATGGCAATTTATGATCTGCTGCGCCTGTTTCGGGCGTTGGTGCCTCATGGATGGCTCTGGGTGGGGATGGAAGATCTGGTATATTGGATATTTGCCGGATTGGCCGTTTTTTATTTGCTTTACAGAGAAAACGATGGGGCTTTACGTTTGTATGTCATCAGTACCGTGTTTTTTACCATGATTGTATATGATCGCCTGTGCAGTGCATTTTTGCAAAAAGTATTGAAAAAGCTTAAAAGATGCTTTAAAATAGGTATCATAAAAAAGAAGCGCAGATGAACAGAGACAGAAACAGGTGAGAAGATGAGGATATATGGCAGCACCAGGGGTGGTATGAAAAAAAGAAAGAAAAAGGATCACTGGGGCAACCGGATGGCAATTGTCGGGATCACGTTAGTCGTTTTTAGCCTGGGCGTGGTGGTGAATGTTAAGAGCGCATCCATGAAGAAGCGGGATCAGGAATATCAAGAGAGAGAGATGCTGCTGCAGCGGCTATACGATCAGGAAGTCAGCAGGGCCGAAGAACTGAAGGAATATGAGGTCTATGTCCAGACCAAGCAGTACATTGAAGAGGTGGCAAAGCAAAAGCTGGGGCTGGTAAAGCCGGATGAGATTCTGCTAAAGCCGGTGCCCAAAAATTAAGGGGAATACAATCCCTTCCTGGCGCATATAATGTGCCTTAGGAGGGGATTTTTGTGTGGAGACGATCAAGACGCCGGGATATGGCGAATGTGAATGTATATACGGCCAGCCGTCTGGGGGAAATGGCGCATTCCCTGGAGATCTTAGCCAGATCCTGCCAGGATGAGGTAAACAATGAGCGAGGATTGAGCCGGGAAGATGCACTGGCGGCTATGCAGATGTCTGCGGCCATGGTATGCGAGGGCTGTAACCGCTGCAATCTTTACAGTGACAGCGAAAAGGAGGACAGCTATTATCTGTATTATCTTTTGCGGGCATTTGAGCAGAAGGGGCAGGTAGAGTTTGAGGACATGCCTCGGTTTTTTATGGAGATTTGTCGGCGGCGTGAAGATTATGTGGCACAACTGAACCGTCATCTGGGGCGGGCTACCATGAATTTGGAGTGGAAGAACCGTTTTTTGGAAAGCAGGGATACGGTGATGGTACAGTTTCGCGAGCTGGCAATGATTTTGGAGGAATTTGCTCACCAGATGGAGCAGGCGTCGGATATTACAGGAAGCCGGGGGGAAGCAGTAAAGAGAATGTTCCGGCAGCATCACATGCTGGTGGAAAATCTTTTGATTCTGGAACATGAGGAGCGAAAGCGGGAGGCATACCTGACGGTGCGGACGACGAACGGACGATGTGTGACAGCCAGGGAAGCTGCTGAGCTTTTGGGTCAGGCGATGGGGAACAAGAGCTGGTATGCTCCAAAGGATACCCGGGCCCTAGTGACCAGACAGACGGCCACCATCCATTTCGCAGAGACTGGGCGATATCGGATGATGTACGGGCTGGCCCGGGTTCCACGAGAGGGAGAACGGTTTTCCGGTGATAATTTTATGTATTCAGAAGAAGCTCCGGGACAGGTAATTATGAGCGTTTCCGACGGAATGGGAAGCGGGGAACAGGCGTCTTCGGAGAGCCGGAGAGTGGTAGAGCTGGCGCAACAGCTGTTAGAAACCGGTTTTTCCGCCCGTTCGGCCTTGAAGATGGTTAATACGGTTTTGATGCTGACAGGAGGAGAGCAGCACCCGGCCACCATAGATTTATGTTGTGTAGACCTGCATACGGGGGTGCTGGAAGCGATGAAGCTGGGAGCGGCGGCTACCTTTGTTCTGAACGGAAACGGGGTGGAGATATTAGAGGCCGGGGAAGTACCAGCTGGGATATTGGGAACTGTGGAACCGGTGTTATTGTCGAGAAAGCTATGGGACGGCGATCGGGTGATTCTGGTGACAGACGGGGTATTGGAGGCATGCCCGGGAGAAGATAAGGAAGAGAGCCTGCAGGAGTACATAGAAGGGATGGAGGTGCGCAGCGTGCAGGAAATGGCGGAGGAGATTCTGAATTTTGCGTGCCAGGAGGAGGAACCCAGGGATGATATGCTGGTAATGGTAGGGGGAATATGGAGAAGATGAGGGTGTTGTAAAATGAGTCCCTCGCCATTTCTCTATCCGGTGTTTGGACGGTTCACGTATACACAGTCTGCTTTTAACGGACAATGTCCGTCAATATCAGACAGAATGTTCGTGAACAGCCGGCCACCGGATAGAGAAAGGGCGAGGGACTTATTTTTAATGAGAATCAAAAAAGGACAGAAGGGGCTTGCAGAGAGGAAAGGATAAAGGTATAGTGTAGTGGTAAATATTATGATATTTTTTGAAAGAAGGAAGGGGCGGTATGTGGGGGAAGGTATGGCATTTCATAAAAGAGAAAGATCTGTTGCAGCCGGGAGACCGGGTGCTTGTGGCTGTTTCCGGAGGCGCAGACTCGGTCTGTTTGTTAAAGGTACTGGCGGAAAATCAAATAGGATTGGCGTTGCGGGCGATGCATGTGCATCATGGGCTGCGGGGAGAAGAAGCAGATCGCGATGCCAGGTTTGTGCAAGGGATTTGCCAAAGGCTTAAGATACCTCTTGAGATCGTGTATCGAAGGGCAGGGGAATATGCCAGGGAAAATCGGATATCGGAGGAAGAGGCCGGCCGGATTTTACGGTATGAGGCACTGGAGGAAGCGGCTGCGCGCTGGGAGGAGGAAATCAGCGAGCAGGCGTCCGCGGACGAGAAGCAGGATCGGGGAGCGGCTCCGAAGCAAAGGCCGGTGCAGATTGCAGTGGCTCATCATCAAGATGATAATGCAGAAACAATCCTGCACCATTTGCTGCGTGGAAGTGGCCTGCGGGGACTGGCAGGGATGCGACCGGTTCAGGGAAACCGGATCCGGCCGCTGCTGGGGGTCCGCCGGAGTGAGATTGTGGCATATCTTCAGGAAGCGGAATGGGAGTGGTGTGAAGATTCCAGCAATGAATCGGGGATTTATACCCGCAACCGGATTCGCCGGGAACTGATTCCTTGCATGATAGAAAAGGTGAATGCGCGGGCAGTGGAAAATATTTTACATGCCGGAGAGCTGATGGGGCAGGCAGATCATTATCTGGAACAGCAGGCCATACATTTGTGGAAGCAGCTGGGATACACAGAAAAAAGTGATGGGAATGGAGAAATTCAAAGGGCTGTAATCAATCGGGAAGGCTTTTTGGCTCAGGAGAAAATTATCCGCACTTATCTGATTCATCGCATGCTGATGTTGACAGCGCCTGAACAGAAAGACATTACAGCAAAACATATTCAACTGATTGAGAGCCTGGCAGATTGTGCCGTGGGCAGCAGCTGTGACTTGCCAGGAGGATTGCGGGCGGTAAGAAGCTATCAGGAATTTTACGTGGAGCATCGCCAGAGGATGCAAAGGCCAGAGCCGGCGGAAGTAAATATCCCAGCGCCGGGAGAAGAACCGGTTCGGGTCGGGGATTTCGAATTTCGCGCGTTTTTTCGGGAGAACGGGGTAGAAATTCCGAAAAAAGAGTATACGAAATGGTTTGATTATGATAAAATAAAAGCTACGCTGTCGGTTCGAGGCCGGCAACAAGGGGATTTTTTTACTCTGCCAGGAGGCGGGCGTAAAATGTTGAGCCGTTTTTTGATTGACGAAAAGATTCCCAGAGGCCAGAGGGAGCATATTTTAGTATTGGCAGAAGAAAATCAAATCCTTTGGGTGGTCGGATATCGGATCGGTGAATATTATAAGATTACGGAAGCGACACATTCGATATTACAGGTGGATTTTTACGGAGGAAAAGCATATGGCTGATAAGATTCGGGTACTATTGTCAGAAGAAGAGGTAAATCACAGGATAGGTGAGATCGCGGCACAGATCAGCAGGGATTATGAGGGGAAAGCGATTCATATGATCTGTATTTTGAAGGGCGGCGTATTTTTTACCTGTGAGCTGGCAAAGAGACTGACCGTGCCGGTTAGTCTGGACTTTATGTCTGTGTCCAGCTACGGAGACGATACCAAGTCCAGCGGTGTTGTCCGCATTGTCAAGGATTTGGATGAATCTTTAAAAAATAAAGATGTATTGATCGTAGAGGATATCATTGATTCCGGACGTACTCTTTCGTATTTAATCGAGGTGCTAAGGCAGCGTGAGCCGGCAAGTATTCGGCTTTGCACATTGTTGGATAAGCCAGAACGACGGGTAAAGAAGCAGGTGAAGGTGGACTATACCTGTTTTTCGATTCCAGATGAGTTTGTGGTGGGATATGGTCTGGATTATGCACAGAAATATCGCAATCTGCCGTATATCGGAGTGGTAGAGCTGTAAGTGAGGAGGCAACTTTAAGTGAGACAACAGTCGTTTAGGGGGACAGGGTTCCTTCTGGTGGCACTGCTTTTGGTAGCGATGCTCTGGTTTACCCAGGCATTGCAGGGCGGCAGTCAACAGCGCCTGACCAATCAGGCTTTTATGGAGGTTTTGGATGAAGCAGTGCTCAGCAAAGTGATGATCAATCAGAACGAGCAGACGCCGACGGGTGAAGTGGTATTTCAAATTGGGGATCAGGAGTTCACAGCATATGTATCTGATGTGAATGAAGCAAGAAAATTGCTGGATGAGAAAAACATCGATTATCTGATGAACAATGTACCGCAGAGCAATTATTGGCTGAGTGTGATTTTGCCAGTAGGAATATCGGTGGCTATGGCTGTGGTATTGATCATTATGATGAACATGCGTGCCAGTGCAGGAGGCGGCGCAAATTCACGGATGATGAATTTTGGCAAGAGCCGGGCCCGAATGACTCATACCAGCCGGGTGAATTTTAAAAATGTAGCCGGACTGCGGGAAGAAAAAGAAGATTTGGAAGAAATGGTGGATTTTCTGCGCAATCCTCAGAAATACACCAGTGTCGGTGCGCGGATTCCCAAAGGTGTGATACTCGTGGGGCCTCCCGGAACCGGTAAAACATTATTGGCAAAGGCGGTAGCAGGAGAGGCTGGAGTACCTTTTTTCAGTATTTCGGGTTCGGATTTTGTGGAAATGTTTGTAGGTGTGGGAGCGTCAAGAGTAAGGGATCTGTTTGAGGATGCCAAGAAAAATGCGCCCTGCATTGTGTTTATTGATGAGATTGATGCAGTCGCACGCCGCCGGGGCACGGGTATGGGAGGCGGACATGACGAGCGGGAACAGACCTTAAATCAGTTGCTGGTAGAGATGGACGGCTTTGGCGTGAATGAAGGGATCATTGTTATGGCGGCTACGAACCGGGTGGACATTCTGGATCCGGCGATTTTAAGGCCGGGACGATTTGATCGCAAGGTGGCAGTGGGACGTCCGGACGTAAAGGGCCGGGAAGAGATCTTAAAAGTTCATTCACAGCAAAAGCCATTGGCTGAGGACGTCGATCTGGCACGGGTGGCCAGGACGACATCTGGCTTTACGGGCGCGGATTTGGAGAATCTGATGAATGAGGCGGCGATTCATGCGGCAAAGAATAACCGAGGGTTCATTGTACAGGCAGATATTGAGAAATCTTTTGTAAAAGTAGGAATCGGGGCAGAGAAAAAGAGCCGGGTGATATCGGATAAGGAGAAGCGGATTACAGCATATCATGAAGCTGGTCATGCAATTTTGTTCCATGTATTGCCTGACGTGGGGCCGGTGCATACGGTTTCTATTATTCCCACAGGAATTGGTGCCGCCGGTTATACCATGCCGTTGCCCAGTGAGGACGAGATGTTCAACACCAAAGGCAAGATGCTGCAGAATATCATGGTTTCTCTGGGAGGAAGAATTGCAGAGGAAATTATTTTTGAGGATGTAACAACCGGGGCGTCTCAGGATATCAAGCAGGCGAGTAAAATTGCCAGAGCTATGGTTACCAAATACGGTATGTCAGAAACAGTGGGAATGATTGACTATGACAGTGACGGAGACGAAGTATTTATTGGACGGGATCTGGCGCATGCAAGAAGCTATGGCGAGGGAGTAGCCGGAATGATAGATACGGAGGTCAAACGGATCATTGATGAATGTTATCAGAAGGCCAAAGAGATTATCCTGCAGCACCATATGGTTTTGGACAAATGCTGTGAGCTGTTGGTAGAGAAAGAGAAGATCGGGCAGTCGGAATTTGAGTCGCTTTTTGAAGCAGAGGTACAGGGACTGTGAAAAACTCTGAGATAATTGTCGGGATGAATTAGCTACTGGCGTGAATCTGCACAAAAAAAGAAACAAAATATTTGGATGTTTGTGCACACTTATTTGGGGAGTTATGTTATTATAATAGACGTAACCCCCCAATACATTATATAGTTTTTGCTACACCCCATAAGAAACGAAATACCTTCTCCTGAAAGAGCCGACTACCCCGTCGGCTCTTTCACTTTATAATATTTATAATAAAAATATATGAATATAGTAGAAATTAATGCAGAAACAGGTTGTAACTTGGAGCAGAATCATTTAAAATAGTAATCACCGTGATTTTATCATGTTTTGAGAGGATGTTTTTGGCTATATGGATGAGCATATGATAGGATTAAACCGGCGGGCGCTTTTTACAGATGAGACTTTGGATTACCGGCGGCCAGAGGAGCCGGATGCCGGAGATCGGGTAGTACTGCGGTTTCGGACAGCAAAAAATAATGCAGATGCAGTCTATTATATTGAGGAAGAGAAGAAATTAAGAGCCCGAATGCTCAAGGTTGCATCTGATGGGTATTTTGATTTTTACGAGTATGTGGTTGTAGCGAATAATAAACCGCGGCGATATTATTTTGAGGTTATCAGGGATGGGGAGAGCTGTTGCTTTAACCGATTAGGTGTTGTGGAGAAGCATGAGGATTGCTTCGCGTTTCGCATTACTCCTGGTTTCCATACACCAGAATGGGCAAAGGGAGCAGTCATGTATCAGATTTTTGTCGATCGGTTTTGCCGCGGTGATGCAGGGAATGATGTGCAATCCTGTGAATATGTTTATATTGGGCGCCCGGTCTATCATGTGGAGGATTGGGGAAGAAATCCATCCACTATGGATGTCGGCTGCTTTTATGGTGGGGATCTGCAGGGAGTATGGGACAAGCTGGATTATCTGCAGGATTTGGGGATAGAGGTGATATACTTTAATCCGCTTTTTGTTTCCCCCTCCAATCATAAATATGATACACAGGATTATGATCATATAGATCCTCATTATGGCGTGATCGTCAAGGATGGCGGAGAACTGGTGGCGCAAGATGCCGTTAACAATGAACATGCCACCCGCTATCAGATACGTTCTGCTTCACAGGAAAATCTGGAAGCGAGCGATGCTTTCTTTGCCCGTTTTATGGAAGAAGTCCATAAACGGAAAATGAAAGTGATTATTGACGGAGTATTCAACCACTGCGGTTCTTTTAATAAATGGTTGGATCGGGAGCTTATTTATGCGCATCAGGGGATGTATGAACCGGGAGCTTATGAGTCGGCGGATAGCCCATATCGCACTTTCTTTCGGTTTTATAAGGAAGATGCATGGCCATATAATCCGAATTATGACGGCTGGTGGGGGCATGATACGCTTCCTAAGCTGAATTATGAAAAATCCCCCAAGCTGTATGAATATATTATGGAGATTGCAGGCAAGTGGGTATCACCGCCTTATTGTGTGGATGGCTGGCGACTGGATGTGGCGGCGGATTTGGGGCGAAGCAGCGAGTTTAACCATCAGTTTTGGCGAGATTTTCGCAAAAAAGTCAAGGAGGCAAATCCGGAGGCTATTATTTTGGCGGAGCATTATGGTGATCCGGGAAGTTGGCTGGAAGGGGATCAGTGGGATACGGTCATGAACTATGATGCTTTTATGGAACCGCTGACCTGGTTTTTGACCGGCATGGAAAAGCATAGTGACGAATATAACGGAGAGCTGTTGGGGGATGGCAGCTGGTTTTTCCGAACGATGAGCTATCATATGAGCCGGATGCAGACACCATCTTTGATGGTGGCCATGAATCAGTTGTCGAATCATGATCACAGCCGTTTTTTAACCCGGACAAACCAGGTTGTGGGCAGGATTGGCACTGTGGGAGCAGATAAGGCGAATGAAGGGATCCGGAAATATGTGTTGCGGGAAGCCGTACTGATTCAGATGACCTGGCCGGGGGCGCCGACATTGTACTATGGGGATGAGGCAGGCGTGTGTGGCTGGACAGATCCTGACAGCCGCCGGACTTATCCCTGGGGGCAGGAAGATTATGAACTGATTGAATTTCATCGTTATATGATAACTCTGCACAGAGCATTGCCTGCTTTGCGGCGAGGCTCTTTAAAGCAGCTTTTAGAGGGCAGGAATCTGATTGCTTATGGACGTATGCGAGGCATTAATAAATGTGCAATCGCATTAAACAGCGGCGATGAGGCATGCCAGATATCGTTGCCAGTATGGGAAATGGGAGTGTCGGACGGACAAGTAATGACACAATTGATGTTGACTGGCAAGGATGGCTATAATGCAGGCATGAAACCGTATGAAGTGAAGGATGGCAAGATAACGCTGGAATTGCCAGGCGGTTCCGGAGTATTGCTTTCCATCGGCGGGAGGCTTCGGTAATAGCAGGGAAGGATTAAGTGTTGACAAATTTGAAATTATGGAGTAATATGTGAAAAGTAAGAGAAATGCCTTGGTAGCTCAGTTGGTAGAGCAGAGGACTGAAAATCCTCGTGTCACTGGT